>CAZZBK010000044.1:0-36952 GCA_964652155.1 uncultured Planctomycetaceae bacterium | reverse complement strand
AAAAATCGCCCTTGAATTTGTTGCTGTAAGAGATCGCGCAGCGGACTGGAGCGTCGCAGATCCGACAGGTCTTGCGAGACCTCGAACACGCCGTGACCGGGCACGACGAGCTTCGTGTGCAACGTGCCCCAATTCGAGAGTTGTAAGTTGAACTCCGGATGGTCGGCCTGAAACTCCAGCTTCACGACCAGGCCGTTGGGCCCAAGTTGTTCGACTGTCAGCGGTCGCACCCAACGCCCGAGCACCGGAAAGGTCACGAGCCGATCGGTGGTCCCAGGCCCTACGCCGATCAGCTCAAACTCAACATGCCCGCTGCACGCAACGAGCTCCCCTTGACCATCGAGCGGACGAACGTCGACAAGCAAACCATCGCTCTCGACGTCGGCATCCCAGTTGGCCGTGCGGGCGTCGACCGCGACGGTCCGAACGATCGGCGCCGGCTCGCCCGTCGTCGTCGGGGCAGGAGAGGGGGGCAAGGTGCGAGGCACACGCGGCACTGTGCTGCGCCAGCGAGGCAAGTGATCCCGGATATGCTCGATCGCCAGGTCCCCTTCCGGACCCAGAATTTTTTTGACGCTCGACCATTCAAGGCGGCGGACAAATGTGGTCCCCGACTTCGTGGTTCGCAGCCAGAGGTACTGGCCATCGGAGCGAACGTCGACCGCCCCCGTAAAGGCCCGGCCCGACGAGACGGTCACTTCGAGAACAACCGGCGTGGGTTCATCGGCCGCGGACGGATCACACAATGCCAACAGGAACACCCACGCCATCGAGGCGAGTCGTCCTAGGGTTGCGATCGACGAGAGTCCGCTGAGTGCCACGAGGTGTTTCTCGACATGAGTCAGTAAAAAGGTGCTGACTCAAGGCAGGGCAAGCCGAATGCCGCGACGGGCGAAAAACACTGCATCCGAGCGCATCTCCGCAGCAGGTCATGCCTTGCGACAGAATGGCCTGTCCGAGGTCATGTTGCCCCGCCGCAACACGCGTGGCGAAACAACAACCATGTTGCCGAATGTCAACCGCGCAGCAACTCACACCAGAGCCGCTCGACTTGCGCGCCGGTCGCGTCGATCGTGCCGCTGTTGTCGATCACCGTGTCGCACACGGACCGTTTCACGTCGAGCGACGGCTGACGTGCCTCGCGGGCCTTGAGCTCCGCAGCGCTCCAGCCGCGCTGCTGAGCGCGTAGCACGCGCTGCTCCCAAGGGGCGTCGATGAATACGAGCCGCTGGCAGTAGCGTTGCCAGCCCGCCTTGAGCATGACGGGGGCGTCAAGGACCGCGACCTTGTAGCCGGCCCGCTCGGCCGCGATCACCTGTTGTTCGAGCCGCTCGCCGATGCGTGGATGGGTGAGCGACTCAAGATACGCGAGTTCCGCGAGTCCTCGCTCGCCCGGGGCGAACACGATGGCCGCGAGCTTGGCCCGCTGGACATGTCCGTCGGGGCCAAAGATCGCGTCCCCCCAGCGTGCACGGGCGGACGCTTCGATCTCCGGTAGACACAGGACCTCGTGCCCCGCGCGGTCGGCGTCGAGGATGACGGCCCCCAACTCGGCGAACTGCCGCGCCACCAAACTCTTGCCGCAGGCGATGCCTCCCAACAAGCCGACCACCAGCATGATCGCTTACTCCGCTTGAGCCCAGTTGCGGCCACTTTTAACATCCACCTTGAGCGGCACGCGCAGCGACATGACGCTCGACATCTGCTCGACGACCAACGACTGGAGTGCCTCGTGGTCCTGCTCGGCCACCTCGAAGATGAGTTCGTCATGAATTTGCAGCAGCATCCGAGCCTGGAGCTGACTGGTCTTGAGGCGGCGATGAATGTTAATCATGGCCAGCTTGATGATGTCAGCCGCCGAGCCCTGGATCACCGTGTTGACCGCCGTCCGCTCGGCGAGATTGCGCTGCGATGTCGCCCCGGGACGAATGCCGCGAATGGCTCGACGCCGCCCGAGGATGGTCGTTACGTAACCTTGCTGAGCGCACGAGACAAGCACCTCTTGAATGAACTTGGCGACGCCCGGGTAACGAGCAAAGTAGGCGTCGATGAACTGCTGCGCCTCGTCCTGTTCGATGTCGAGCCCCTTGGCGAGACCGAAGGCGCTCTGGCCATAGACGACGCCGAAGTTCACCGCCTTGGCCGCGCGACGCTGCTCCTTGCTGACCTCGGCCAGGGGCACATTGTACACCTGAGATGCGACCAGCGCGTGGATGTCTTCGTCGCGCTCGAAGGCCGCGCACAAGGTTTCGTCTTGGCTGTAGTGCGCGAGCACGCGCAACTCGATCTGCGAGTAATCCGCGGCCAGCAGCAGTTCGTTGTCCGCACCGGGTAAAAACGCCGAACGAATTTCGCGCCCCACCTCGGTCCGGATCGGAATGTTTTGCAGGTTCGGGTCGCTTGAGCTGAGCCGACCCGTGGCTGCGACCGCCTGATGAAACGAGGCGTGTACGCGGAGGGTGCGCGGATTGACCAGCTCGGGCAGGGCGTCGAGATAGGTCCCCTTGAGCTTCGCGTACTGGCGATACTCAAGCACCTTGGCGGGCAGCGGATGTTTGCGTGACAGTTCCTCGAGCACATCGGCGTCGGTGCTCGCCCCGGTCTTGGTCTTGCTGATGATCGGCAGCTTCAACTCCTCGAAGAGCACCTGCTGCAATTGCTTCGGCGAGGCGATATTGAACGGATGACCGGCCAGCGTGTAAATCTCCTGCTCAATGACCGCCATCCGCCGACCGTATTCTTCGCTCAACGCGCGGAGCCGACCCACATCGACGCGAATGCCGTTGTATTCGAGCTCGGCGAGCACGTCGATCAGCGGAATCTCGACATCGCGAAACAGCGTGTCGAGCTCCGACGCGCGCAGTTTTGCGTCCAGGATCGGTCGCAGCCGCAGCGGCACGTCGGCGTCTTCGGCCGCGTACTGGGCGACCTTGTCGATCGACACCTCGTCCATGCGCTTCTGTTGCTTGCCTGTGCCGATCAGGCTGTCGATCTTGATCGTGGTGTGATTCAAGTATCGGGCCGACAATTCGTCGAGGTTGTGGACCCGTTCGCCGGCGTCGAGCAAGTAGCTGGCGACCATCGAATCGAAGGCGACGCCGCGCAGCTCGACCCCCTGGTTGCGCATCACGATCATGTCGTACTTGATGTTCTGCCCGATCTTTTCGATCTGCGGATCCTCAAGAATGGGCCCCAACTCGGCGAGCACGGTTCGGTTATCGAGCACCGCCTCACCCGCAGGTCCGCGGACAGGCACGTAGTACGCCACGCCCGGCCGCGCGCAGAGCGCGTAACCGACCGGCTCGGCGAGCGTCGGCGCGATGCTGGTCGTCTCGGTGTCGAACGAGATGGACTTGTACTGCCGCAACTCGTCGAGCAGCGCGGCGAATTTTTCGGGCGTGTCGACCGCCGTGTAGATGGCGTCCCACGAGGCCGGTGCGGCCGCCACCTGCAATGACCGCATCTGCTCGCCGAGGCGATGGAAGCCCAACTCCTGACACAAGACAAGCGCCGCCGTGACGTCGATCCCACCGACGCGCCCTCGATTCCAGTCGACCTCGACGGGCACATTCGCATCGAGCTTCACCAGTTGCCGGCTGAGCTTGAGCACGTCGCGGCTGTCGATCAGGCTCTGCTTCTTTTTCGCGCCGCTGATCTCGTCGACGTGCGCGAGCAGGTTGTCGAGCGTGTCATATTTCTCGAGCAGTTCGCGAGCCCCCTTGGGGCCAATGCCCGGCACGCCGCGAACGTTATCGACCGGGTCGCCGACGATGGCCTGAAAATCGACAACCTGATCGGGTCGCACGCCCCAGTCGGCGAGCACGGCCGCGTCGTCGAGCAGTTGATCCTTGCGGATGTTGTACACTTTGACCTGCGGCGTGATGAGCTGTCGGCAGTCTTTGTCGCTCGTGACCACATAACACATGCCGCCGGCGGCCTGCGTCTGAGCAGCGAGCGTCGCCAGGATGTCGTCCGCTTCGTACCCGGCCACCGACAGGACCGGGATGTGCAGCGCCTCGAGCATGCGCTGGATTTGGCCGAACTGCGGGATGAGGTCCGGCGGACACTCGGAGCGATGCCCCTTATATTCCGGGAACAGCTCGTGTCGAAACGTGGGCTCCGAGCGATCGAAGGCGCAAAACAAGTAGTTCGGCTTCTTCTTCTCGATCAACTGCAACATGTCTCGGGTGAATCCAAAGGTGGCGTTGACCGGCTCCCCCTTGGGGCTCGTCATCTCGGCAATGGCATGAAACACCTGGAAGATGAGGCTGTTGGCGTCGATGACCCAGACGGTCTGGCCAGAGAGGTCGGGGATGCCCGGCCCCGTATCGACGGGAGCAGCGGACTCGACCGTCTCTTGCGACGCAACCGGTTCTGCCGCAACACCTTCAGCCGATTCATCGAGCGGCTCAAGGCCAGGAAGCATAGACTGACGCATGGGGCCACGCATGAAGGTCTCGACGGCTGGGAATAAGTGGGCCCGCGGCTGCGATTCAGTTCGTAGGGACCCTGACGGTCGTGGTGGCCAATCCTAGGGGTGCATGCGCACAACTGTCAAGCACCAGAGCACTTGGGAAGCGACTGCCGCGAGCAAAAGCGGTCCGAGCCGAGGCGATTTCCTTTGACGTCATCGCGCGAGCTTAATTAGACTGGATAGCACCATCGGTCAGCATGACCGCTTATCAGGGCCAGCACGCGGCTCGTCGTCTCGATGACGTTGCGTGTTGGTGTTCATCTGCCGATTATTTGTTTCGCCGTCGTTTCGACCTTCTCTAGAGAGGTTCCGCCATGGCCAGCGGTGAGAATCAGGGATTGCAAATCTCGCTGATCCTGCTGTTCTGTCTCGTCGTGTTGTTGAGCCTCACGACGTTTACGTTCTTCACGCAAAGAGAAGACCTCACCGCGCAGCTGAGCACGGAACTGGAGAAGGTCAAAACGGCCGAAGCGTCGTCGCGCCTCGACCTGGAAAACCTGGGCAAGGTCGTCGAGTGGATTGGCATCGAGGACCCCGGTCCGACCGACCTCGAACGGGTCAACAAGCTCGGCGAAGCGCATGACGCGGACATGAAGAAGTACCTCGACGCGCTCCCCGGCGCGACGGGTCAAAAGAGCTATCACCACGCGATCGAAGCGTTGCTTAAAGCGAAGCTCGAAACCGACGAGGGGCGCGAGACCTTGCAAAAGCAGCTCGCCGATCAGTCGACCCGCATCGAGAAGGCCGAAGCCGCGTCGCAAGCCAAGGTCAAGGCCTCGGAAGACGCCCAAAAGAAGGCCGAAGCCGACCTCGCCGATCAACAGGCCAAGTTCAACGATGGCCTGCGCAAGAAAGACGACGAACTGAAGGATTTGGTCGCCAAGATCGACACGGCCCAGAAAGAAAAAGCCCAAATCGAAGAGACGGCCAACAAGGAGAAAGAAGACCTCGTCAAGATGCTGGCGGTCAAGGACAAGCAACTCGACGAACTGCGAACGAAGGTCGATGGTTTTCAAGGCCTTGAAAGCATCATCTCGGACGACGGCGAGATTCGTCTGGTCAATCAACGCACGCGCACCGTGTGGATCAACCTGGGGCGTGCCGACTACCTGAAGCCACAAATTTCGTTCACCGTGCATAGCCCCGACTCGAAGACAGCCAAGGGCAAGCTCGAAGTGACGCGCGTGCTCGACGACCACCTGGCCGAGGCCCGCATCCTCGACGACTCGTTGGTCAACCCGCTCGTGCCGGGCGACAAAATCTACACGCCGCTGTGGGACCCCGGCAAGCCCGAGCACTTTGTGATCGCCGGTCGCATCAGGGTCAACGATCCGGACATCGACGGCCTCGTGCAATTGCGCAGCCTGATCGCGATCTCCGGCGGCGTTATTGACGGCGAGTTGCTCGACGATGGCACGCAGACCGGAACGCTCACGGCTCAGGCCCGCTATCTGGTCGTGGGTGATTACACCCCGAAGTGCAAACCCAAGTACGACCAATGGATCGCCGACGCCAAGGCGCTCGGGGTCGAGGCCATCAACGTCGAGAAGTTCTTGGACAAGGTGGGCTATAAGCCCCCGTCGAAGTCGATCGTGTTCGGGCCGGGTGGCAACGCCGATCAGTTCCCGAAAGATGATCCCAACTCGATCCGTCCGAAAACGACCGGCACGATGAGCGGGCTGTTCGAGAAGCGTCGTCCGCCGTCGAGCACCAAGCCCGCCTCGGCGTATTAAGCACGATTGGCTCCCATAGCGGGTGGGTGGCTGGCGTTTTGCGTTAGCAAAACCCGGACCACTCAGAGGCGGCGTCAAACGTCACTCGCCGGGTTATGCGCATAACACCAGCCACTCTTGCATAGCGACTTTATCTCCCAGTTGCGAGCGGAACCCATCCGGTCCGAGACGGACCGGCTATCCGACTCGACCGGCCCGAGACGGACCGGCTATGCGAGCGTGACCGGTCGGGCGAGCATGTCCCGATAAACTCGGCGAAAACGGCTGGGAACTTTCCCTCTGCTCGTGGCGTCAGAGTACGATGACGCAGCGTCGAGTGTGTCTCCGCGCAAACGCGTGGAGGCCAAGATTCGTCTTTCCCATCTTCATGGATATCTGACCATGATCGCATTGCGCGCCAGCGCTCAGGCTCTCTTGAGCTGGGCGATTCTCTGTTCGATCTCATGGGCCCAAGAACCGCCCAAACCCATGCCTCCAGCAGTCACGCCCCCCGCGGCAGCACAGGGTGACGAGCTCAAAGAGCAAACCATCTACATTCCCTACACCAAGCTGCGCGAGGTGTTCGAGAAAGAGGGGCGTGGCGTCTTTTTGCCCTACGACAAGTTTCGCGAGTTATGGAAGGCGGCCCGCGAGAACCAAGCGCCCGGCGAACGTCCCAAGCCGCTGTTCCGCTCGCTGATCACCGAAGCGACCCACGAGGCGGTCCTGAAGCGTGACGTGATGCAGGTCACGGCTCAGCTCAAGATCGAAGCGATGGGCGAAGGTTGGCATCGCATCCCGCTGCGGCTCGCCGATGCGGCACTCACCTCGGCCAAGCTCGGTCAGCAGAGCGCTCGCGTCGTTCACGAGCCGGGCCAAGGCTACGCGCTGCTCCTCGAGCGCAAGAAAGACGAGCCGACCACGGCCGAGTTGACGCTCGAATATGCCAAGGGGTTCGATAAATCGCCGGGGCGCAATCGCGTGTCGTTCCAGCCACCGCTCGCGGCGGTGAGCCGCTGGCAGGTGCGGATCGACGAGCCCGGCGTGAAAATCGAGATTCAACCGCTCATCGCCGCCAGCGATGTGCCTGCCGAGCCGAACGCCAAGCACTCACAGCTCCAGGCCTTTGTCGGGGCGGCCGAGACCGTGCAGGTCGAATGGGTGCCGCGCAGCGAAGGGGCGCAAGGGCTCACGGCCTTGGCCAGCGCCACCGTCCAGCAGCAAGTCTTTCTCGATGAAGGGGTCATGCGCACCCGACTCGACTGCCAATACACGATCCACCGCGCCGAGTTGCCCAAGCTCAGCTTGACGACGAGCGCCACGGAGCGCGTGGTCAACGTGTTCGATCCGAACGTAAAGCACTGGAACGTCACCCCGGCGGCCGATGGTCGCCAAACGGTGAACGTCGAGCTGTTCGAGCCCGCCCGGTCGCGGCAAAATTTGATCGTTGAACTCGAACGCCTCGGCGGCGAAGAGGCCAAACAGTCGCTGGGCGTGCCGCAGATCATCATCGGCGGCGTCGAACGGCAGCACGGGGTGATCGTCGTCCGCGTACACCCCCAGTTGCGCGCCGACATCGCCCAGCGCGTCGGCCTGTTGCAGATCGACCGCGCTGAGCTCCCCGGCGAGTTGACCAAATCCGCCTGGGCGTTTGCGTTTCGCTACGCCAGCTCGGCTTACGCGTTGACCTTGAGTGTCGAAAAAGTCCAGCCACGCATTTTGGCCGACGAGCTCTTCGAGGCCGAACTGCAAAGCGATCGCCTCACGCTCTATTTGCAAAGCCTGCTGACGATCGAGCGGGCCGGCGTGTTCCGCTTGGAATACGAGGTCCCCGCGAATTTTACGGTGCGGCAGGTGTCGGGACTCGCCAAGCAGGGCGTGACGGCGGCGGCCATCGAATCACATCGGCTCGAAGGGGAGGGGCAGAAACGGTTGATCGTCAACCTCGCGCGCCAAGCGCTGGGGCGCGTCGGACTGGTCATCCAACTCAACCGGACACTCAGTCATCCGGAGCTCGACTCGCCCGGGCCGCTATTTGCGACCGTGCCGATACCCGTCCCACGCCTTGCCACGCAGCAAGCCGAACGCGCCCAGGGGGGGCTCGTCCTGTACGCCCCAGAAAGCTTGCGGGTGAATCCTGAGACGGTCACCGGTTTGCGCGGCGTCGCGCTCGCCGAGGCGCTCAAGGGGGTCGATACCGTGGTGCCCAACCGAGCTGCGCTGAGAGTCGTGCAAGCGTATCGATACTCGGAGGCGACACCCGAGCTGATCGTACAAGCGCAGCGGCGCAAGCCGCAAATCTCGGTGCGGCAATTCCTGACCGCGCGGGTCGAGTCGGGCGTGGTCAAGTACCAATCGACCCTCACCTACGACGTGCTCTACAGCGGCGTCAAACAACTGCGCCTCGACGTGCCTCAAGCCCTGCTCGGCAAGCTGCACAACGACACTCCGGGCATCCGCGAGTCGACCATCACCCCGCCACCCGACGATCTGGACGAAGGCTATGTCGCCTGGTTGCTCGAAGGGGACCGCGAACTCCTGGGGACGGTCGTGGTGCGCCTGAGTTGGGATTTGCCGCTCGAAAAGTTCGACGTCGGCAAGACACTTGAGGTGCCGCTGGCGCATTTGCGGCCGCGGCTGGTCGATCGGGCCTGGGGCCAAATCGTGATCAGTAAAGCCGAGAGCATCGACGTCGTCGAGCAAGGAGAGCCGCAAGGCCTGCGGCCGATCGATCCCCAACAAGATTTAATGAGCGGCGCGCCGGTTGTGAGCGACGCGGCCCGCGCCTTCGAGTTCCATGACGACTGGCAACTCCGCTTGTCGGCCACGCGTTACGAGCTGGAAGAGATCAAGCGGACGAGCATCGAACGCGCGCTGGTGCGGAGCGTCGTGTCGCGCAGCGGACAGCAGCGCGTCGAGGCCTGGTATCGATTCCGCAGCGCGCAGCAACGGCTGCAACTCACGCTCGCCGAAGGAGCCGAGTTCGATATCGATCCGGTGCGGGTCGATGGCCGCAACGTCACGCTCGAGAAGGGCCGCGAGCACGAGTTTTTCATCCCGCTGGGCACGTCCAAGGGAGAGAGCGTGCACCTGCTGGAATTGCGTTACACGCTGGCCGACCGCGCGCAGAGTTTTATTCTGCCGGCATTTGCCGACTCTCCGGCGATCCAAAAGGTGTATCTGTCGGTGAATCTGCCCGAACACCAAAGCGTGATCGCCGTCGATGGGCCGTGGTCGCCCGAGATGCGCTGGCTCTGGCAGCCGCAGTCGGGACGCACCCTGCGCCGCTGGGGGTATGTGCCGCGCAGCGTGCGAAGCGAAAGCGAGTTGCTCGCCTGGGTGACCCACGGGGCGCCGCAGCCACCAACGCCGCGCGACACACTGGTGAGCGACGGCCGTGTGTTCCTGTTCGCGGCCATCGACCCGACGCGCGAGGCCGCCTTGCGGCTGTCGATTGTCGACGGCGGCTCGTTGCAGGCGCTGGTGTGTGCCTTGGTGCTGATCGGCGGCGCGCTGCTGATTCGCTCGTCGTGCGAACAACGGTTGCTCGCCGCGGGGGCATCGTTCGCGCTGTTCATCGTGCTGGGCGTGTTTCGCCCCTATCTGTGGTATGAGCTGGTCAACGACGGCCTGTTCGCGGCGCTCGGCTTGGTCGCGGTGCTGTGGACCGTCGAGTATTTCGTCTGGCGCCGACCACGCGCCACCGTGTCGTCCCCGGTCAAATCGCCGCCGGAACTCGCTGCGGCAGCCACGGTCGACACACCGACGGAGGGAGACCATGCGTAGTTTCATGACTCGCAACGGGCTGATCCTGCTGGCGATGGTCGCCGCATGGGCGAGCGTCTCTGCCGCCGAACCACCGCTTGTTCGTGACTTATTTCTCAGCAGCGATCAACTCCCGGTGCTGCTCGAAAGCGCGCCGCGACGTGTGCTGCTGTCGACCGACGAGTATCGCGAGCTGCTCGAGCGCGCGGCGCTCAAGCACCCCCCGGCCCAGCAGCCGCCGCAGTCGGTCGTGATGACGGCGTCATCGTATCAGGTGCGCGTCGAGTCGGGCCGGGCACACATCCACGGCACGCTCGACGTCGAGGTGCTCGCCGACGGCGTGCTCATGGTGCCGCTGGAACTCGACGGCGTCGGCCTCTTGAGCGCCACGGTCGATGGCCGCTCGGCGGCCATTGGGCGTTCGCCCCTTGGCGCGGTGCACTGGTTCGTCGAGGGGCTCGGCCGCAAGCAATTGGAACTGAAAATGCTCGCGCCGGTCGAAACCCTCGCCACGCGACAATCGCTCAAAGTGCGACTCCCGCATGCGCCGAGCAACCGCTGGGAACTGACCGTCGGGGGCAACGTGGAAGTGAAGCAGGGAGCGTCGGTCGTCGCGCGCACGGTCGACGATCAACTCAACGTCAGCCGCTTCGAGTTGCTCGTCCCCCCCGGGCCGACCGACGTGCAATGGACGCTCAATAATCGGCAACAACGCACGCAGCGCGTCGTGCATGCCCGCAGTTTGTCGATCGTTTCGCTCAGCGAAGCACTCGAACGGCTCGACGCCAGCTTCGCGCTCGAGGCCTTGCAGCGTCCCGTGGACGCCTATCAATTCGATGTGCCCGAGGGTTTCGAGATCATCGAGTTGCAGTCGCCCCATTTGGCGCGGTGGACCATCACGCCGGGCGAGAAATCGCGCGTGCTGAACGTGCAACTGCGCGAGGCCACCCAGGAGCGCGTCGTCCTGCGTCTGGTCGCCGAACGGACCGGAGCGTTGAAAGCGGCCTGGGCGTTGAGCGTGGTTCGCCCGCGCGATGTCGAGCAGCACACGGGACTCATCGGCGTGCGACTCGACGAGCACTGGCTGTACGAGCACCCTCAGCCGCAAGGCCTATTGGGGGTCGACGTGGCGGCGCTGGGGGACATTCACGACGACTCAACACGCCTGCGCAGCGTGGCGGCCTACTACGCCACAAGCGACCAGGCGCAGCTCACCGCTCAGCTGCGGCGACCCGAGCCGCGCTTGGATGTCTCCGGCACGGAACAATTCACGCTCGGAGACCGTTCGATCCAGTGGCACGGTTCGTTTCAACTGCTCGCCCAGTCGCAACCGCGACACACGCTCGATCTCATCGCCCCGGTGAATTGGTCCATCGAGTCGATTCACGTGGGGGAGCAGCCCGCTGTTTGGGAACGTTACCCGCTCGATGCCGCGCAGCTACGCCACCAGATCGCGCTCCCTAAACCGCTTTTGCCCAATGCGGCTGCCGTGCTCAAAGTGGTCGCACGTCACACGCCCGACGGTTGGCTGTCGAACTGGAAGCAGCGTGACTGGAGCGTGCCGCGCATGACGCTGCGCGACACGACGGTCATTCGCGGGTCGATCACGCTCGTCAGCGTCGACGACCTGCGATTGCGACCGGCCACCATCGAAGGGGCCGAGCCGATCAAGGCCGACAACGCCGTCGAGGCCGAGCAGTCGCTGGCTTACCGGTTCACGACAGACACGGTGCGGCTTTCGACGCGCGTCGAACGGATCGAGCCCCGGCTCACGGCCCGCACGCTCATCGCGACGGTCGTCGATGAGGATGTCGTCCACACGCATGCTGAACTGATCTACGACGTGCAGCAGGCCCATGTCGATCGATTGACATTTTTGCTGCCGCACAAACCGTCGGCCGAGGTGATCGTCACGGGGCTCGGCGGCGTCGCGGTCAAACAGACCTCCTCCTCGCTTCTCGAGGCCGGCCAACTCTGGACCGTCGAACTCACCGAGCGGCGACGAGGACCGGTTCGGCTCGCAGTCCAATTCGCGCAGCCGATCAGCGCGCCAGCCGACGATGCGGTCGTGCTGCCGAGCGTGTGGGCCGACGGGGTCGCATATCA
The DNA here is from genome assembly GCA_964652155.1 of uncultured Planctomycetaceae bacterium. GTDB lineage: Bacteria > Planctomycetota > Planctomycetia > Pirellulales > PNKZ01 > CAZZBK01. The sequence goes on along the minus strand of CAZZBK010000044.1, from coordinate 24,895 downwards.
GTCGGGCCTCATGGCGGTCGAAGCGGTCGCCGACCTGGACGTGCAGTTGCTCGATCCGCCGCCGAGTGTCGACGTGGGTGAATGGGCCGAGGCCGAGTACGCGCCCGGCCGCCACTTGCTGGGCGTGTACCGTTTTGTGGGCCAACCCCGCGCGCAGCAGGTGAAGCGTTCGCGTCCCCAGACGGCGGCGCTTCCCCCGGCCATCGTGCAATCGCAAACGCTGCACACGATCGTCGGCAGCGGAGGCCGTTGCGTTAATTGGATCGATTTGGACATCCGCTCGAAGGTGACGTACCTCGAATTGGCTCTGCCCACGGGGTTCAATGATCAGCCGTCGTTGCTGTGGTCGGCCCAGCTCAACAAATTGCCGCTGAAACCGCAGCGATTGCAGGACCGGTTGCTGATCAATCTACCGTCGCTCTCGGAAGCGAACGCACAGCAATTGCAAATCGTGTACGAGACACCGATCGCGCCGCTCGGCGCGTTGGGGCACCTGTCCATGCCAGCGGCAAGAGTGTACCTGCCCGGCCGCGAGGGGCACCCGAGCGTCGAGGTGCCGGTGGCCGTGACGCGCTGGGACGTACAGTTGCCGCACGGCTATATGCTGGGCCGCTCGCGTGGCAGCGTGCATCCCATGCTCGTCGAGTCGCCCAGACTGGCCGCGTTCGAGGTGGCCGAGGGCTTGTGGCTCGCCGGCGGCGGCTTGGGCATGATTGATCAACGGTTTGCAGCCAGCCTCTCACTAAGCAAAGAACTGAGTGTGGCCTCGACGGCGGTGAGTGAGTCAGCGGGCGTATTCGGAGCCGCCGCGCCGCTCGCTGAGTCGCCGAAGGATGCCCCTGCGGCCGCCGACAAAGACATGGCTGGGAAGTCGGCTTTGGGTGCGTTACCCAAGAGCGCCGCCATACCCGCCGCGCCTCCTGCGCCTACAGCCGATGCCTTGGGCATCCCCGCTCCCACGACCGTCCCAACTGCACTCACCGTGGAAGGGGGACGAGGTCGCGGCGAAGGCAAGGGGGAAGCGCTCGAGAAGAACGTTCGACTTGAGGGGCGCAAGGGATTTCTGCTCACCGGCGTGCGAGCGCTCCCGATCGACCTGCAAGAGACCGGCGAGGCGGTCAGGTTCACCAACCTCGGCGGCGACGCGCAGCTCGATCTGATCGTCGTTGACCGCAGTCGCCTGTCGGGGCTGTCAAGCGCCATCGCGTGGCTCGTCGCCTTGTATGGGCTGTACCTGCTGCGGTTCGAGACCCGCCGCCGCCTGCGCTACGTCGCGGCGGTCGGTGTGCTCACGACACTCGTGCCGCTCGTGAGTGGCTGGCTCGAACTGGCCGTGCTGCTCAACAGAGCCTTTTATGCCGCGTGCGGTTTGCTCGTCGTGTATGGAATCGTGGGGGTGGTCAAAGCCTTGCACAGTTGTGTCTGCTGCGTGCTCAAAAGCCGTGCCACGGCAGCAACCACGCTCGGGCTGTTGTTGCTCACGATTCTCTCGCTCAGCGGCTCGACGACCACGGCGCAGGAACCCAATAACAACGAACCACTCCAGGCCAAGGTACCATTGCATGTGCCAGACAACGCAACCATTTGGCTCTACGAGCACAGCACGGGATTGAAGACACCGCCGGCCAAGCAGGTGCTCGTGCCGTACGATCGCTATCAGCAACTCTGGGCGCAAGCGTACCCTGAGTTGGCTGCGCCCAAAAAGCTGCCGGCCCGATTTGCGTTGATCGAGGCCCGATACCGCGCGACGCTCGGTGACGAGGCCACGCTCAGCATCGACGGAGAGTTGGAGTTGCAGGTGTTTGACGACGAGCCGCTCGACGTGCCGCTGGCCATCACCGGCGGCGTCATCATGCACTCGACGCTCGACGATCGGCCGACGACCCTCAAGTTGCTCGTGCCCGAGGCCGTGCCGATCGTCAAGGCACAACAGGCACAGGTGATGCCCGTCAAGCCGCTGCCGGTGCTCGTGGTGCAAGGGTCGGGACGCCATCGGCTCAAGCTGCGCATCGGCATGAGCGTCGAGCGCGAAGGGGGTTGGCGGCGCGTCGCGGGACAGTTACCCACCGCGGCCGCCACGCCTCTGCAACTCACCTTGCCGCAGCCCAACATGGAATTGGAATTGCACGGCGTGCATGACCGCGCGCGGCACGAGTCGCAACGAGCGAACGAATCGATCGACACGGCACTGAGCGCGGCTAAGCCCTTTCGCTGGGGGTGGCGACTCAAGGCCGGTCAAGGGCAAGTCGACGCCGGGCTGCAAGCCCTCAGCCAGTCACGCTGGCTGCTGCAAGAAGATGGCTGGCGGCTCACCACTCTGCTGCAATTGCAGTTTCGGGGCGCGGCCCGCGAGCGGTTTACGCTCGTGCTCGACACCCCCTGCGGTGTCGATCGCGTGCTCGGCGAGAACGTTCGCGGTTGGGAACTCTCGGACAACAACGGTCAGCGGCTGCTCGAGGTCACGCTGCTCAAAGCGGCGACGGCGAGCGAACACCTGACGATCGTCCTCTCGCAGCGGCAGCCACTCTCGGCCGAGCCGATCGAGTTGACCGCCCCCAATATCACGGTGCGCGACGCGGCCTTGCAGCAGGGCTCGCTGGTCATCGAACGGAGTCGCGCGGTGAGCGTGCGGACGATCGAGACACTCGGCCTGAGCCGGATGGATTTGCCTCCCGTGGCCGCCGATGCCAACGCGGCGGCCGAGAGCCCGCTGGGACGCGAGCCGATCGAGGCGTATCGATTTGTGACCTTGCCCAGCAAGCTCCGCGTCGCCGCGCAACTCCAGTCGAGCGGCTTGAGCACCGACACGCAGGCAACCGTCACGCTTGGCCCGAGCGAGTCGCGGTTCGAGGCGACCGTGCGGTGTCAGGTCACGGGTCGTCCCCGATTCGCGTTGCAGTTCGAACTCCCCTTGCCGTGGACGGTCGAGCAGCTTGCCGTCGCAGGCGGGGCCGATTGGTCGCTGCTCACGCTCGACAATCGCCGCGTGGTCGAGGTGCGACTGAGCGAGGGGCGACTGAGCGAGGGGCGACTAGGAGACTTCACCGTGCAATTGAGTGGCCAGGCGGCTCTCACGGCGGACGAGAGTGCCCCGCGGCCGTTGCCCCGGCTGCGCGTGCTCGACGCCCAGCAGCAACAAGGGACGATTCAGGTCCACACGCCGGCGGGCTACCGTGTCGATGCCGAGCGGCTGGTCAATTGCACCACCACGCTGCTCGACGGCGCGACGCGCGGTCGAGTCGCAACTCCGATCGCGGCCGCTCAGTTGGCCGTCAAGTTTAGCTCGGCCAACTACGAGGCCAACGTGCGACTCACTCGCCGCACTCCGCGAGTGACTTGTACGACGATCAACAGCACGCGCATCACCTCGCGGGCGTTTGAAGAGAGCATCTTGCTCGACTACCTGGTGCAAGACGCCGGGGTGCGAGAAATTCAGTTCCTGCTGCATGAGTCGTTGCGTGATGCGCGGGTGCGGGCTCCCATGTTGCGCGAGCTCACGCTTGAGCCGGTCGAAGGTCGGCCGCTCTGGCTCCGCGCGCGGTTGACATTGCAGGAAGAGTTGCTTGGCGAGCTACGCGTGCTCGTCGAGCACGATCGGGTGCGCAGCAACGAGGCGCAGCAGTCGCCGATCGCGGTCGTCGAAAACGCGGTCGTCGCCGAGCAGTTCGTGCTCGTCGAGAGCGATGGCGAGTTGGAGGTGGTGATCGATCGGCAGACCGAACTCGAACCGCTCGCCCGGCAGCAAGAGCAGTATCGTCAACTCGTGCAGATGCTCGGGGGCGCTCCGACATTGGCATTTCGAGTGGCGACCGGCGCGAAGCAACCGCAGCTTGTGTATTCGCTGCGCGAACGGGCCAAGGTGACAACCGCCCAGGCACGGATCGGGTTGGCCGAGACGTTCATCATGGTCGATCGCGAAGGCAACTATCGCTCGACCCAGACCTATCGGCTGGACAACAAGACCGAACCGTATTTGACGCTGGAACTGCCGCGCGGCGCGCAGCTTTGGTCGGCCTGGGTGGCTGGCGAGCCGGTCAAGCCCATCGAGCAGCCGGGGCCCAGCGGCGCGCGCGGGTTGCAACTGCCGCTGGTCAAAACGGCCGAGGGAGATTTGGACTACCCGGTGACCGTCAAGTATGGCGGGCGACTCGAGCGGCTCGGCTGGTCGTCGCACGTCACGTTTCCGTTCGTGCGCACCGTCAACGTCCAAGTCGAACAAAGCCGCGTCGAGCTCTACTTACCCGACGACTTGCATTGGTACTCGTTCGACGGCACGCTGGGGGCGGTCGCCGACACGGCCGACTACCAGAACGCCGAACTCTCGCATTACAACCGGCTCACGCAACGCCTGTCGCAGTTATTGAGCAGCAACGACCCGTTTGCCCGGGTCCGAGCGCTCAACAGTTACTCGTCATTGAACAGCAAGCTCAATGACTATCAGCGCGACGTGAATGCGTCGAACCAGCGGATCGTGAACGAGCTCAACGCGAACCGGGCGAACTTGGAACAAGCCCAGCATGAGCAACGCGCGCAACAGCAACAACCGCAACAAGTCCAGACGGGCGAGACCGACGTGCGGCGTTCAATCGAGCAGCGTTATCGCGCGCAGCGGAACGATCTGGGACGACACGTCGAGGAGTCCTCCAAATTAGCCTTAGGTCTGCCGGAGGGCGTTGCTTCAGCGTCGACTGCCGCGCGCCCAGAACTCTTCGACCGCCGCTGGATCGACGGCAACGCGCTGCGCAAGCCACGCAGCGAATCGCTCGTCGCGGGAGAGAAGTTGAGCGAAGCCAAGAAGAACCTGAAAGATGAAAAGGGGAAAGTGGCAACACAGACAGCGACGGAGCAAGCTCGCATGAAGTCAATGGCTCCACAAGCGCCCCCGCCCACCGCCGCGCCAGCCAAGCCCGACGCTCAAATGCAAAACGCGGCCCCCGCCCAGCCGGCTGAACAGAACATCACGCAACGTTACCAGCAGAAACTCCAAGCCCAAACGAAGAGCGAGCGTGACGGGGCCATCGCTCCCGCCGCGAGCGGCAAGCAAGAGCAGGCCGAACGACAGCTCGCACGACAGCCATTAGCCGCCGGCCTCGCCTCGCCCCATGTCGTGAGCGATGACGTCGGCTTTCGCCCCTCGGGCAACGCGAGCCTGGATGTCGAGTGGACTCCGCAGGGGCGCGTGTTCCGCTTCACGACCTCAGGGGGCGATTTGCAATTGCAGGCCCGGGGCGTCTCGTGGCCGATGCTCGAAGCCCTCGGGCGGCTGGCACTGGTCGTGCTCTCGGTGGTCGTGCTCCGCGCTTTTGCAAATCATTTGACCGCCGCGCGGCTGCAAGTCTGGTCGCGGTCGCCGTGGTGCGCGGGACTGCTGATCGTCGGCGGCTCGTTGAGCGTGCTGCTCATGGTGTTGCCGTTCGTCGGTCTGCTGGCGGTCGTGAGCGGGACGATCATCGTCGTCCGCGTGCTACTGGGACGCACAGGACGGAAGACCACGGTGGGTCTGTAAAGACGAAGGGGGAGCGCAGAACGCTCGCGGGGACGGAATTGGTGGTTCGCATGATGACGGGGACTGCTTCCCTCAGCTGCCCTTCGGGCACCTTCTCCCGGCGGGAGAAGGACGTTGCGCCAAGCGTAAATTTATTTGCGTGGAGCGTGGCGGTCGCCGACAATCGGCCGAAATCGATCATCCTTCTCCACGAGACCCTCGCCATGCCGGGCTATCGACTTGCCGCCTGTCTGTTGACCACCTTACTAACCTTGCCGCTCACGGCCGCCGAGCCGATGTGGCGACCGAGCGAGCGCACGGCCATCGAGCACGTCGAGTCGTGCCGTGATGAACTCAAGCAGATGAACCAAGCACTGTGGAAATTCGCCGAAGTGGGGCTGGAAGAGAAACAATCGTCGGCCCTGCTCATCGAACGGCTCAAGCAAGCGGGTTTCGAGGTCAAGACAGGCGTGTCGGGCATGCCCACCGCGTTCGTGGCCTCGTTCGGCAGCGGCCAGCCCGTGATCGGCATGTTGGCCGAGTACGATGCGCTGCCGGGGCTGTCGCAAAAAATGTCGCCGCAACGCGAGGCGGTCGTCGAAGATGCACCCGGCCACGGTTGCGGGCACTGCGGGCTCGGCACGGCGGCGGTCGGCGCGGCAATCGCCGCCAAGCAGGCGATGGTCAAGCACGGCGTGAAAGGAACGCTGCGGCTCTATGGCACCCCGGCCGAGGAGACTCTCATCGGCAAGGTTTATATGACGCTCGACGGCGCGTTCGACGACTTGGATGTGTGTCTGCACTGGCACCCAGCCGACCGCAACGAGGCCTGGAGCGGGCGGACCAAGGCGGCGGTGTCGGCCAAGTTCACCTTTCATGGCGTGACGGCTCACGCCTCGGGAAGCCCCGAAAGTGGCCGCAGTGCGCTCGATGCCGTCGAGTTAATGAACGCCGGCGCGAATTTTATGCGCGAGCACATCAAAGATGACTCCCGGGTGCATTACGTCATCACCGATGGTGGCGGGGCCCCCAACGTTGTCCCCGCCAAGGCAACGGTCTGGTACTACGTCCGCAGCGACGACCACCGCGACGTCGAAGCCAACTTTGCCTGGCTCAAGGATATTGCCCAAGGGGCCGCGCTGATGAGCCGCACGAAAGTGACTGTGCAGGTCGATACCGACTGCCACGAGGTCATCATGAACGATCCGCTCAATACGCTGTTGGTGGACAACCTGCAACGCATCGGCGCGCCGAAGTTCACGACCGACGAGATCGAGTTTGCCCGGCGATTGCAGGCACCGCTCAGCGCTCAGTTCGGGACGGTCTTTCCGAAAGCGCTCGACGAGGATATCTATCGCGTCGTCCGCTCACACAAGCCGCAAGGCTCGACCGACGTGGGGGACATCTCGTGGCGCGTGCCGACCGGCGGCCTGAAAACAGCCTGCTTCGCGGCCGACTCGCCCGGGCATAGCTGGCAAAATGTCGCCGCGATCGGTTCGTCGATCGGCGAGAAAGGGGTCATCTACGCCACGCAAGTGCTCGCCGTCACGATGGTCGACCTGCTCGAACGGCCCGAACTACTCGCCACCGCCAAGGCCGACTTCGAGGCCAAGATGAAAGATCGGAAGTACACGACGCTCATTCCCCAAGGGCAACGCCCCCCGGCGAAAATCCGATAGGGGAGAGGGAAAAGAGTCAGCAACCACAGATGAACACCGATGCACATGGATCGGAAGGAAGGATGAAGGACGAAAGCAAACTTCCTCGTCCCCAGTGTTTCTTCCCCTCGGTGATTATCGGTGTTCATCCGTGGTTCCTTTTCTCCCTAAGCTCGTGGAATAAAATGGAAGCCGCGGCTCTGGCTGAAGAACTTAATAGGGTTGTCGTACACGACGCGGCGGATGAGTGACTCGGCGTGGCCGCGTTTGCGCATCTCGAAAATAAAGTCGGGCACGGCCGTCGGCTTCGAGGGGCCCCAGTCGCCGGCCGAGTTGACCAGCAATCGCTCGGGCCCATACATCTCGACCATGTCGGCGGCGCGTTGCGGCGTGCATTTGCTGACCGGATACAAGGTCATGCCGGCCCAAAAGCCGCGGTCGAGCACCTCGCGGATCGTGTGTTCCTCGACGTGATCGACCAGCACGCGCGTGCGGTCGAGGCGCTTGTCGCCGCAGAGCATGTCGAGAATCATCCGCGTTCCCTTGTACTTGTCTTCCAAGTGAGGCGTATGAATGAGAATCTGCTCGTTGGTCTTGGCGGCTAGGTCAAGATGCTCGAGAAACACGATCGACTCGTTGCGTGTGTTCTTGTTGAGGCCAATCTCGCCAATGCCCAACACGCCCGGGACATTCAGGAACTCGGGGATCATTTTAATGACTTCGCGGGCCAACTCGACGTTCTCGGCCTCTTTGGCGTTGATGCAAAGCCAGGTGAAGTGCTGCACACCGTACCAGCTTGCGCGTTTGGGCTCGAAACCGGTGAGCTGGCGAAAATAGTCGCGGAACCCTTCGACGCTGCCGCGATCGTAACCGGCCCAGAAGGCGGGCTCGCTCATCGCCACGCAGCCCATCTTGGCGAGCGTCTCGTAATCGTCGGTGACGCGCGAGACCATGTGAATATGGGGGTCGATATAATCCATGACAGCGGCTTTCCCAAGCGATGATAAAAAAACTTAGAAGCGTTTGTCGACCTGCATGGCGCTGCGCCATTGGTCTTCAAATGGAATCGAAAACAACAACTGGACCTGTTCGGCTCGGTTGCTCTCGGGGCTCCGCAGCAGATCGATGCCGCGGCGGATTTTGTCCATTCGCGGGTCGTCGCTCACGCTACCCGCGGCGCGGTCCAGCCGATCGAGCGCCGCGGCCACTTCGAGGATCTTGGCCCGCACTTCGAGAAACTCGCGATTCAGAATATCCGTTGCCGTCGTTATGTTCGGCATCTTGGCACCTGCACGGGGGAGTTTAGCGGCGATCGAGTGATACCACGCTTCAGTTTCGGACCTCGCGCCGGATAAATCAAGGGGAGCGACGGTGCGGTCTGGCGCGACGGTAGGCCCTGCCGATCGGTGGGTGATACTTCAAGACGCTTAATAAACCACCCTGATGGCAATCGTAACCTAGGGTAATTCATCAGAGTCAATCCGTTGGATGGTTGATTCGGCAGTTCGAACGCATTAGGACCACCCATCGTGTCAGCGGGCTTAAAGAAGACCTTCGAGACACTCAGCGCCAGCGATAACGAGGCCTCCGTGCCGGTGTTGTTATGGGCGCTCAACTTGCCTCACGGCGAGATCCAGGAAGGCGCGCTGCGCGCGATTTTGGATCGACGCAGCCTGACCGGACAGCGCGAAGTGATTCGCCGCATGCACCAGATCAGCGAGCGCTGGCGGCAGATCATCGACGAACATCGCGGCCGGATGACGCAAGCGCTGCGCAACGCGGTGCTCGACAGCGACGACCAAATGTGCCGCAACGGCTGCCAGGCCATTCTCTGGTTTCGCGAATACGACTTGATTCCGACGCTGGTGAACGCCTGCGAGGACGACGCGAATCCGCACGCCGAGTTGGCCGCTCAAACGCTGCTGTCGCTGACCGACTTGCTGTACGAAGAGCTCAGTGGCACGCCCGACTACCGTCCGCGCCGCGACCCACAACTCGTGCGGCGCAATATCGCGGTGAGCTTGGAAGAGTCGGTCAAGCGGTTTCCCAAGCACAAGCGTCGCGAGCCGATCGAGGCGTTTTTGCAGTTGGCCGGTCGCGACAACTCGACCTTGATGCAAATCCTGTGCGATCCGCGCCATAGCAGCTACATGAGCGTGATCCAGATGCTGACCCACAGCACGCGACCCAGCATCATGCGGTTGATACTCAGTTACCTCGACAGTCCGCAAGCCCCTTCGGCATTGGTCAACGTGATGGTGCATCGGACCGATCGACGGTTCATCGACAATTTGCTGCGGCGCGTGGGGCGCGAGCCTTCAGCCGCCGCGCGCGGCAACCTCAAGCACGCCAGCAACATTGCCTGGCTACGCGATTCGCTCGAGATGCTCGAACAATTCGATGACGCGGCTCAGCACAGCGCACTGCAACTCGTGCTCGCCACGAGCATGCGCAGCACCGAAGCCTTTACGATCATCAAATACTTGCTGCAAAACGGCGCACCGGGCGGACGACGCGCCGCGATCGAGGCGCTGAGCCCAATCGGCGGAGCCGACGCCAACCAGTTGGTGCAGCAGTGCGCCGACGATGCCGACCCGCAGGTGCAAGCCGCGGCGCTCAGCCAGTTCCGGCAACGCGGCATCACCGGCGCGCTCGCCACGCTGATCGCGAAACTCGACAGCCCGCATTCCGTGGTCCGCAAGGCGGTCCAGCAGAATCTGGTCGAGTTCAGCTTTGCTCGATATTTGTCGGCCTTTGACACGCTGGCTGAAGACGTGCGACGCTCAACCGGCATGTTGGTGTGCCGGGTCGATCCGCAGTCGTTCGCGTTGTTGCAGCAGGAGTTGACCAGTTCGCAGGGTAAGCGACGCCTGCGCGCGCTGGCCATGGCGCGGTATATGCGGGCCTGCGAGCAGGTCGAAACCGTCGTGCGCGAACTGCTCCTAGACACGGACCGATTGGTGCGAGCCGAGGCCTGCCGCACGCTCGGCGAGTGCCGCACCGCCACGGCCCGCGACGCCTTGGGGATCGCGGCGCAGGACAACAGCGTGACGGTACGCGAGGCCGCCCAGGCGGCGCTCGATAACATCGGCACGTTGTCGGCCAGCGTGCCGCCCTTGCACACACCGACCATCAATCTGGAGTCGACCCCCGTATCATGAACCTCAGCACATGGTGGTTGAACGGCGTCTTGTTTGCCGTCGATTTTGAGTCATTCTTCAAGGGGCTCGGCAGCGAGTTTCGGGGGCGCAATGCACGTCTGGGCTGGCAAGACGGGGCCATTGTGCTGGGCATCATCGCCGTCGTGGCGGTCGCCGTCTTCGCGTTGTCCAAGTATCTCCAAAAGCAAGAGCGCGGCGAACGCATCTTTCATCCGTGGAAATTGTTCAACGAGCTGTGCCGCGCCCACAACATCGACTTCAAAGGCCGCCTCGCCTTGCGGCAACTTGCCAAGAGCCTTGAACTCGACCACCCCGTCAAGCTCTTTCTCGACCAGACGATTCTCGATCGGGGCGTGAAACTTCCGGCCATGGCCAAGTGCCGCGAACGGCTCGAACAAATCCAACTACGATTGTTCGACAACGCGCCGAACCAGGCCTAAGGGCCATCTCGCTCGAAGGGCTTACCGGCGGCGGAGCCGTGGAGCTGCCCACGCTCACGAAGCGGTGCGAGCAACCTTGACAGCGACTTGTTGAGTGCGCTCACGTTGACGCGCTCCGCTTCGCGTCGCGGCTAAGGACCGAACGTCCCTGCCCCACGCCGCGGCCTGGCAAGACTAGCCGCGCTACGAATTTACCTGCCGGGGCGATTGATTTCTGCCCCGCTCGGACGATCTAATGAGCAGAACGCTGCCGTCGCGGCTTTCAGCCTGGCCGCGCACCGCGTCTCACTCGCCTCCTCCCTCTGCTTGAAAGGATTGTGCTCATGAGCGGCGAAGCCGTCTGGTACGTGGCTCAAGATGGTCAATCGCTGGGCCCAATGGCGATCGAGGATCTCGTTCGCCGATTGCCCAGCGTGGGGGGCGAGCGGGCGCTCGTTTATGGCCCTGGCATGAGCGCTTGGATCGAAGCACGTCATGTGGCCGCGGTCATGCAAGCGCTGCGCGGCGGGGGTGGCCCGCCCGTCCCGCCGATGGGCATGGGGACGGCCGACGAGATCGACTACGAGATCATCGGCTCCGAAATGCAATTCGTCGAGGTCACGCTCGACCCCGGCGAGACGGTCATTGCCGAGGCCGGTGGCATGATGTACATGACCGCCGGCATCAAAATGGACACCGTCTTTGGCGACCCCTCGGCCCCACAACAAACCGGCTTTTGGAGCAAAGTGGTCAGCGCGGGCAAACGGGTGCTCACCGGCGAATCGCTCTTCATGACCACGTTCAGCAACGTGGCCCAACAGCGCGAGATGGTCGCCTTTGCCTCGCCTTATCCGGGCAAGATCGTGCCCATGCACCTCGAACAACTCGGCGGCGAGATGATCTGTCAGAAAGACGCTTTCCTCTGCGCAGCGCGCGGCGTTCAGGTGGGCATCGCGTTTCAGAAACGCTTTGCCGTCGCGCTCTTCGGTGGCGAAGGCTTTATCATGCAGCGGCTCACTGGCCGGGGAATCGCTTTGCTGCACGCCGGCGGCACGGTGATGAAACGCACCTTGGCGGCCGGCGAACAATTACGGCTCGATACCGGCTGCCTCGTGGCGCTCACCCCTGCGGTGCAATACGATGTCGAGTTCGTCGGCGGCTTCAAAAACACGCTGTTTGGCGGCGAGGGCATCGTGCTCGCCACACTCACAGGCCCCGGCGACGTGTGGTGTCAATCGCTGCCGTTTTCTCGGCTGGCGGGTCGAATCTATGCCGCAGCTCCGCAAACCGGCGGCGGCGGACGCGAGGAGGGCTCGATTCTCGGCTCGCTGGGACGTATGCTCGACGGAGACAACCACTGACACGCGGCACACACTGGGCAAATTCGGCGGCACGACGATGGCCACCGCGCCGGTTTTACGACGACTGCTTGGCGACACACTTCGTGCTCAACACCCTTAGTGAATCCATCATCATGCGATCCATACGACTGCTGAGTGTTGGTTTGGTTTTATCCAGCGTCCTGTTGGGCTCCCTCGGCAAGACTCGCGCCGCGGAGCCCCAACTCGATAAAATCAATTTGTTCACGGCCGGCGAGAATGGCTACGCCTTGTACCGAATTCCAGGCGTGGTGGTGACCCAGCGGGGCACGGTGCTCGCCTATTGCGAGGCACGCGTCACCGGCAAAGGAGACTGGGACGCGATCGACATCGTGCTGCGCCGTTCGACCGACGGCGGCAAAAGCTGGAGCGCGATGGTCAAGTTGCCCCAGGTCGATGGCCCCAAGGAGAAGAATCCCGCCGCCGTCGCTCAGGGGCTCGGCAAGTCCCATGAGTTCACGTACAACAATCCGGTCGCCATCGTCGATCGTGACGGCAGTGTGCATTTCATTTTCTGCCTGGAATACCAACGCGGCTTTTATCTCCGCAGCGACGATGACGGCGTCAGTTGGTCGAAGCCTGTCGAGATCTCGGCCACGTTCGAGCAGTTTCGCAACGAATACGAATGCAACGTGCGGGCGACGGGGCCCGCGCACGGCATTCAACTCCGCAGCGGTCGACTGGTCGTGCCGGTCTGGCTCTCGACGGGCAAAGGTGGGCACGCGCATCGCCCCAGCGTCACGGCAACGATCTACAGCGACGACCACGGCCGCACCTGGCAGCGTGGCGCGATCGCCATTCCCAACACCGCCGAGTGGATCAATCCCAACGAGACGGTCATTGTGGAACTCGCCGACGGCCGGGTCATGCTCAACGCGCGGAGCGAATCGCAAGCCAATCGGCGCTTGGTGACGACCAGCCTCGACGGCGCCGCAAATTGGTCCACGCCACGCTTTGACGACGCGCTGTGGGAACCGATCTGCATGGGAAGCATCGTGCGGCTCTCGCAAATGTCCACGGCCGACAAGAATCGCCTCGTCTTTGCCAACCCACACAGCTTGCTGCTCGACAAGCAAGGTCGGGGCGTCCCGGCCGGTCGTGGCGAACGCAAGAATCTCTCGATCAAGTTGAGCTACGACGAGGGGCAAAGCTGGCGCGTGAACAAAGCGCTGGAACCGGGACGAAGCGGCTACAGCGACTTGGCCGTGCTCGCTGACGGTACCGTGCTGTGTCTGTATGAACGGAGCAGCGTGGATGGCAAGAGCGACTTTAATACCGCGACGCTCACGCTCGCCCGCTTCAACCTTGAATGGCTCACCGACGGCCAAGACACGCTGAGCAAGTGACTCTTGCGCTTCATGGGTGCGCATGAGATCCGGTCCCAGAGGAACCGGCTATGGCAGCCGTATGATGCGATCGTAGCCGGTCCGTCTCGGACCGGGCGCGAGTCCGCAAAACAGCGAGCCCAGTGCTCGAACGCTCACGCCGCGCGGCGCAACGGGACCCGCTGCGAGTTATTGGCCCGTTGCGGAACGCGTTCGCTTAATTGCCACAAGCTCATCCCCAGCAATATCAAGGCAAACGCGGTCGGAAAGCCCCAGACGAGCGTGAGGTCGGCCAACGATTTACCCAACAGGTCTTTCGAGGCCAGCGGGCCGGTGATGAGCAGCAGCGCGACGATCCCCCAGCGCGGCGCTGTTGGCTGTTGCCAGACGAGTTTCGCGATCAACCAACACGGCAGCATCAAGACCACGTAGTGCGCCTTGCTGCTCATCGGACTCAACAGCAGCATCAGGCACACGACGGCCGAAAACTCCCAAGCCCAACGCCGCTCGGTCGACTCACGGCACTCGGCCCGTTCGACCTGTTCAGGTCGGCGCCCAGGACGTGTGATCCAGGCGGCCAGCGCGAGCAGCGTCAGGTCGAACCCATACACGACGAGCTTCATCCAGGCCGCTTCCTGTTGGGTAATTTCATGCCGGGGGCCATCGAGCGCGGTCGGCAAGCCGAACCGCATGAAGCGTTGCACCGCGCCGCCGATCGATTGATTGAGCGTGACATCGCTGTACCAAGTACCCGGTGCCTTGCCGGACATGCCCAACAGGTACTTGTCTTTCCACTGGCTGAGATAAGTCGTGCCGGCCTGATTCGGGAAGCAGAGGTCGGGCAGCACGTTGAGCCCCCATGACATGACGACCACCATGAGCGCGGCGCGCCAGCGACCGCGCCAGACGAAATAGGGCGCGAAGAGCAGGGGAGTGCATTTCATCGCCGCGGCGGCGCCGATGAGCGTGCCCGACCAGACATCACGACCGCGCAGCAACAGCAGCCCGCCCCCCAGGATCAACGCGGCAATCACCAGATCGAACTGCTGGTGGCTTAGTGGCGCGATGAACCAGCGAAATGCCAACAGGCTGGCGATCAGTCCCACGCCCAAGTTCGAGCGGTCCAACACGAGCCAGCGCGAGCCGTTGCACCAGCGTCCCACGCACATCACGAGCAGGCAGATGGCCGCGGCATTGATCGCGCCCCAAATGGCCAGCGATCCCTGGAGGCCAAAATAGCAGAGCGGGGCAGCCAAGAGCGCCATCGCCGGCGGGTAGACGTAAGATTCAGCTTTGTGGTAGAGCGGTTCACCGGCTATGAGATGCGAGGCCGCGGTGTAATAGCAATCGAACCACTCGCTCCCTTCGCCGCGTGAAGCAAAGTAGATGGGCAAGCCGATGAACAAGGCGATCGCCACGAGGGTCACGAGCCGTCCCCCCCAACGCGACTCGTCCGCCTCGGATGGTCGGACCATCGACACGATCTCCCCACGCACGTTGGCCATCCACTCGATCCTCGATGATGCTGCGATCGTTACGGTCCATGAAAGACGAACGGTACCGACAGGGCTGCGATTTGGTCAAGACAGCTTGCTGGCGGCTCGTCATGGGTGCAAAGCCATAACCTGGGCAGCCCAGTCAACGTGTTGGCTCATGGGCGAAGCCACAAACGGGCGTCGCACTATCCGTGAGCTCGGATCGTTTGAAAGCTTTGGCGAGCCCGCTGGCTCAGCCTCACCGGTGCGATTCCCGGGGCCCAGACCGACACCGCGCCAGCACTGCGCGCACATTCGTTCGATCATCGCCGAGCGAGCTTGCCCCCCTTGGCGGCACACCCTACAATCCGCGCCCCGAGTCCACCCTCTTTGGATCTGTTCGTGAGGCGGCTCGTCAGATTATCAGCAGGAGGCTGTTCATGACGCGTGCGGTTGCTCTTTTTGCGATTGCGGTCAGTGGGTTGTTCGTCCACTCGAGCGGACTCGCCCAGGCGGAAACGATCACCGGCCAGATCATGGCAACACCCGGCGACGAGGTTCTCATCACGCCGCAGGGCGAATGGGTCCCCAGCGTCGGCGACAAGCTCGAAGTATTTGTCGAGGTGCCCGGTGTCGGCTCGGCGCGGGTCGCCCGCGGTCAGGTCAAAGCACTGCGCGAACGAACCGTCGTCGCCCGGATCGACGAGGCCAGCGGCAAAGTGCTCGTCGGCCAGCGTGTCCGCATCGACTCGCCCCAGCCGCAGAAGCGTCCACTCTCGCCCAGCGACCTGCTCCAAGGCTTGAAAGTGGAGCCGCTCGACACGAAGCTGGCCGACTTGCTTGAACTCGCGGAGCCGATGGGCCTCTTGGTGACCGTCGTCGAGCCAAGCTCACCCGCCGCGACGACCGGCTTGCGCAAACGGGACGTGCTCTTGCGATGCGACGGCGTGCAGCTCGTCGACCCCGCGGCGCTAGCCGCCGTGCTGCTCAAGAAGTCCGCGGGGGGCTCATTGCAATTTGAAGTCTGGCGCAGCGGCGAGAAAAAGTCGATCACCGCGCGCTTAACCGCGCCGGCAACCCTCTCGACAACCGCCCCGGTGTCGCTCCCCGTCGCCAACACCTCGCTGGCCGTTTGGATCGGCATGGACACGACCAATTATTGCGACGACGTTCGCGTCTGGCGTGTTCGGCCCGATACGCCCGCTGATCGCACAGGCATCCGTAGCGACGACCGGATTGTGCGTATTGACGGCCTGGAAGTGCTGGAGAGCCACGCCCTCGAAGCGGCTATCGCCGCGCTCAGCGTCGGCCAACACGCGAAGCTCGAGGTCCGCCGCGAGGGAGAGTTGCTCACGTTCGACGTCACGGCCGAGGCCCGACCGACTGCCGAACAGTTGTTCATGCAGCTCAAGGCCAAAGCCGAGGCCGGCGATCATCAGGCCGAGCACCAACTGGGCATGGCCTACTATCGCGGCGAGGGGGTCGAGCGCGACGTGGCGCAATCGATGCGCTGGATCAAGAAGGCCGCCGAAGCCCAGGTCGTGTGGGCACAAGCGCAGCTCGGCGCCGCGTATCTCGATGGCGTCGGCATCGAACAGAACCTAGACGAAGCCTTGCAGTGGTCGCTCAAGGCGGCCGAGGCCGGTCGCGCCGGCGCGCAGCAAAACGTAGCCCGCATCTTTGCCCTTGGCTTGGGTGTTGACAAAAATCTGAGCGAAGCCCGCCGCTGGTACGAACAGGCCTTTCAACAAGGAGACCTGGTTGCCATACGCACGATGGGCTTGCTCGTCGAATCGGGCGAACTTTACGAGCGGGATCTTCCCTACGCGGCCAAGCTCTACAAGCTGGCGGCGGTCCGTGGCGACTTGGAGTCGCAGGTACAATGGGCGCGCTGCGTCCAGCAAGGCATTGGCGTCAGCGAAGATCGTCTCGAAGCCGCGCGGTGGTGGCAACGCATCGCCGAGGCCGGCGACAAACGCGGCTTCACCGCGCTGGGATCGTTGTATTACGATGGTCGTGGCCTGGAACAGAATTACGAGACGGCCGTGTCGCTGTTCCGCAAAGGGGCCGCCGCCGGCGACGCCGACGGAGCCTTCCGCTTGGCGCAAGCCTATCTCAATGGCAAAGGTTGCCCGCAGGACAATGGCGAAGCGCTCAAGTGGTATCGCGAAGCGGCCAAAAGCGGACATGCCCTATCCGAAGCCGCCTTGGGCACGATGTACGAAACAGGACGCGGTGTCACGGCCAGCGCCGAGCAAGCCGTGAGCTGGTATCGCAAAGCGGCCGAAAACGGCGCAGCCGTCGCGCAGACCAATCTGGGCAACTGCTACCTGCACGGCGTCGGCGTCGCCACCGATGCCTCCGAAGCGGTCCGCTGGTTCCAGAAGGCCGCCGAGCAAGGGGACACCATCGCCCAAGCTCAACTCGGCTACTGTTACCGCAATGGCCGCGGCGTGTCACGTGACCCGGCAATCGCGCTCACGTGGTACCGCAAAGCGGCCGAGTCGGGCAATTCCATCGCCCAGGCCAATCTGGGTGGCATGTATGAAGACGGCGTGGGCGTTGCTCGCGACCGCGCTGAAGCGCTCAAGTGGTATCGCAAAGCCGCCGCCCTCGGGCATCTCGAGGCCCGCCGCAAGATCGACCAACTACGCTAACGCGGCACGCCTGCAATAACTACTTGGCGAAGGACGCAATCGCCTGCGCCTCGTCATCGAAGATCTGAAACAGCTTGTTGAGCTTCGTGATCACGAACACTTCCTGAATGTTCGTCCCGATGTTGCTCAAGCGCAGCTTGCCCTGATGGGCCTTGACCTTGCGATCGAGCGTGATCAACTTGCCGAGCGCGGCGCTGGACAGGAAGTCGACCAGCGAGAAGTTCAGCAAAATGTTTTTGCGATGCTCTTCTTCGACCAGTTGAAACAGCTCTTGGCCCATCTCCTGAATGTTGGCTTCGTCTAGAATCTTGCGGTCGACAAAACGCACAATCGTCACGTCGCCTACTTCCGAGACTTCCAATCGACGGCGCACACCCATCTGCATCCACTCCTCTCAAACAGCCTGCGCGTTGCATCACATGAAAGCGACGTAACCGCAAGGCAAGATTGCGTTTCGAGTTTTAGATTATGCCCCCGCGTCGCGTCGTGTGTCAAGCGGCTCGCAAGGCCTGGACGCTGCGTCGGACGACGCCGACCAGCACGTTCACTTCCAGGGGAACGCTTCGCCGCTGAGCCGCTCGAACGCCTCGATGTATTTGGCCCGGGTCTTGGCCACAACCTCGGCCGGGAGGGCCGGCGGCGGGCTGTCCTTGTCCCAGGTCGTCGACTCCAACCAGTCGCGGACAAACTGCTTGTCGAACGACGGTTGACCGTGCCCGGGCTCATACTGATCCGAGGGCCAAAATCGCGAGCTGTCGGGCGTGAGCACCTCGTCGATTAAAATGATTTCGTCCCCCACGACCCCCCACTCGAATTTCGTGTCGGCAATGATAATGCCGCGCTGCCGAGCGTGCTCCGCGCCGCGTTGGTACACCGCCAAGCTGCGGCGGCGCAGCTCATGCGCCACGTCGGCTCCCACGATCTCGACCATCCGTTCGAACGAAATGTTCTCATCGTGCCCCGACTCGGCTTTCGTCGCCGGGGTAAAGATCGGCTCCGGCAGCCGATCGCTTTCTCGCAAGCCTGCCGGCAGCCGCAATTGGCAAACGGTCCCCTGTTGACGATATTCCTTCCAACCCGAACCCGACAAATAGCCGCGCACCACGCACTCGATCGGCACGACGCGCGTCTTGCGGACGAACATGCTGCGGCCAACCAGTGGTTCACGATCCACTCCCGAGGGGAGCGGCAGATCGTTCACGTCGGTCGACAACAGATGATGGGGCTCGCCAAGCCGCTCGAACCAGAACCGACTTAACTGAGTCAGCACACGCCCCTTGTCCGGAATGCCGGTCGGGAGCACGTGGTCGAACGCGCTAATCCGATCGCTGGCGACCAGCAGGAGCGACTCGCCCAGGTCGTAGATATCGCGAACTTTCCCGCGACGGACACTCAGGCCGGCCAGATCGGTTTGCAAAACTACGTCGCTCATGGAAGAAACTTTGCTCAAAAACAGGAGTCGTGACGCGCGGGCGGAGTATAACAGCCGACCCGCCGACCGACCAGCGCCCGAGATGTCGCCTGGAGACGATACGGGCGGTCGAGCTGCCTCGAGGCCGACGGGGGTTCAACAGCGGACAGCCGACTGCCGTGGCTCACCGCTCTCCGCTGGCCGCTTTCGGTCCCCGCTCGCTCCTGTGCTTGATCGATGGAGCGACGCAAGTTAGACTCGCATCTGCGTTTAGCTTCATTGCCAGGATCGATGAGCCCTGGCCCGGTCATTTCCGGCCCCCCCAATGATGTCCACCGCCACCATGCACCTGTTGGTTGCTCCCTCCAGTGGGCTATCGCCCCAGGCGGTGGGGCGGATCACATTCTCAGGGCTCGATCAAATCCCCACGCCGTGTCGCAGCCAACTGCGCGGCCAGGAACTTGTCATCGAGCACAACACGACCGACTCGGGACGCCTGCATGTGCCGTTTTTGGTCCCCGGCCGCGGCGAGGTCGTCTTGTCGACCGGAACCTTAATGCACCGGGAGCGACCGTACTTACTGGAAGTCGAGTTGGCCCGGGGCAAGCTCAATCAGCTGCGCAACCAGCTCGCCGATTGGATTGGCCTCGGGCTTACCGTGCCGCCGGTGGTCGATGCGGCGGCGCGACGCGCCGTCGACGAGTTCGGACGCGCCGTGGTCGCCTCGCAATCCGATCCGGAGTTTGCCGTCGAACAATCTCGCCAGGCCATCGTCGCCACGCTCGAGGCGGCCGAGATGCTGGTCGACTGCTACATCGAGCAGGCCTTGGCACTGCGGCACCGACAAACGCAGCAGCTCCCCACCGCCCTGATCTCGGAACTGCCCCCCCGGCCACTTCAGTCGCAAACGCTCACGGCCCTGATGCAAACCTTCAATGCCGTCGCGGTCCCCATGTCGTGGCGGCAGGTCGAGTCCACCGAAGGACAGCACGATTGGTCAGCCGTCGACGCCACGGTCGAGGCGGCCCAAGGATTGCGGTTGCCGATCATCTCGGGCCCGATCATCAGCCTCGAATCATTCTTTTTGCCCGACTGGGTCAAGATGTGGTCCGGCGACATCGAAGGATTCGTGTCGTTCGCGGTCGACTTCGCTTCGCAGGCCGTCGAGCGCTATCGAGGCAAGGTCGCGCTGTGGCAAGTGGCGGCGCGGGTCAACTCGGGCGCGGCATTGTCGCTCCCCGAGGAATCGCGGCTGCAACTCGCCATGCGGCTGGTCGAAGCGGTCCGCAAGCTCGACCCGCAAGTGCCTTCCATTTTGCGGTTCGACCAACCGTATGGCGACTACCTGCGGCGGCCGGGAGCCGAGTTCGATTTCGCCCCGCTGCACTTCGCCGAGGCGCTGGTCCGCGCCGGCCTGCAAATCAACGGCATCGGACTGGAGCTGAATTTCGGCTACTTGCCCGGCGGCACCTGCTCGCACGATCGGCTCGACCTGAATCGCATGCTCGACATGTGGAGCTACTTGAGCCTGCCGCTGCACATCACGCTCACGGCGCCCAGCGCCCAGACGCCTGACCCGCGCTCGCTCAATCAGGCGCATGTCGTGCCCGACGGCAAACCCTGGACGAACGAATCGCAAGCCCATTGGGTCAGCCATTTCGTCCCGCTGTTGCTGTCGAAGGCCTATGTCCACACGGTGAGTTGGAACCAACTGAGCGACAGCGATCCGCATGAATTTCCCCACGGTGGGCTGTTTGACGCCCAGGGGAATGCCAAGCCGGCCTTCAGCGTGCTCGCGCATTTGCGTCGCAAGCATTTGCATTGACGCGCGCCAAGCGATCACGACACACGCTGCTCAACTACGAGCGGCGCGTGCGGCCCGTCAGATAAATATCGCCATCGAGCATTTGCATTTGCGGCGACTCTAGCTGCACCGCCTCGGTCATCTCGGCAAGCCCCACGCCGCCGATCGGGCCCAACGCCTCGGCACCACCGATCAGCTTCGGGGCGATAAACACGTGCACCTCGTCGACCTCGCGGGCATCGAAGAACAAGCCCATCACGCCGCTCCCCCCCTCGACGAGCACGTTCGTCATGCGCCGCCGCCCCAACTCGTCGAGCAGCGGTTGCAGCAAGTCGTCTCCCGTCACATTGAACACTTCGCAGCCCGAGTCGACGAGCGCCTGCACGCGATCGGCATGCAATTCGCTCTGCGTCACGATCAGCACCGGCACCTGTCGAGCGGTCCGCACCAGTTGCGAGTCGAGCGAGATGCGCGCTTGGCGATCGAACACGATCCGCGTGGCGACCCGAGCGCCCGTGGGTCGAGCCGTGAGCTGCGGATCGTCGGCGTCGACCGTGCTGCGGCCAACGATGATCGCGTCGACTCGACCACGCAGCGCATGCACAATGCCGCGCGAGGCCGCGTTGCTGATCCACTGACTCGACCCGGTGCGGGTCGCCAGTCGGCCATCGAGCGTCATGGCCCATTTGGCAATGACCCACGGTCGCTTCTTGAGCAGCAACTTGAGATAAGGGGAGTTTTGCCGCTCGGCCTCGGCACGGCCAACGTCGAGCACAACCTCGATACCAGCCGTTTGCAGGGCGCTGAGCCCGCCGCCATCGACTTGCGGAAAGGGGTCACGCAGCGCAACGACCACGCGCGCCACGCCGGCCGCTATGACCGCGTCGGTACAGGGGGGCGTTTTGCCCCAGTGACAACACGGCTCGAGCGTGACATACATCGTCGCTCCGGCCGCCCGTCGACCGGCGATCGCCAGCGCCTCGACTTCGGCATGCGGGCCCCCGAAGCGGCGATGGAACCCTTCGCCGATCACCTCGGCCCCCTTGGCAATCACGCAACCCACGAGTGGGTTGGGCTCGACCGCGCCACGACCCAACTCGGCCAATTGCAGCGCGCGGGCCATGTGCCAGGCGTCGAGATCAACGGGGTTCATGTCAGCCCTGGGGGGCGGGGAGGAGGGGCGGGGGGATTCAACAGCCATTCGTCAGCCGCTGGCGCGCCGCGGAGCGCGCCGCTGCTAACCTCAGGGAAGCCGACTCCATTGATGACCTTAATCGGGTGTCCAAATGGCGGGCTTCTTCTTGCCGCCGGCACTCGTCTCGCCGCCGGGGGTCCAAATTTTTCCACTCTCGGCGGCCGCCGGCGGAGCGATCATCACACCCGACTGTTCGACCTGCGCAGCGCCCGGGACCGCCCCTTGCGTGGGTCGTCCGTCGGGACCGATGAGCCCCATCTGCATGAGGATCTGACCCAATGCGGACCGCACGTACGGGTCGCGGCCGTAATGCGTGTTCAAATGCTGCATCAGGGCCGACGCCTCGGTGACCTCGCCCCGATTGATGCGGAGGGTCAATTCATCGAGCGCCCACATCGCTCCCGATTGCTTGGCAGCCTCGGCCGCCTCGCGCGCCTGCGACAAATACTCGCAGGCTTTCAGAGAGTCTTCCTCCAGCCGGGCCAGCGTGCCGTAGACACCCGCCTTCTCGACTTTGCCTTCCATACTCGGCCGCGCAAGGATCTCAAGCGCCGCCTTGCGCGCCGCCAGTCGAGCAACCGCCATCGTCGAGCGACGATAGACGAACACCAAATCGTCGTCACTAATTTTATCGAATTGCAGCCGGACGAGCCGCACCAGCGACAGTTCCTTCACATTGACCGTGGTCGGATCAATCGGGTGAGCCACGTTCAGGCCCAAGCGACCTCGCAGTTCGTTGACCAACGCCGGAGCGGTGGGATGATCGAGGGCCAACTCGAGCAGCAACACACAGGCCGACAGCGGCGCACGCAGCGCAGGCTCACGCGACGCTTCCTCGGGAGTCTTGCCCCCCAGCACGGCCTGCGGTGCCTTGGGCCAGCGATTCAGCACCGTCGTGCGACGCTGCTGGGTAATCAGGTTCTCGACATGCTCGCTCGGCGTGTCATCCGGCAGCCGCCAATTCCATGACAAAATAATCTGATTGGCCTGCACCTTGTTGAACACCTCGTCGGACTTGCGCACGCCGATCGAGTCGCCCGCAATGGCCACCAGTTGATCCCCGGCGGCTCGCATGTCGCTGCGGTAACATTCGAGTTCGACACGCGCCTCGCGATCGGTCTCTTTGCCAAACACCGCGAGCGTGGCCAAAATGTTCGGCACGCCGTCGAGGGGCAAATCCTTGCCCGTCTCGGGCAACGCCCGATCGAGCAGCCAGTACACGCTGCGCGGCGGCGGGGCATTGGGGTCCGTGTGCGCCGACTGCAACGGGGCACCCTTGACCCGCTTGTCGCTCGCCAAGTGCGAGGCCAGCTTCTCGATGTCGCTGATCGGGTACGTCACGACCAACTCGTCGGTCGTGTCGCCCAGCACCACCGGATCGGTGAGCTGCGCGAGCGCCTCGGCCTCGATCGCGTCGTCCAGCGGCACCTCGCGTGGCGCATCGAGCGCGGCGAGCCGACGCAGGGCGTCTCGCATCCCCGACTCGTCGGCCAA
The DNA here is from genome assembly GCA_964652155.1 of uncultured Planctomycetaceae bacterium. Classification (GTDB taxonomy): domain Bacteria; phylum Planctomycetota; class Planctomycetia; order Pirellulales; family PNKZ01; genus CAZZBK01. Next base: position 1,432 of record CAZZBK010000044.1, on the reverse strand, counting down.
CCAGCCACGCACCAGCGCCAGGTTATGCCACACCGCGGCGCTGTGCGGCGCCTTGACGCTTAGGGCGGAAAACTTTTGTTCGGCGTCGAGCCACTTGATCCCTTGCGCCAACTTGTTCGCTTCGTCAAACTCGACCTGCCAGTCGCCGGCGTCCGGGGCGGGCCACAATCGGGCGTCGTCCTTGAACAACAGCGGAACTTCTCGCGGTGCCGACATCCGGACCACCGTCTCGATCACCCGCTGGTCTTGCGGGTTCATGCGAAGCTGGAGCAGAAAGTGCTGCCGCGCGGCGAGATAATGACCGGCCCCCAACAGTCGGCTGGCCAATTCACCGATCGTCATGTAAATCTGCGGCAGGATTTGCTCGCCGCAGGCCGCCAAGGCCCGTTGCAACTTGGCCACGCCCGACGCCGCGCCCTGCTGATCGGCCGCGAACAACGCCGAGTCGGCGAGCGCCACCGGGTTGTCCGGTTGCGTCTTGAGCAGCGTGTCGACCGTCTGCCGCGCCGCGTCGTCCTGGCCTAGCTCGCTTTGCAGCGATGCCTTGATCGTGCAGAGACACGCGCGCGAGGGATACTTTTTCTCAAGCGTCTCGACATGATCGAGACACGCCTGCGGCTGATCCCCCTCGAGCATCCGCGAAATTTTGTCCAACTCGCTGACCAGATCGGGACAGCAGAACTTGACCTTCTTGCCGGTTCCGCCCGGACAAGCCGAATAGGGATCAATCGCCATGAGTCGTCTTTCTTCCTAAGAACAAGAGTAAACGAGAGCTTGGCTCGTCGAACGGCGGCAGACCTTACGCCTTGGCCGCCAATGCCACGCGCTTCTCGGCAATCAGTTTCAACAAGGCTTTGTGCGGGTCGGCAAACTTCTGAATCCCTTCGTCCATGAGCGCGGCTTCGAGCTTGGCCATGTCGACCTGGGCGTCGATCTCAGCCAAGACCTCAGCACTCGGCAACTCGTCGACCCGGCGACGGAACGTCTGAGAACTCTTGCCGACCGCTTCGTTCGTGCCAGGCGGATTGGTCTCAATGTCGCTCCCCGCCAGCGCCTCGACGTACTTCCAAGCCGCGTCGGTGGGCTTCTTCGTCCCCGTGCTCGCAAAGATCATCTCCTGCTCGAGCGGCGTGGGATGCTCCTGCCAGAAGCGACGGTTATCGGCCCAAATGCGCTTGGCGTTGACGATGCCTACCTGCCCCTGGGCGGCGGACGACAGCGTGGGAACCTGCTTCTCGGTGTACACATCCAACCGCGAGACAAAAATGCTGTACACGCTTTTGAACGTGTCCAAGTTGGCCCGCCGCTGGGCGCCTCGCCACACCGCCTCGCGGGCCGCACGGTACTGTCGCATCGAGAAGATCAGCGTCACATTGAGCGTGATGCCCGCCGCGCACAGTTCTTCCAGGCAGTCCAAACCCGCCGGGGTGGC
>CAZZBK010000043.1:0-37830 GCA_964652155.1 uncultured Planctomycetaceae bacterium | reverse complement strand
TACCGGGGCATATACCTGCCGCCCGCCGATCTGCACTGGTCTCTGTACGGCGTTCCCGACCAGATCGACCGAGAGGAAACGCAGGAGCAGTATTGGGAGTTGCAACGGTTCCTAATACTGGCGCTTAAAGCGAACCCGAACGTGCTGGAATGCCTCTATACCCCGTTGATCGAGAACATCACGCCGCTCGGCGAAGAGTTACTCCAGATGCGGTCGTCGTTTCTGTCACGCATGGTCTTTCAGACCTACAACGGCTACGTGGCATCGCAGTTCAAGAAAATGCAGTCTGACATCAAGAATCAAGGACAAGTCAAATGGAAGCATGTGATGCACCTGATCCGGCTGCTGATTTCAGGCATCAGCGTGCTACGCAACGGAATCGTGCCGGTGAGAATGGACGAATATCGCGAGCAATTGTTGGCTGTGCGGCGAGGGGAAATTCCGTGGGAAGAGACGGAAAAGTGGCGTCTCAGTCTTCACAACGAGTTCGACCAAGCTGTGCAGCAGACCAGCCTGCCGGAGCGGCCTGATTATGAGCGAGCAAACACACTACTCATGAAGGCTCGTCGAGCAGCGATGTTGGAGGTACTCCCATGAACTTTGATCCTCGACTGCACAAACAGGTCGCCGAGCATCCATACCCATTGCTGTTTGCCACGATCAGCGGAGCGCATTTGTACGGCTTCCCGTCACCCGATTCGGACTTCGATCTTCGAGGCATTCATCTGCTACCTCTAGAGGAAGTCGTCGGGCTTATTCCGGGCAACGAGACGGTTGAAATATCAGGAGTCTACGACGGCCTGGAGATTGATCTGGTCACGCATGACGCCAAAAAGTTCTTCGGGCTGATGCTCAAGAAGAACGGCTATGTGCTTGAGCAGCTACTCTCGCCGCTCGTGGTCTGTACGACCCCGGCGCATGAGGAACTCAAGGCTCTGGCCCCCGGCTGTATTACGAAGCACCATGCTCACCACTACCTTGGCTTCGCTGCCACGCAATGGAAGCTGTATCAGAAGGAAAGCCCTCCTCATGTGAAGCCATTGCTCTACGTTTACCGGGTTTTGTTGACCGGTATCCATCTGATGCGAACCGGCGAGGTTGAGGCTAATTTGGTCCACTTGAATATGACGGCGAAGCTGCCATACATTCCCGACTTAATTGCTTGCAAGACAGACGGTCCCGAAAAGGGACGGCTCGATCAGGCTGACATGGAGTTCCACGAACGAGAATACCAGCGGTTGACGGTCGAGCTTGAACGTGCATTCAAGGAAAGTCAATTGCCTGAAACGTCAAGTGCAGCGGCGGGAATTAATGACCTTCTTGTTCGAGTTCGATTGAAGAAGTAAGGGCGATCAATGGGGAGGGGTCGTATAAAACGACTCCCTCCCTATTATCCTCCCTTACAAGCCGATCTTTGAAACCCTCGGCGAGATCGACTATCGCGGCTGGGTCAGCGTCGAGGTGTTCGACTACGAGCCGGGCGTCGAGCGTTTGGCTGGCGAGAGCATCGCCTACATGCAAGGCGTGCTCGAAACGCTCGCGCGGGCAAAATAGCGCCCCGGTTAATCGTCGTCGCGCGATTTAGCTCTTGCGCCCTCAGCCGTCCCAGTGGATGCGCAACGGTCGTGCTCCTTACCAGCCGCCGGTGGTGGTGAGTGTGTAGTCGATCGCGGCGGCGCGGACGAGATTGTCGGCTCCGGTGGTGCGCCGCGCAGCGACATTCTCGAATCGTTTGATTGTCACGCGCCGAGAACCGCTGGCGGCCGAGTACTGAAACACCGCTTCCGAGCCGCTCACGGTCAACGTCTCGGCATCGGACGAGTCAAACAGTTGTGCGCTGTCGACGCCGCCGGTCGAGGCATCGACGATCGCCAAGGCAAAGCCGACGGCTTCGATTAAATAGCCGCTGCCCGACATCAGCACATGGTCCGGAAAGGCGGTCAGCGCATCGTTGCCGGCACTGTCGAAGAGCTGCGCCGTGTCGTAGCCGGTCGAGCTAAAGCCGAAGACCGAGTCAAACTCGACCGCTTGCGTTAAGTAGCCGCTCCCCACCATGACCGAATAGGTTGGAAACATCGAGAGCACGTCCGTGCCGGCACTGTCGTAGAGCATCGCGGTGTCGGTACCTCCACCACCAAAACCAATCGCCTGATTGAATCCGATCGCCTGATTAAACAGCGCGGCGCCGCTGATAATGCTGTAGCTGGGCAAGGCGTTCAGGGTCTCGTTGCCCGCTGTGCCGTAGAGCAGCGCGGTATCGTTGCCGCCGGCATTCGAGTAGGCGTAATTGACCTCGAAACCGATCGTCTCGTTGATGAACCCGGCGTGCGACATGATGCTATACGCGCTGAGGCCGTAGTAGGTGTCGTCGTTGGCGCTGTCATGAAGGCTGCCGGTATCGGTGCCGCCGAACGAACTGAAGGCATAGTTGTTCACAAAGCCGATGGTTTCGACGAAGTTGCCGGGGTACTGCATGATGCTGTAGCCGGCGAGTCCAGAATAGGCATCGTTGCCGGCGCTATCGTAGAGTAGGGCATTGTCGGTGCCGAGGGCCGAGTCGAAGGCGTAGGTGGTGCCGAAGCCAATATTCTCGTTGAAATACCCGGTTCCCAACATAAGCGAGTAGGCCGACAGGCCGATGAACGTGTCATCCCCCGCGCCATCGTAGAAGCTGGTCGAGTCGGCGCTTTGACCAAAGGCGTAAATGAAATCCATCGTGTTCGACGTGAGGTCGATGTTGGTGCTGTTCCAATTGACGGCGTGCGGGGAGATATCGGCGTGATCGGTGGTGCCGCTGTGACTATAGATTTCCAGTTGGTCGCTGCCGCTGTTGCCGACGACGACGACATTGGTGGCACCGGTGAATTCACTCGCGGGGACGAGGACGTTGTTGATGAAGAAGCGGAAGGCGGAGGCCGAGTCGTAGATCATCTTGAAGTTGTCGCCACCGCTGGTGCCGGTGACGGTGGCCGTCGAGCCTGAGACATCGACCGTGCCGCCGCCGAAGGTGCTTGGCGCGTCGCTCGCCTTCCAGAGTTCGGTACCCGTGCCGTTGTCGGCACTGAAGTAGAGTGTGCCGTTGAAGTTGAACAGATTGCCTGGATTTGAGCTTCTCGCGCCGGGATTGATATCACTGACGCGCACGGTTCCGACGCTGGTGCCATCGGTCGACCAGACCTCGATGCCGGTGCCGCCATCGCTGGCGGCGAACAACAACAGGCCGTTGACGTTGGTGAGCGAACTCGGCAGCGAGCCTGTCGAGCCGGCATTCAAGTCGCGCACCTGGACGGTCCCCGCGCTGCTGCCGTCGCTCATCCACAACTCAATACCGCTGGTCCCATCGTCGGCCCGGAAATACAGCGTCCCGTTCACGTTCGTCAAAAAATTCGGGCTGGCATTAATCGTGCCCGGGTTGATGTCGCGGACCAGGACGGTCCCCGCGCTGCTGCCGTCGCTCTTCCACAACTCATAACCGCTGGTCCCATCGTCGGCCTGGAAATACAACGTCCCGTTCACGTTCGTCAAAGAATTCGGGTAAGCATCGTTAGCACCCGGGTTGATGTCCCGCACCAGGACGGTCCCCGCGCTGGTGCCGTCGCTCTTCCACAACTCATAACCGCTGCTCCCATCCGTGGCCTGGAAATACAACGTCCCGTTCACGTTCGTCAAAGAATCCAGGCTTGCACCGTCAGTTCCCGGGTTGATGTCGCGCACCAGGACGGTCCCCGCGCTCGTGCCGTCGCTCTTCCACAACTCAACACCGCTGCTCCCATCGGTGGCAGTGAAATACAACGTCCCGTTCACGTTCGTCAAAAAATTCGGGCTAGCACTGCTCGTGCCCGGGCGGATGTCGCGCACCAGGACGGTCCCCGCGCTCGTGCCGTCGCTCTTCCACAACTCGGTGCCATTCGTGCCGTCATTGGCCTGGAAATACAACGTCCCGTTCACGTTCGTCAAATAACGCGGGCTAGCGCTGCTCGTTCCCGGGCGGATGTCGCGCACCAGGACGGTCCCCGCGCTGCTGCCGTCGCTCTTCCACAACTCAGTACCGCTGCTCCCATCACTGGCCCGGAAATACAACGTCCCGTTCACGTTCGTCAAAGAACTCGGGAAAGCATTGTCACCACCCGGGTTGATGTCCCGCACCAGAAGCGTCCCCACGCTGCTGCCGTCGCTCTTCCACAACTCAGTACCGCTGCTCCCATCATTGACCCGGAAATACAACGTCCCATTCACATTCGTCAAATAACCCGGGCTGGCACTACTAGCACCGGCCTGGATATCCCGGACAAGGACGGTCCCAGCGCTCGTGCCGTCGCTCGTCCAGAGTTCGATACCAGTGGTCCCGTCATTGGCATTAAAATACAACGTCCCGTTCACGTTTCTGAGATTCAACGGGCTAGCGTTAATATTGCCGGGAATGATATCCCGGACGATGACGGTCCCCGCGCTCGTGCCGTCGCTCGTCCAGAGTTCTAATTCATGGATCCCGTCATTGGCAATGAAATACAACGTCCCGTTCAAGTTTGTGAGATCAAAGGGGTTAGCACTGCTCGTGCCGGGGTTGATATCCCGAACAAGGACGGTCCCCGCGCTGCTGCCGTCGCTTTTCCAGAGTTCGTTGCCGTTGGTCGCATCGTTGGCCCGGAAATACAACGTCCCGTTCACGTTCGTCAAAGAATTCAGGTTAGCACTGCTCGTGCCGGGGTTGATATCCCGAACAAGGACGGTCCCCGCGCTGCTGCCGTCGCTTTTCCAGAGTTCGTAGCCGTTGGTCCCGTCATTGGCCTGGAAATACAACGTCCCGTTCACGTTCGTCAAAGAATTCGGGTAGGCATAGCCACCACCCGGGTTGATGTCGCGCACCAGGACGGTCCCCGCGCTCGTGCCATCGCTTTTCCAAAGTTCGACACCAGTGGTCCCGTCATTGGCACTAAAATACAACGTCCCATTTACGTTCGTGAAATTGAACGGGTCGGAAATGCTAGCGCCGGGGTTGATATCCCGGACGAGGACGGTCCCCGCGCTCGTGCCGTCGCTCTTCCAGAGTTCGACACCAGTGGTCCCGTCATTGGCCTGGAAAAACAACGTCCCGTTCACGTTCGCGAAAAACAGCGGGATACCATCGCTATTTCCGCTACGGATATCCCGGACGAGGACGGTCCCCGCGCTGCTGCCGTCGCTCTTCCACAACTCATAACCGCTGCTCCCATCATTGGCAGTGAAATACAACGTCCCGTTCACGTTCGTGAGATACAGCAGGCCAGCATTGCTAACGCCGGGATTAATATCCCGGACGAGAACGGTCCCTGCGCTTGTGCCGTCGGTTTTCCAGAGTTCGTTGCCTTCTGTGATTGTGTTGGCACTAAAGTACACCGTGCCACCGACATCGACATAATTGTTGGGAGTGGAACTTCCGTTGGTACCCGTGACGAGATTGATATCGCGCACCAACTCGGGGGTGATGGCCAACATGCAGCGTGATTCGAGCGGTTGAAGCCGCAATGGCCGACGACGCGCGATCGAGGGGGTGCGTGTGAGCTTGCGCGTCGCGCTGCCGCTGCACCACTGACGTAATCGCCGCGCGTAGACACCACAAAAAGACAACATGTTCGATCACCTAGACCCTAGTTGAAGCGGAGGCGGCCACCGTTTGAGAGCCCAAGCGACAGTTGGACGAGCCGCCATGTGCATTTTCACTAAACTACCCACTCCGGGGCGTGTTAGTTACCACAAACTGGTCATTTATGCAGTTTTTTAGGAATATTCCGCTCACGGGCTAACTTTGTCGAAAGACGGTGGGCAGGTTGAGCGTTACGGGCCTGACACGAGCGTGCCCATCATGCTCATGCGGCCGTTGACACCCACACGCCAGGGCTCAACGCCCGCGGGCAATGCGCCGATGTCGGGCTCAGCGCCATCTGCGGCAGGCAACGGATCGGGCCAGTTCTTCGTGAGCGGCCGACCGGCCGCAATCGCCGGACTCTTCGGGGTCAGCCGCAAATCGAACGGCTCGGCGGGGTCGGCCGTGAGCCTCGCAAAATTCGGGTTTGCGAAGCGATCTTCGCTGGTCCAGCCGGGAGAGTACATCGCTTGGCTCTGCTGGAACAACGCGGAGCCGCGGAACTTGGCAAACGGCTGGGCCGCGACCTCGGCAGCATTCACGCCCCACAGCAGATTCCCCCCTTCACGCAAACGCTCGGCCTTGCTCACGGCAATAAAATTGGCGCCGGGTACACGATCGAGTTGCACAAAGATGTTGTTGAATACATCGCGCTCCGTGTTGCGCATTCCATTCGTGGCCAAGCCGAACAAGAAGTTATCGCGCTGCACCGCCTCGGAGCGGACCACGGTATTGTGATAGAACTTGATCACCGGCCAAGTCGGGCTGCCGTGGTCGCTGACCAGCGCGCCGGACGCGTGGAGAAACGAGCCCGACGGGTCGGCGATCTGAGGCAGGTGATAAGCCACACCGTGACGTGTGTCGATGATGTTCCGGTAGATGAACGCGCCTGCATCGGGATTGTGATCCACGGGCGAGTCGTCCTTGTCGAACTCGTGCTGCGTGAAGACGCCGAGGCAATTGCCGATGCGGTTCTGATAAATGTACATCGTATGGTTGCGTAGCTTCGGGCCGCATTCAAAACCATCGTCGTTGAAGTTGTCGACGTAGTTGTGATGGAATTGGAAATTCTTCACGAAGCGTACAAAGGCGAAGTCGTGATCGTCGGTGAACTCACACCAGGCGATTTCGATATTCTCGTTCGTGGGCTGATTGTTTCGCAGCACGATTTGGTACGAGGCCGAACCCCGGTACTTCATGTGGGCACGCCCTGTCCAGGGAGCCGCCAAACCGCGAAAGGCCGAGTGCCGCAGGTGAATGTCTTGTGACGCATTGACGAGCAGCGCTGGAAAACCGCCGTAAACGGTCAATTGATCCAGTTCGATTTGCTGAGAGCCGTAGACATGAATCATCGGGCTGCCAGTTGCGCCGCGCAAGGTCAGATCGCGCACTCGGACATGCTTGATGCCACTGATACGCAGCACATCATCACCAAAGCCAAGCGCCACGATCAGCGGCAGCTTGCGTGGGTCGGTCTCGCCGCGATACGCACGGTCGCCGAGCCCGGGCAGCGTGTTGTGCGCCAGGCGAATATGCACGCGCCCGGTTTTACGGTTGAACCACATGCCTGGCCCGCAGTACACGCCCACCGCGTAGTCTTTTTTCGTCTCGGGCCAAAACTCGTTCGTGGCGCGCAGGTCGGTCTCGGTCCGGTAGCCGTGCAAGGGCAAGAGCGAGTCGGCAAAATGCCCCAGCGCGAGCGGACGCAGTTCCTCGATGCCCCACAGCGGCTCCCAAGAGCCGGGAAGAAATTGATCCGGCACGCGCCGTTCGTCCGCGTCGTGATAAGTGCGCGTCGAGACATACTCGCCCGGGGCACCGTCGGCGTAGGGCTGCCAACTCGTGGCGGGCTGTTCATAAAACTCGCGATGTCCACCGTCGATCACGACCTTTTCGCCCGGATAAGCACTGATTGTGATCGGTGCCTCGGCCGTGCCCGAACGGGTCAGCGACGGATGCTCGTAATAGACGCCTGCACGCAAGTAGAGCGTATCGCCCGGCTCGAGTTGACGCAGCGCGTGGCGCAAGGTCTTCCAAGGTGTCTGCTCGCCACCAGCTTGCCGGTCATCCCCTTGGTTCGCATCGACATATACCTTATTGCCGTCAGCCAACGTGCGTTGAGGCACGCTGGGGGTGGAACGTGTGGGCGGATGGGATTGATATTCAGCCGCGGCCATGAAGCTGGGAATAAATCCAATTACAAAAGCGGTTAAGAACCGCACGCGCAGTCGACGAGCAATGTTGGTCACGGTCAGGGGCTCGCTAAAGAAAGGAGCGATCGGGTGGAAGCTTGCTGTAAGCCAAAATATCTTAACCGAACGTGTGTTGCCGAGCAGGCAATTTCCGACGATGATTGCAGGAACCGTGGGTAGACGACTGCCTATCATCACCGACCTGAATACCCCCAACGTCGAGCCAAGAATCATGCTGAACACCCTGAATCGAAGTTTATTGCTGATATGGTTCTGCATTGCGACAGCCAATAGCCAATTGACTTGGGGGGCCGAGGCGCAGTGGAACCGCTTTCGGGGTCCGAACGGCTCGGGCATCAGCAGCGAGAAAGGCTTCCCCAGCACCTGGACCACCAGCAACTATCGCTGGACGGTCGAGTTGCCCGGCGAGGGAGTATCGTCCCCCGTCATCTGGGACGACAAGCTGTTCGTCACCGCGGCCAACGACGCGAAACTGACCCGTTCGCTGCTGTGCTACTCGACTCAAAACGGCAAGCTGCTCTGGTCGCGCATCGTGTCGTTCACGAAAGAGAAGAAGCACCGTCAAAACACGTATGCCACGAACACTCCGGCCGTCGACGCCGAGCGGGTGTACGCCTTCTGGCAATCGCGCGAAGGCTCGCAGCTCGTGGCCTACGATCATGCGGGCAACGAACGCTGGTCGTATGATGTCGGCCCTTACAAGAGCGGTCACGGCGGGGGTATTTCGCCCGCCGTGATCGACGGCGTCGTCGCGCTCAACTTGAATCACGAAGGGGACAGCCGCATGCTCGGCGTCGACGCGGCGACCGGCAAGCTGCGCTGGAGCACGCCCCGCGAGGTGATCCGCGCCTCGTACTCGACCCCCTGCGAGTTCGCCGTGAATGGCCAGAAAATGATCATCTTCACCAGCTGGAAACACGGCTTCACGGCCGTCGACCCGCAAACAGGCAAAATTCTCTGGGAGCGTGACGAGGCCTTCGATCGCACCGACAGCGAAGACAAACGCTCGATCGGCTCACCGTTCGTCGCCGGCAACCTGGTCTACGGCAACTGCGGTTTCGTCGGCGGCAAGAAATTCATGGTCGCCATGCGCCCCACGGGCAAGCCAGGCACCGACGCGGTCGAGCAGGTGTTCCGCGTCGAGCGCAACGTGAATCACATGCCCTGCGGGCTGGTCGTCAACGGCTTGCTCTTCATGTGGACCGACGCGGGGATCGTGCATTGTGCCGATGCCCTGACCGGCCAGACCCTCTGGCAGAATCGCGCCAGCGGCAACTTTTCGTCGTCCCCGATCAGCGTCGACGGAAAAATCTATTGCGTCTCGGACGATGGCGAGGTGCACGTCATCGCCGCCGCGCGGGAGTTCAAAGAACTGGGCAAGGTCTCGCTCGGCGAGGGAACGAGCGCCACGCCGGCCGTGGCCAACGGCACAATCTACTTCCGCACGAAATCCAAGCTCTTCGCCCTCGGCTCGACGGTGAAGAAATAGAGGGGGCGACGAGCAATAAGACGTGGCGCACTACGCGAACACGCCGTCGATCACGTTTCCTTCGGGCACCAGAATCACCGGGCGTCCGGTGCGGGTGTGATATTCCTTGCGCGGGTCGATGCCCAACGCGTGGTAGATGGTCGCCGTCAGGTCGTCGGGCTTCATCTTGGTGTCGTCCGTGGGGCCATGCCCCTTAGGGTCGGTTGCACCAATCAGATTGGCTCGCTTGACCCCCGCGCCAGAGAGCAGCGTCCACATGGCGCGCGGCCAGTGGTCACGTCCGGCGTTCTTGTTGATCGTCGGCGTGCGGCCGAACTCGCCCGTGGCGACGACCAGCGTGCGGTCGAGTAGTCCCTTGGCTTCGAGCGCCAAGATCAAGCCCGACAGGCCATTGTCCAGCGGCGGACACAAATCGTTACGCATGTTCTTGAAGATCTCGAGATGCGAGTCCCAACGGGGCAACGTGACGGTCACGAAACGCACCCCATGCTCGACCAAGCGGCTGGCGAGCAACATGCTCTGGCTGCCGTCATCGGTCCCAAACAGCTTGACGATATGGGGGGACTCGAGCGAAATATCGAAAGCCAGCCGGGCCTTTTGCGCCAGAATCATCTCTTGCGCCTGCTGGCCAAATCGATCGAGGCCGTCGACCAGCGCGCTGTTCGTCTCGACTTCGCGGAACGTCCGGTTCAGGTCGGCCAACAAGGCCTCGCGCTGCTTGATCTTGTCGATCGTGACCCCTTGGGCCAGCGATAGCCCGCGAACCTCGAAGGGCTTTCCCGCCTTGGGGATCGTCGTGGTCTTGAACGCCGACTGCGATACGCCGAGGTAGCCGGGGTTCATATCGGTCGTGGGGACCGCCACAAAGCCCGGTAGATCCGAAGGGGCGGGTCGCTCCAGACTGGCCACGCAGCCCATCGCCGGATGCACGAGCGCCGGGGTGGGGCGATTGCCGGTGTAAATGTACTCGCAGGCCTTGGGATGATCGCCGGTCGAGTGACTGATGCCACGCAGCAGCGTGAAGCGGTCGAGCACCTGGGCGAGCTTGGGGAGCAGTTCGCACACTGGTACGCCGGGGAGCGCGCTGGCGATAGGCTTGAGTTCGCCCCGCTCTTCGCTCGGTGCCTCGGGCTTCATGTCGAGAGTGTCGAGGTGCGAGGGCCCCCCTTGCAGCATGACAAAGATCACGCTGTCGGCACGGGGCTTGGCCGCGCTTTGCGCGGCCAGACACAAATAGTCGGCCAGCGACAACCCGAGAGAGCCGAGCATGCCCAGCCGCAACGCCTCGCGGCGCGTGTGTCGTGTCATGGTGCGTGCTCCCATCTTCTGCTAGTGATTGGTAATGAACTCTTGCGTATTGAGCAACGCCCAAAGCACGTCGCTCACCCCCTCGAACAGAGTCGCCGCCTCGCGCACATGCTGGAGCGAGCGGGTCAACTCGGCAGGCAACGGTTCACGGCTCAAGGTGCGCAAATACGCCTCGCGAACCAACGCCTCGGCGTCGAGCGGCGCGGGACTTTTACGCTGCTCTAGTTCTTTGATCCAGCCGTCGGCACGGTGGATCGCCGCGAGCGTATCGCTGTCGTTGCGCATGAAGATCGACTGCAACAACGACGGTTCTGCCTCCCGTTCGCAATCACAGTTCACCAGCCGCAGCGGCTTGCCGAACACGGCCAGCGAGTACTCGGTGCGCGACAAATCGGCCGTCGGCTGTAGGCCGATGCGTCGGTTACGCAGATCAGAGACCACGGTCTCCAGCCGCTTCGAGTGGGCCGTGGCCTGGAGCAGCGCGTCGACGGCAACCTCGGCGGGCAATCGGCGCACCAAGGCGCGGCTGAAGTTGTGCTCATCTTCGCGGTTCGTGGCGTTGGTCGCGCGCGACAACTGATACGTGCGGCTCGACGTGATCGTGCGATGCAGCCACTTCATGTCGAACTGCTGCGCAATGAACTCGCGGGCCAGATGATCCAGCAACTCCTTGTTGCTCGGCGGGTTGGCCAGGTTCAAGTCGTCGGGCGGGTCGACGATGCCGCGGCCGAAATACATGGCCCAGGTGCGATTCACCCAGGCCTTGGCAAAGTACGGATTGTTCGGATCGCGCAGCCAGTCCATGAGCGGCACGCGCGGATCGCTCTGGGCATCGACTTGCAACTCGTCGCCCCCCAACAGCTTGGGCGGTAGCTGCGAGAACTCCTTGGGTTTGTTCGTCGGTCTCCCTGTGCCGGGCGCGTCGGCGGTCGGCGCGATGTACACTTCGCGCCACGGAGCGCGCTGGCCCGCCTCCGAGAGGCGTCGGTACAGGCCGCGTCGATCGGCCGCGGTCGTCGTCTTGGTAATGCCCAAGTCGGCCACGAGCTGGTCGTGCGCCGGCGTGCACTCGGGCGAAATTCCGCTGCGTATCCGCTCGAAGCAGCCCGTGAACTGCTGAAAATCCTGCTGCGTCCAGACATCGAACGGATGCTTGTGGCACTGGGCGCAATCGAGTCGCACGCCGAGAAAGCTATAGGCAAAGCCGAGCGCCTTCTCGTCGGGCATGTTGAGGTTGTTGCGATACCAATACCAGGGCATGGTCGGTTCGTCGGTAAAGTCGACCGGGTTCTGCTTGCGAACATACTGGCTCATGCGCAGCGAATAGTCTTCGTACGATTCGCCGCTTCGACGACTCGTCGCCAGCACCAAGCCCGCAACGATCTTGTCATACGGCGTGTTGTCGCGCAGGCGGCGCTCCATCCAGGCTTGCCATTGATCGCCGGTCGGTTGGGCGAACTCGGTGCCCCCCAATTGCAACGGCGCGTTCAGGCCCGTGAGGTCGCAGAGTTTATTTGCCCACCACACCGCATAAGCCGGTCGCTCGAGCAACTCGTCGACCTTGCTCGACCGCTTGAGAGCCGACGTGTCAGCAAGGAACGCGTGGACCTCGGCCGGTGTCGGCAGCGTGCCGGTGATGTCGAGACTCACGCGGCGCAAGAACGCGGCGTCGTCAATGAGCGGCGATGGCACGATGCCCAACTTGCGCAATTTTTGCACCACCAACTCATCAATCCGCGTGGGGGTGGCCACGTTGGGGTACCGTTCTCCGCTGTGCTCGGTCACGCTCAGTGTGACTTGGACCGAGACCACGTCGCGATCGTAGCAACAGATGATATGGGTATCACCACGCCCGGTGGCTTGCACCTCGCCGTGGGGCGACACGCGCGCGGTCGCTTCGTCGTTCGTGGAAAACCGCGTCAAACAGGTCACGTCTTCCGCCGTACCATCCGACCAATGGGCGATCGCTCGCAGCGCGGCCCGGTCTCCAACGCGACTCAAGTCCAATTCGCGGGGCGTGACATCGAGCCGCACAAAGCGACCGGCCGAGCGGCTATTCTGGGGTGCTCCGGCATCGATCCAGGCGCGCAAGACCCGATACTCCCAGCCGTCGCGTTCAAAACGTTTGCCTCCGCCGTGCTCGTCGGCGTTGGTGGGCTTGAGCAGAATCTGGCTCTTGAGCGGTGATTTTGTGTGTACGCGCGGTGGATCGCCGTCCAATAGGGCCTTGTGGTCCAGATCGAAATCGTAGCCGAACATCGAGAGCCGAAAGCCGCCGCGTCCTTGGAACGAACCGTGGCAACTACGGCCGTTGCAGCCCAGTCGACCCAGCAGGGGGACAATGTGGCGTTGAAAGTTGGGGACCTCGGCCTCCACGGGCGGGTTCGCCTCAGCCGCAAATCGCTCCCGGAGCGGCGCGAGCCGTTTGCCTTCGGCACACCAAGCTGCCGTGACGACTGTCAGCAGGGGGGCCACCAACACCACGATGCAAAAAATTCGACGCATGCAAATTTCTCCGGCACGGTCAAACAGCCGGGGGCAGGAACGGTACAGAGGGAGGGGGCGAACGTGCGATTCGCCAAAATACTAAGCTAGACTCCACGACTCGGCCGGTCTAGTGGATTTCAATAAGATCGCCCAATGCGATGCTGTCGCACAACGGATCGGTTCAACCGAGCACCGCTGGGGACAGAACCTCGCGAGTCAATCGTCGGCGCGATGGCGGACGATGTCCCCTTCGACCATATAGATCACGTCTTCGGCGATGTGCGTGGCCATGTCGGCGATCCGCTCCAGATTTTTCGACACGGCGCTCCACTTGAGCGCCGTCTCGATATCGTGTGGGGCGTCGTGGAGGCGGCCGCGCACCATCGTCTGCACGTGCTTGTTGATGGCGTCAACCTCGTCATCGTCGTCGCGCACTTTTCGCGCCTTGGCCGTGTCTTGCTCGATCAGCGAATCGAGGCAACGCTTGACCATCGACTGGACTTTGCTCGCCATGGCGCGAATCTCACCGGCAAATTCGCTCGGCGGTTGTTGCGCCAGGTACACGCCCCGCTTGGCGATATTGCGCGCCAAGTCTCCCATCCGCTCCAGGTCGTTGTTGATCTTGAGAATCGACACGACCAACCGCAAGTCGGCGGCCACGGGCTGATGCAAGGCCAGCGTCTTGAGGCATTCTTCCTCGACCTCGACTTCAAGCTGATCGATGATGTCGTCCTGATCGACAACCGACGCGGCCATTTGAGCGTCGCGATTGACCACGGCCAAGACCGCTTTGCTCAGGGCCGACTCGACCGTCGCGCCGACATGTAATATCTTCTCGCGAAGCAAGGAGAGCTGACGAAACTGATGTTGCGACATAGCGGACCGTGTCCCGACAGACTCGTGGTGCCGACGAAACTCGCTGGCTTTCCTCAAGATGACGAATCAGCGACCTGGGCACAATAGCCGTCGACATTTTTTGAGGTTCAAGTAATTCAATTAAGTAGCACGACCAGCGGGAGTCCGATCATACCGGCCTCGCGTTGCTCGGCATGTTGAGCTGGTTATCTGAGCATCAATAGCAACCGGCAAGAAATTGGTTAGGAAATGGTTTGCCGCCGGGTTACAGTCATCAAACAACATCTGCCACAGTGCTCAGGAGCGATCGACATGCCTCGAAGTCATAGCCTGTCACGGCACGCGATGGCCGGACTATTCGTGCTGAGCACATTCACCACGACGCTGTGGGCCGACGAGCCCAGCCGAGTCGTGCCGCTGTGGTCGGAACTCGCGCCGGGCGAGACGACCCGCCAGACGGGCGAAACACTGCCGGCGCGACCGAACGAAGATCCGCCCGCCACGCGCATCGGCGGCATCACTCAGCCACTGCTCGAGTTCTACGAGCCACCGGCCGACAAACAGAGCGGCGCGGCGGTGCTGGTCATGCCCGGCGGCGGCTTCCGCTACGTCGTGCATGACAAGGAAGGGGTCGAGCCGGCCCGCTGGTTGAACCAACTGGGCATCACCGGCATCGTGCTCCGCTATCGGACGATCGACGCCTCGAACGGACCGCATTGGCGGCGACCGGTACAAGACGCGCAGCGGGCCATGCGTCTGCTGCGCGCCAACGCAGCCGCGTGGAAAATCGATCCGAAACAAGTCGGCTTGCTCGGTTTTAGTGCCGGAGGCCAGGCAGCCGCATTGGCCAGTACGCGATTCAAGACTCCCGAGTACACAGCCCGCGACGCGATCGATGAGCAATCCTGCCGACCCGACTTCGCCATGCTGTTGTATGCCGGCGGACTGTGGGACGCGAAACAGGAAAAGCTGATCGATGATCTGCATGTGTCGGCCGACACACCGCCGATCTTCATGTCGGTGGCCCATAACGACGGTACGATCCCGTTGGGTAATGCCGCCTTCTACACCAAACTCAAGCAGCAGAATGTCGCGACTGAGTTGCATATCTTTCACAACGGCGGTCACGGCTACGGGCTGCGAAGCGTCAAAGACTCGGTTGTTCACACCTGGACACATCGCGCGGCCGATTGGCTGAAGCAGACCACCACAACAACCGCGTCGCGCTGATTTGGTATCGCCCCGATCATCGGTTACGATAGCGGCACCTTCGATATTCGACTGTCTTACCGAGGATTAACATTGATGCGAACGTTGTCACGCGCCTTGAGCTTTGGGGTCGGTCTGCTCTCGACTTGGGCCCTCGTGTCGGCGAGCGCGGCGGCCGACCCGGCTTGGCCCAAGGGAGAGGTCACCAAGTACAGTTTCAGCAGCAGCAAGGTGTTCCCCGGCACCGTTCGCGACTACTGGGTGTATGTGCCACGGCAGTATGACCCCGCCAAGCCCGCGTGTGTTTACGTGAACCAAGATGGCGTGCAGTACAACGCCCCGGCGGTGTTCGACGAGTTGATTCACAAACAAGAACTGCCGGTGATGATCGGCGTGTTCGTGATGCATGGCCGCGTCAAGGCCACGTCCGACGAAGCGCTCGACCGCTTCAATCGTTCTTATGAGTACGACGGACTGGGTGACGGCTACGCGCGCTTCTTGCTCGACGAGTTGCTCCCCGCGGTGGAAAAGCTCCAATCGAGCGACGGTCGCGCGATTCGCTTGTCGAAGGACGGCAACGACCGTTGCATTGCCGGGTCGAGCAGCGGAGCGATCTGCGCCTTCACGGCAGCCTGGGAGCGACCGGACGCTTTTCGCCGCGTGTTCAGCGCCATCGGTACGTATGTCGGCCTGCGCGGCGGACACAACTACGCCACGCTCGTTCGCAAGTACGAACCCAAGCCGATCCGCATTTTTCTCGAAGACGGCAGCAATGACCTGAACATCTACGGGGGCGACTGGTGGATGGCCAATCAGGAGCTGGAACGCGCGCTGACGTTTGCGGGCTACGAGGTGAACCATGCTTGGGGCGATGGCGGTCACAACGGCAAGCACGCGACCGAAATTTTCCCCCAAGCCATCCGCTGGCTCTGGAAGGATTGGCCCGCAGTGGTCCAAGCCGGCCTCGGCTCTCCGCAGTTGAAAGACATTCTGCTGCCGGGCGAAACGTGGCAACTGGTCGCCGAGGGGTTCAAGTTCACCGAGGGACCCGCGGTCAACGCTCATGGCGAGGTCTTCTTCAACGATGTACCCAACAACAAAACCTATAAGGTGGGCACGGATGGCAAGGCCGCGGTGTTCCTCGACGACACGAAGCGCGGGGACGGCCAGGCGTTTGGTCCCGACGGGCGACTTTACAGCGTGGCCGGGGGCACTGAGCAAATCATCGCTTACGACCCGACAGGCAAAGCGAGCGTGATCGCCGACGGCTTCCGCGGCAACGATCTCGTCGTCCGCCACGATGGCAGCCTCTACGTGACCAACCCCGGCTGGAACGGGACCGACCCGAGCAAAGTCTGGTACATCAGTCCCAAGGGGGAGAAGCAGGTGGTCGACACCGGTCTGAAATTCTCGAACGGGCTGACCTTGTCGCCCGATCAGTCATTGTTGTACGTGGCCGACAGTCGCACGCATTGGGTCTACAGTTACCAGATCCTCTCCGATGGCTCGCTGGCTCATAAGCAGCGTTACTATCACCTGCACATGAGCGACTTGGCGGACGACAGCGGGGCGGATGGCTTGCGGGTCGACCGTGACGGGCGGCTGTATGTGGCCACTCGGCTCGGGTTGCAGGTGTGCGATCAAGCCGGGCGCGTCAATTGCATCATCCCCACGCCCAATGGCAAGCTCTCAAACTTGACCTTTGGCGGGCCGAATTTCGACACGATCTACGCGACCTGCGGCGACCGCGTGTATCGGCGCAAGGTCAAGGTGCGTGGCGCGCAAGCGTATCAGGCCCCGTTCAAGCCGGCCGCCCCGCGACTGTAGCTCGCGGCACTCGACATCCTCATTTCCGTTTATCATTCACAGGTTGCCAGGTCATGAAGCGTTATCAGATCGTCGTCCGCTCGTGGTGCGTGCTGTTCGTGCTGAGTTCAACCGTCTCGATGGCGGCCGAGGCGCTGCCTTCGCTGGACAAAAATGATTGGCCGCAGTGGCGTGGACGCTCGGGGGACGGGATCGCGGCGGCTCAACCGACGCCCCCCACGCGCTGGAGCGAAAGCGAGAACGTGCTGTGGAAGGCCAAGGTGCCCGGCCGTGGACATGGCTCGCCGACCGTCGTCGGAGAACGAGTCTTCCTGGCCACGGCCGACGTGCCGGAACAAGTGCAGTCGGTATTGTGCTTCGACCGCGCCACGGGGCGCGAGCTGTGGAAGGTCGACGTGCATCGCGGAGGCTTCGAGCTCAAGGGACATCAAAAAAGCTCCCAGGCCTCGTCGACCGTGGCCTGCGATGGCGAACGCCTCTACATCAACTTTGTGAACCAAGGGGGCGTCCAGACAACGGCTCTCGATCTTCATGGCAAGCAGCTCTGGCAAACACGCATTTCGGACTTTGTCACCCACCAGGGCTTTGGATCCTCGCCGATCATTTACGAGTCGCTGGTGTTGGTCGCCAGTGACAATAAAGCCGGCGGGGCTGTGGCGGGGCTCGATCGCGTCACCGGCAAAGTCGTCTGGCGCCACGAGCGACCCAAGCAACCCAACTACACTTCGCCCGCCGTGCTCACCGTCGCCGGCCGCGAACAACTCGTCCTCTGCGGTTGCGATCACGTGCTGAGCCTTGACCCACGTTCCGGCAAGCAACTCTGGGAGATCGAGGGCTCGACGACCGAATGTGTCGGCTCGATCGTCACCGACGGGCAACTCGTGTTCGCCAGCGGCGGATACCCGAAAAAGCTCACGGTCGCCGTCGCGGCCGACGGCTCGGGCAAGGTCGCTTGGCAGAACAACACGCAAACCTATGTCCCCTCGATGCTTGCCCATCAGGGGCTCTTGTTCAGCGTGACCGACGCGGGCATTGCGTACTGCTGGCGATCGAGCACCGGCGACGAGTTGTGGAAATCGCGACTGGGTGGCACGTTCAACTCTTCACCCGTGCTGGTGGGGAACCTGATTTACGCAACGAACCAGGAAGGCAAAACGTTCATCTTCGAGGCCCGCGCGGACGAGTACCGTCAACGGGCCGAGAACCAACTCGGCGACGACGTGTACGCCACGAGCGCCATTTGCGGCGGGCGGATTTACATGCGCGTCGCGTCCAAGGCGGACGGCCAGCGACAAGAGTGGCTCTACTGCCTCGGCCCGACGAAGAAATAGTCGCCCAGGAGAGATTACTCCGACACGCCCGGGTGGCTCTGCGAAGTCGGCGATTCGCTGGGCTCGATCGTGTTGGCCACCTCGCTCTCGGCGGTCGGACGACGATGCACGGCGATCGATTGCCCTGCGCGCACTCCGTCGAGCACTTCGATCCAGTCGGCCGAGCGGCGTCCCGTGACGATCCGCCGCTCGTGCGGTTGTCCGTTCTCGATGACTCGCACCTTCTCGACCCCGGCAAACTCGACCACGGCCGAGGCCGGTACCGCGAGCGTCCGCGCATGCGGCTCGATCAGGATATCGGCTTCGGCGAACAGGCCAGCACGCAGCTTGGAGCCCGGGTTAGGGACATCGACTTCGAGCAGCAACGATCGGCTGGCCAGATCAAGCGAGGGGCTAACCCGATCAACTCGACCGGTGATGGGCTTGTCGAGCCCTTCAAGAATCACTTGCACGCTTTGTCCGACCTGCACGCGCATGGCTGAGCGCTGCGGCACACTGGCCTGAAACCGCAAGGGATCGGTCCGCACGAGTGACACCGCCGCCTGGCCGACCTGTACGTACACGCCGGGCGCGACCAGTCGTTGTTGCACCGTGGCGTTGAACGGGGCGCGAATCACCGCCTCGCTCTGCTGCTGTCGCACGACGGCCAACTCGGTCTGCCGCACCGCGAGTTGAGCCAGTTGCTCGTCGACCGCGATCAGGGCCGCGTTGTATTTGGCCTCAGCCACGCGGAGCTTGGCCTCGCGCTGCTGAAATTCGGCGGCCGTGATGGTGTTCTGCCGGTACAGCGTCTCGGCCCGATCATGAAGGTCCTGCGCTTCAATCAGCACGGCCTTCTCTTGCAACACGCTGGGCGATTGCTCGCGGACCAACTGCTCGACCGGCTCGTTGAGCTTGAGCCCCAACCGAGCCCGGGCTTGCTCGATGTTTGCCTCGGCCTGTCGCACGCGGAGGTCAAAATCCTCGCTGTCGAGCTCGGCCAGCACGTCCCCTTTTTGGACGACTGAGCCCAAGTCGACCAGCACGCGCTTGACCCGGCCGGCGACCTGTGCCCCGACCACCGCATGCTCGTCTCCCAGCAAGCTCCCTTGAACCCGGACCGTGACGGGCCACTCGCGCTCTTGAGCGGCCATGGTGTCGGCGGGGGGACTGTGCTTGGCGACCACCGGAGCGTTCGTCGGGGCCGATGGCATCGGGGCCGAGCGCTGGCAACCGAGGCAGCTAGCTAACGCCAGAAACCATGCCGACCGTGAATCGATTTTCAGGCGCGGCCACAGCGTGCGCAGTCGATTAGCGTTCATGGGCGGGTCGTAAGGGTGGGCAAATACGGTGGGCAACGGGCTGTTGCCCGGCGGGGCAGACCAGCCGCACGGGCTGGACTCACGCCCTCCATCGTACTCGAAACCGGGCAGCTTGCCACGTGAGTTCTCGGGGACCCGGGGGGTAGGGTGGGGCAATACGGTTGCCCGTCCTTGCTAGCAGTGGTATGCTATCGCCCCAACTGGTCTGGCGGGTGGCCGCCGGCCGTCGAGCCCCTGGGGCTTGCCGACCGGTACCGCCGGACTGGCCCGTCTATCATCAAGCAGCCGCCAAGTAACCACGGAGGGTGAATCATGCTCGTATTTACTCGCAGGCTCGGCGAGCAAATTCAAATCGGCGACGACATTACGATTACCGTTGCCAAGGTCGCCTCGCAAGCGGTACGGTTGGGTATTGAGGCACCAGCGTCGACCCCCATCGTGCGACGCGAGTTGCTGCCGTCGGGAACGGAACCCAAGGCATCGACTCCCAACGCATCGAACGACAGTGCCCGCTCGCTGTAGTGCCCGCTCGCTGTAGTGCCCGCTCGCTGTAGTGAACGAGGTTCGATCTGCTGGGGGCTGCCGTCTATCGTGACGAGATTCGCTCGTGTCGTAGGAGCCGCATGTTGATGGATAAACTCACCGTCGCTGCCGCGCGTCAGGCGTCGGCCGTTGGTCGTCAAATTCGCCTGCAAGGCTGGGTCCGCACCCGTCGCGACTCGAAAGGGGGCTTCAGCTTCATCGAGCTCAACGACGGCTCGTCGCAAGGCAACGTGCAGGTCGTTGCCGACGCCGCGCTCGCCAACTACGACAGCGAAATCAAGCACCTCTCGGCCGGGTGCAGCGTCACGATCGAGGGACTCGTCAAGGCTTCGCCCGCCAAGGGACAGGCCACCGAGGTCCAGGCCTCGGCCGTGCATGTCCACGGCTGGAGTGACCCCGAAACGTATTTGTTGCAGAAAAAGCAACACTCGTTCGAGTTCCTCAGGACGATCGCTCATTTAAGGCCGCGCACCAATACCTTCGGTGCCATTGCGCGGGTCCGGCATCGCGTGTGCCAATCGATCCACCAGTTCTTTCACGAGCTGGGGTTTCTCTACGTCCATACGCCCATCATCACGGCCAGCGACTGCGAAGGGGCCGGCGAGATGTTCCGTGTCACGACGCTGAATCTCGAACAGCTCCCCAAGCAGCCCCAGCCTCCGGCCGGCAATGGCGGCGTCGACTACACGCTCGATTTCTTTCACAAACCCTCGTTCCTCACGGTGAGCGGGCAACTGCAAGCCGAGATTTTCGCCTGTGCCCTGGGCAAGGTCTACACCTTCGGACCGACCTTTCGAGCCGAGAACTCGAACACCTCGCGCCATCTGGCCGAGTTCTGGATGGTCGAGCCCGAGATGGCGTTCTACGAACTCACCGACAACATGGATCTGGCTGAGTCGTTCTTGCGGCGAATTTTCAGCGACGTGCTCCGCGACTGCGCCGAGGACATGGAGTTTTTCAAGCTCCGCATCGAGCCCACGGCCATCGAGACCCTCGAGCAACTGCTCGCCGCCCAGTTCTTGCGACTGTCGTACACCGAGGCGGTCGACGTGCTCGAGAAGAGCGGCCAGACGTTCGAGTATCCGGTCTCTTGGGGGCGCGACCTGCAAGCCGAGCACGAACGCTACCTGACCGAGGTACACTTCAAATGTCCCGTGATTTTGTATGACTACCCCCGCACCATCAAGCCGTTCTACATGCGTGTGAACGACGACGGCAAGACGGTTCGGGCGATGGACATTTTGGTGCCGCGCGTCGGCGAGATCATCGGCGGCAGCCAGCGTGAAGAGCGGCTCGACGTGCTCGAGCAGCGGATGGTCGAGCAGGGGCTGAACACCGAGCACTACGCCTGGTATGCCGATCTGAGACGCTATGGCACGGTGCCGCACAGCGGTTTCGGCTTGGGTCTCGAACGGGTGCTGCAATTCATCACCGGCATGACGAACATTCGCGACGTGATTCCCTTCCCCCGTACTCCCGGCAGCGCCGAGTTTTAGCAGCCAGACATGACAGCAGGCAATTTCGTGAGTATTGACGAACTTCGATCATCCGCCTCACGTATGACTTGTTGAGTACGGGCACCACCGACCCCTAACCGCTTGCAACCCTCGGAGCCTCATGTGACCCCAGCGACTGAACCGCCTGCCGCCGCGAGCTTCGAGACTGCGGTGGCCGAGTTGGAGAAGATTGTCCGCGCGCTCGAAGATGGCCAACTCGCGCTCGCCGAATCGCTTGAACAATACGAGACCGGCGTGCGGCTGCTCAAGCAGTGCTACGGTCTACTCGACAAGGCGCAGCGGCGGATCGAGCAACTTGTGGGGGTCGACGCCGCAGGGAAACCGATCGTCGAGCCATTCGACGATTCCGCCACGGCCGAGGCCGATTCGCCTGGCGAGACCCGGTCGCGGCGACGGTCGGCCAGCAAAAAAGGGGTTGAGCCTCCGGCCGACCCCCCTCTCTCGGGCCAGATAGACGAGCCGCGCGGTCTGTTTTAGAATAGGATTTGGTTTGGCTTGGGCTTTATTCGCCGCCCCCGCTCTTAACCCCCTGCGCTCTTGATGCTTCCGACTCGTCTGTCTTTCGCCGACTACGCAGCCCAATGGGGGCCCACGATCGAGTCGGCGCTGGACGGCTACACGCAATTGGGGGACGGCTGCCCCACTCGGCTGCGCGAGTCGATCCGGTACAGCTTGTTGGCCCCGGCCAAACGGTTACGTCCGCTGCTCGTGTTAAGTGCGGCCGAGGCTTGCGGTGGATCGATTGAGGAGGCCATGCCAGCGGCATGTGCTGTCGAAATGATCCACACCTATTCGCTCATCCATGACGATCTGCCCGCGATGGACGACGACGACTTGCGTCGCGGTCGGCCCACGAACCACGTGGTCTATGGTGACGGCCTGGCGATTCTCGCCGGCGACGCATTATTGACCCTGGCTTTTGAAGTTCTCTCGCGTGACATTCAACCGCCGAGTGTCGCTGCCCGCTGCTGTGCCGTGTTGGCCGAAGCTGCGGGTGCGTGTCAGTTGGTCGGTGGGCAGACCGACGATCTGGCCGAGGACAAGCCGCAAACGCTCGAGACGCTCGAGGCCATCCATCGCCGCAAGACTGGCGCGATGTTCCTGGCACCGTTGCAACTCGGAGCCTTGACGGCCGACGCGAGCGCCGAGCAACACGCGGCGCTCCGCGAGTACGGCGAGTGTCTCGGGCTGGCCTTTCAAATTGTCGACGACCTGCTCGATGTGCAGGGTAATGAAGCCACACTGGGAAAACGGGTCGGCAAGGATGTCGCTCACGGCAAGCTGACCTTTCCCGGCTTGTTGGGCATCGAGGAGAGTCGCCGCCGGGCGAGCCAACTGACGGCTCGCGCTTGTGCGGCGGTTGCGCCTTGGCTCCCAGCGGCCGAAGGGCTGGACGCTCTCGCACGCTTTGTCGCGGAAAGGGATCGATAAATGGAACCACTGCTGCCGCAGATCAACTCGCCACGCGACCTGCAAGGACTGAGCATTGTTCAACTCGAACAACTCGCTCAGGAAATGCGCGAGACGCTCTGCTCGCTCGTCTCGCAACGCGCCGCGCACTTTGCCAGCAACCTGGGAGTCGTTGAACTCACGCTCGCGCTACACAGCGTGTTCGACTTTAGCCGCGACCGGCTCATCTGGGACACCGGACACCAGTGCTACCCGCACAAAATGATCACCGGTCGCTACGGTCGTTTCGACACCATGCGGACCAAGGGGGGGCTGATGGGCTTCCCCAACCCCAACGAAAGCGACTACGACCTGTTCATGACCGGTCACGCCGGTTGCAGCGTCTCGACCGCGCTCGGCTTGAGCAGCGGCGACAACCTGCTCCGCGCGGGGGACGGTCGACACAGCGTCGCGGTGATTGGCGACGGCGCACTCCCCTCGGGCATTGTCTTCGAGGCGCTTAATAATGCCGGCGGGCTCAAGAGCAATCTGCTCGTCATCCTGAACGACAATCAAATGTCGATCTGCCCGCGCGTCGGCGGACTGGCCGAGTATCTCGACCGCCTGCGGCTCAACCCGTGGTACGAAGGGATCAAGCACGAGGTGGTCAAGGCGCTGGGCAAAATGCCGGCCGGGGTCGGCGAGCCGATCGAGAATTTCCTCTGGCACGTCAAAGAGTCGGTCAAGGCGGGCCTGCACGGCGGCATGCTGTTCGAGGAACTCGGCTTCCGTTACATGGGTCCCATCGACGGGCATAATCTCGCCCACCTGATGAAATACCTGCGGCTGGTCCGCGACGTCGACGGTCCCGTGCTGCTGCATGTGGTCACCGAGAAGGGGCACGGCTTCAAGCCCGCCGAGGAAGATCCCGTGTTCTTCCACACCCCCGCGCCGTTTGTGTGCGGCCACGACGGGCAACTCTCGATCAAGAAGAGCGGCAGCCGCGCCTACACGAACGTCGCCAGCGCCGCGATCCATCAACAGTTGTCGTCTCGCGACGATGTCACCGTGCTCACGGCGGCCATGTGTCAGGGGACGAACCTCGAGCAAGTTCGAGCCGACTTTCCGCAGCGATTTTTCGACACCGGCATTTGCGAGTCGCATGCGGTCGCGTTCGCCGCCGGACAAGCCAAGGTCGGCATCCGACCGATCGTCGACATCTACAGCACGTTCTTGCAACGCAGCTACGACCAGATATTCCAGGAGGTCGCGCTCCAAAATCTGCCGGTGACTTTCCTGCTCGACCGCGCGGGACTGACGGGGCCCGATGGCCCAACGCATCATGGGATGTTCGATCTGGCTTACCTGCGGATCTTCCCCAATCTGGTCGTGATGGCACCCGGTGACGAACTCGACGTGCCGGCCATGCTCGACTTTGCGCTGCGCCACGACGCCCCCTGTTCGATTCGTTACCCCAAAGCGGCGAGCGAGCGGATTGAACGCGTGGCCGCGCCCATCGAGTTGGGCAAGGCCGAGGTGCTCGAATGGGGGCACGAGGTGATGCTCGTCGCCTGCGGCACGCTGTTGACCAACGCGCTCAAGGCCGCCCAGCAATTGCGCGACGAAGGCGTTGACGTCGGCGTCATCAACGCGCGGTTCGTCAAGCCGCTCGATACCGAGACGCTGCTCCGCGCCGTCGAAAGCTGCCAATGGGTCATCACCTTGGAAGAAGGCTGCCTGCCCGGCGGCTTTGGCTCGGCGCTGCTCGAAGCGGCCGCCGCAGCAGGCTTGAACGCTGGACGCATCCACCGCCTGGGCATCCCCGACCGCTGGATCGAGCACGGCGAACGCAACGAACTGCTGGCCGACTTGGGCCTCGACGTGGCAGGGATCGTCCGCACGGCCAGCGAACTCGCCGCCCGTGACGCCGTCGAGCGCCCCATGCCGCGCCGTCATGCACGTTAGGCTGGGGTGAGTCTGCGTCGCCATGCGTGTTGCGTTCGCAATTCGCTTGTCGTTTCGTTAAACTGCTGCTCAGCGCATTCCCCCTCCGCCTTTTTTCTCGCCGAGACTCACCATGCCCCTGCTCGCTCGTCGTCGTTGGATTGCCTCGCTGCTCGTCGGCCTGTTCGTCGCGCTCCCGATCAACTCGATCGCGCAGGGCCAACAAACTCCCGCCACGTCCGCCTCAGCCGATGCCCCCAAAGGCCAACGGATCTATTCGATCGGTCACAGTTTTCACATGTTCATGCCGGGCATCCTCAACGGGATCGCCAAGTCCGCCGGGATCGCCGATCATCAACAAGTCGGCGCGTCGGGCATTGGTGGCTCGCTGGTCATCCAACACTGGGATGTGGCCGATGACAAGTTCAAGTCCAAGGCCACACTCACGTCAGGTAAGCTGGACGTGCTGACGATGGCCCCGATTTACCTGCCGGACGAGGGGATCGAGAACTTCGTTCGCCTCGCCTCCGAGAAGAGCCCGCAGATTCGCGTGCTGGTGCAGGAGTTTTGGCTGCCGTTCGACACCAATGTCAACTTCAAGAAAGAGAAGGTCCCGGCACCGAATCGCGACATGGTCGACCTGTCCAAGCTCCAGGCCGATCACGATAAATACTTTCAAGAGATCGACGCTCACGTGACGATGCTCAACGAGAAATACGCCGGCAAGCCGCGCGTGTTCGTTGCTCCGGTGGGACAAGCTGTGATGGCGTTGCGTAAGAAGATTGCCGAGGGCGCGGCGCCGGGGCTCACCAAGCAGACCGACCTGTTCACCGACGCGATCGGCCACGCCACGTCACCTCTCACGGTGGTCGTCGCCTACGTGTATTACGGTCAAATCTACGGACGCAGTCCGGTTGGGCTCCCCGTGCCGCCGCAGCTCAAGATCAGCGGCGACGCCGAGACGACCGCCAAGCTCAACACGCTGCTGCAAGAATTGGCCTGGAACGCGGTCACACAGCACCCGCTCAGCGGCGTGAAAGCAAAATAGATGATCGGCCTCGTGTCGTCACGGACGACCGCAGGGAAACGCTCGGAAGCTTTAAGGTTGGTGTGCGTATGCTGGCCATTGGCAAGCGTTTGTCGTTGGGTCTGACGCTGATCGCGATTGCATCGGCGATCTTGCTCATTTCCGATGCGCCGCGACGGTCGCAGCGCGCGGGCATTACGTCCGACGGCGACGCCGCGGGGGGCGTGCTCAAAATCGCACTGCTGCAAATGGCCTCGCAGCCGATCATGGAGGACGGCGCGGCCGGCGTGCTGGCCGGTCTGCGCGAGCGCGGTTTTGAAGAGGGGCACAACCTCTCGGTGCGGCGGCTCAACGCCGAGGGGGACACGGCCGTCGTCAATGCGATGGCCCAGGAGATTACCAGCGGCGGTTACGACTTAGTGCTGACGCTAAGCACGCCTTGCCTGCAGGCGGTGGCCAACGCCAACAAGCAGGGGCGCGTGCCGCATGTGTTTGGCATGGTCGCCGACCCTCGGGCCAGCGGTGTCGGCATCGGCGAGCAACCGCTCGATCATCCCGCGCACTTGGTCGGCATCGGCACGATGCCGCCGGTCGCCGAGTCGCTCAAGCTCGCCCGGCAGATCAACCCTCGCCTTGCGCGCGTCGGGGTGGTCTGGAACCCGGCCGAGGTCAACTCCGAGATTTGCACCCGACTGGCCCGCGAGGCTTGCGCGACACTCAAGCTGGAACTGCTCGAGGCGAACGCCGAGAACACCTCGTCGGTGAAAGAGGCGGCCGTGTCACTCACCACGCGCGGGGTCGATGCCCTCTGGATCGGCGGCGATGTCACCGTGCTCGCCGCGACCGACGTGCTCGTCAAAGTCGCCAAAGACGCGAAGATTCCGGTGTTCACGTGCATTCCCGGCAATATCGCCAAGGGAACACTCTTCGACGTGGGGGCCAACTACTTTGAGGTCGGTCGCAGCACCGGGCAGCTCGCCGCGCAGGTGCTTGGCGGCGAATCGGTCGCCAAGCTGCCGGTGACGCTGGCCATCCCGCCGCGACTGATGCTCAACAAGCTCACCTTGGCCGGACTCGAGCAGGGCTGGGCCTTCCCTCAGGCACTGCTCGACAGCGCCGACTCGGTGCTCGACGAACACGGTCAGCACGACAAGCCCAAGCCGCTGCTGAGCAAAGCCAAGGTCGAGATCGTCAGTTACATCAGCACTCAAGACACGGAAGAAGCCATTGCCGGACTGCGCGACGGTCTCAAGCAAGCTCAGTTGACCGACGGCAAGGATTTTGAGTTGCGGATTTCGAGTGCCCAGGGAGATATGGCCACGCTCAACACGCTGGTCGACGCGGCGCTCACACGGCAGCCCGACCTGATCCTGACCGTCTCGACGCAAGCATTGCAGGGGGTCTCGAAACGTACGCGATCCACGCCGATTGTGTTCACGATGGTGGCCAATCCGTTTCAGACGGGTGCCGGCGTCGGAGAGACCGACACGGACCACCATCCCTTGATTACCGGCGCGTACGGGGCGAACGATGTCGATGCCATGCTGCCTATCATTCAACAGTTGCTTCCCAAGGCCAAGCGGATTGGCGCTCTGTTCAATCCGGCCGAGAGCAACTCGGCGTACTCGCACAAACTGCTTGTCGCCGCAATGAAGCAAGCGGACCTGGAACTGATCTCGCTCCCCATCAATTCGCCTTCGGATGTCCCGGACGCAGCTCAGTCGTTATGTGCCCAACAGATCGATCTGATCTGCTTACCGAATTCAAATCTGGCCGGCACAACGTTTCCGAGCATCGCTCGGGCCGCACAACGAGCCAAGTTGCCGGTGTTTGCGTTTCTCGGCGGGCTTGCTTCACAAGGGGCGTCGGTCGTGCTGACGCGCGATTTTCATGACATGGGAGTCGACTCCGGTGAAATCGCAGCTCGCGTGTTGCGTGGCGAGAG
This sequence comes from uncultured Planctomycetaceae bacterium, assembly GCA_964652155.1. Classification (GTDB taxonomy): domain Bacteria; phylum Planctomycetota; class Planctomycetia; order Pirellulales; family PNKZ01; genus CAZZBK01. Next base: position 9,822 of record CAZZBK010000043.1, on the reverse strand, counting down.
TTCCTCCAAAATTTCCTTTCACCGCGTCACCAAGAGCCGGCTGCTCGTCAACCCGGCCGCCGCCGCCGAGTGCGGGCTGATCTTGCCCGACGAACTCATTCAACGCGCCGACAAAGTCATTAAGCCCTAGCCGATATTCGACCGATGCACATCACCACCTCTGCCGCCGGCAAGTTGCTCGAGATCACGATTCGCGGGCGGCTCGACAATGATTCGGCCACCGATCTGAACGACGCCGTCGACGAGATCCTTCGCCAAGGAAACCACGCGGTGGTCGTCGATCTGCGCCAGGTCGAGTACATGAGTTCGGCCGGTCTGGGGGCGCTCATTCGCGCGCACAAGCGATTTCGGGCCGTGCAGGGCATGTTCGGCGTCCAGGCCGCCGCGCCCCACGTCGAAGAGGTGATCCGGCTCTCGGGCGTCGCCAAGATGCTGATGTGCACCGAGGAAGAGTTGGCCAAGTGGTCCGGCGGAGCCCGATCGACGACCATCATGCCCTCGATGCTCATCTCGGGCTCGAGCGGCATGCAGTTGGAGATGTATGAGTTGCAATCCGGCGCGAAGCTCGATTGTCATGTGTGGGGCGACGCGACGCAGCTCACCAATCGCGCGCATGTGCCGCAGGCGAGCCGCGCGGTGCCGCTGGGTCACAACACGCTCGCGCTGGGGATCGGTGCGCTGGGCAACGACCCCAGCGACAGCGCGCGACGGCTCGGCGAATTGCTGGCCGTGGCCGGTGGCGTGGCCGTGCAACCCACCCCCGCCGGTGGCAAGCCCGACTATCAATTGGCCACCGGCGACTTTATCCCCAAGCCGCATGTCCTGTACGGTCTCTCGTGCGCGGGGCAGTTCGCGCGGATGATCCGCTTTCATCCCCAGGGGAGCGAGCCCAAGGTGCGATTTTCGAGCCTCGTCGAGCAGTGCCTCAAGCACGCAAAAGCGCCCGCCGCCGCGATGGTCTTCATCGCCGAGGCCGACGGCCTGATCGGCGCGACCTTGCGCCGCTCCCCCACCGCCGAGATGCACGCCCGGCCGACCTTCGCTCATCCCGAGGTCCGGCAGTGGTTGTCGTTCACGCCCGAACACGTCTGCCAGCACACGCTCGCGCTCATCGTGGGGGTCGCCCTGCAGGATCCGCCGAGTGGCGCGACCGCCCCGCTCGCCCCGCTCGTTCGACCGCTTGCCAAGGGGAGCTCGATTCATGGACACTTTCACGCGGCGGTCTTCTCGTATCGTCCGCTCAAAAAACGCAAACTGGAATTACAAGACACCGTGGCTTCATTGTTCGGCGACGAAGACCTGCAAGCCGTGCTGCATTTGCTCAACGACGATCGCGCCATCACCGGCGGCGGAGAGAGCGAATTGGTCAGCGGCGCATGCTGGGTCGGCCCCTTCGGACGAATTGCCCACGCGGAGGGAGCATCATGACGTTGCTCGTTAGCTCATTCACGATGGGCCTGATCCTGGCGCTGTTGGCGCTCGGGGTGCTCATCAGTTTTCGCATCCTGGTCTTTCGCGACTTGACCGTCGACGGCTCGATCGCGCTGGGCGGCGCGACCACCGCCACCTTGCTAATCGCGGGGGTGAATCCCTGGTTGGCCACGCTCGCCGGCGCGCTCGCCGGTGCCGCCGCGGGGACCGTGACCGGCGTGCTCGCCACGCGCTGTAACATCAACGGTCTGCTCGCCGGAATCCTCGTGATGACCGCACTGTACTCGGTCAATCTGCGCGTCATGGGCAAGAGCAATCTGCCGCTGCTCAATGAAGCAACGATCTTCACCCAAGTGCAACAACTCGCGGCCAACGACGCCCAATGGTCGCTCTGGCGTTGGCAACTGAGCGTCCAAGATGTGTACGTCGCGGCGCTCGTGACGGCGATGGCTCTGGCGGTCTCCCTCGGATTGTATGCCTTTCTCCGCACCAACATCGGGCTCGCCATGTGCGCCAGCGGCGACAACGAGCAAATGATCCGCGCCCAGGGAGTGAACGTCGGCGCGATGACCACCTTTGGGCTGGCGCTGGCCAACGGGCTGATCGCCCTCGCCGGCGCGCTGCTCGTCCAGTATCAGGGATTTGCCGACGTGCAGATGGGCATCGGCATGCTCGTCCTGGGGTTCGCCAGCGTCATCATCGGCGAATCGCTCATCGGCTCCCGGAACATTGGGTGGCTGATCGTCGGCGCGGCGATGGGCTCGATCTTGTTTCGCTTGCTGGTGGCCATCGCCTTGCGTTGGGGCCTCAACCCAAACGACCTGAAACTGGTCACCGCCGTGTTCGTGTTTGCCGCGTTGTTTTTCCCCAACACGCTCGGCTCCATCAAGTCGCGGCTGTCGCGCGCCGTGACGGCAAAAGAAATTCGCTAACGGTCTTTTATGCTCGAAATCCGCAATATCCACAAAACGTTTCATGCCGGCACCCCCAACGAGGTTCGCGCGCTTCAAGGGGTCGATCTGCAAATCGAGGACGGCTCGTTCGTCATCGTGATCGGCACCAATGGCTCAGGCAAGTCGACGCTGCTCAACGCCGTGGCCGGCTCGTTCATCGTCGACTCGGGAAGCATTCACCTGCAAGGGCGCAACATTACCCGCTGGCCCGAACACCGCCGCGCCAAACTCATCGGCCGGGTGTTTCAGAACCCGTTCAGCGGCACCGCGCCGTCGATGACCATCGCCGAGAACCTGGCGCTGGCCGCCAAGCGAGGGCGTTGGCGCGGCTTGGGACCCGCTCTCAGTCGACGTAAAAAAGACAGCTTCCGCGAACGGGTGCGACAGATGGGGCTCGGCCTGGAAGGCCGCCTCGACAATGCCATCGGCAGCCTCTCGGGCGGACAGCGGCAGTCGCTCACGCTGCTCATGGCCGGGCTGATCAAACCCCATTTGCTCTTGCTCGACGAGCACACCGCCGCGCTCGACCCCAAGAGCGCCGATCAAGTCATCCGCCTCACCGAAGAGTTTATCCGCCGCGATCGGTTGACCACGTTGATGGTCACGCACTCGATGCATCAGGCCGCGAACTTGGGCGACCGGCTCATCATGATGGTCCGCGGGCGCGTGCTGCATGACTTCCAGGGGGCCGAGAAACGCCGCCTCACGCCCGAGGATCTGCTCGCCCGCTTCGAAGAGGTTCGCCGCAGCGAGCAACTCGACGAGTCCGCCGCCGACATGCTCCGTGAACAGTATGTCTAGCGCGCCGCGGCGATAACACGCCCCCGCTTGACGATCATCCGAACCAGCCGTTCGTCATCGCCCCGGGCCATCGGTGTCGATGCGTGCCCAGCCGTGGTTCCCTTTCCCACTTAACCGAACAACTCGCTCACAGGCACGCCGCCGTCGGTAATGGGGACCGGTCGGTCGCCGCTGTACAACTCGACCTTGGGGTCGATGCCGAGCGCGGCGTGGATCGTCGCATGCAGGTCGGGGATCGAAACCGGCCGGTCGACGACTTTCATCCCCAACTCGTCGGTCGTGCCAATCGTCAGGCCGTTGCGCAAGCCGCCGCCGGCGAGCGTAATGCTGTACGACTTGCTGTGATGCCCACGCCCGCCGCCGCCATCGAACTGCGCGGGACGGCCGAACTCGGTGGCCACGACAATCAACGTCTTATCGAGCAGCTTATGCTGCTCCAGGTCGTCGACCAGCGCGGCAAGCGCCTGATCCAACTCGCGAATCAGTTCGTGCTGTTGGAGAATGCCGTCGTTATGCACATCCCAGCCGGTGCCGTTGAGAAAGTTCAAATTGTGCGAGACCTCAACGAACCGTACGCCCGACTGGATCAAGCGGCGCGTCAGCAGGCAACGCTGGCCAAACTCGCCGCCGTAGCTGTTGCGCAACGTGTCACTTTCTCGGTCGAGCTGAAAGATGTTCATGAACTGCGGACCGCTCAGTCGCAAGGCCTCGGCCACGGCCGCGTCGTAATCGACCACGAACCGTTCGGCCTCGTGTTGCGAGCGATACTCGCGACGAACCGCTTCGAGCAGTTGATTGCGGCGCGTTTGCCGATCGGCGGTGACGTTCTTCGAGCGGGTAAACCCCGCCGGACCGCTTTGCGTGTCGGTCAGATATATGTAGCCATAGCGAGCGCCGAGAAAGCCGGGCCCCCGCGTCACGTTCGGGTATCCGATCAACACGTAGGCCGGTACTCCGTCCCCCGCGCTGCCACGCTGATGAGCCACAATCGAGCCAATCGACGGATACGTCTCCGTGCCGCTAACGGGTCGACCCGTGTGCACTCGATTGGTTGCGGCGGCATGCTCGTCGATCACCTCATGGTGTACGCTGCGGATAATGTTGAAGCGATCGAGCCGCTCGGCGCAGCGCGGCAAGTGCTCGCAAACTTGCGTCCCCGCAATGGCCGTGTCGATCGGGCGATAATACGAGCCGGCCTTTTTCTCCTTGGGGTCGCCGAGCCGTTTGGGGTCCCACGTGTCGATGTGCCCCGCGCCGCCGCCGAGCCACACAAACACGCAATGCTCGGCCTTGCCGCGCGGCAACGAGGCCGCCAGCGGCTTCTCGGCTAACAGGCTCGACGAGGCCAGCGCGGTCATCCCCGCCGCCGCGCCCGCCGCGAGCACTTCACGACGCGAACATGTCCAGTCGATTCGAGGCATCAGGGCACCATCACAAATTCAGGAGAGTTGAGCAACGTCCAAATCAAATCTTCCGCCCGCTCGCGCCACTCGGTCGCGAGCTTGGCCGTCGGCGGGTCACCCGCCTCCAGTTCAACAGCCAATTGCACCTTCCGCTGGTTAGCTTCGCTCTTGAGATGATTCGACCACGACACGCCCGTCTGCTTGGGAGACACGCCTCGACGCCGCGGCGCGTCGAGCGACACGATCCGCCGCTCGAAACCATCCTGGAGCAACGGGACAAACAACGCCAACTCGCTGGCCGTCGCTCTGCGTGTGAGCAACGTCGCGTACAGGGCTTCAATGAGCGACTGTGGCGAGTCCGCCGCAATGGCCAACGCCGTCAGTTGGCTGTCGTCCGAGAGTTGAGTGGCCCGATTGGCAAAGACGCCGTTGGCCAACACGGCCGGCTGAATCGCGGTCGACTCCTGAGCACGCTGCGTGCGCGGATCTTGTCGCGCGCCGCGCCAGTCAAATGCTTCGAGCACGTTGACCACCGTCTGGGCGGCGGGCAATGACAAGCTGGGGCGATCCCGCTCATTCGACAGCGACGTGAATTGCCAGGCCCGCGAAGGGGCCCCCAGGTTGATCGACACATCGGTGCGACGCGAACCGTCGACGTCGATATTCATGTCCTCGACATTCAACGTTTTGCCGCTGGCCGAGAGCAGCGAGTCGACGATCTGCTCGGCCGACATCCGCCGCCGTATCGGTCCTGCAAACAGACTGGCCCGCTCGGCGTCGACCGCCGCGGGATCGAGACACTGCCGCTGATACACGTGCGAGCCGAGAATCAGCCGCGCAAGCTGCTTGAGGTCGTATCCGCTCCGGACCAGTTCGCGCTCGAGCCAAGCGAACAACTCACGCTGCACGGGCTGTTGCTGTTGCCAGTCGTCGACCGGCTCGATCAAGCCGCGCCCCAGGTACCGATGCCAAAGCCGATTGACGATCACCTGCGCGAAGCGATGATTGTCGCTCGACGTGACCAGCGCGGCGAGTTGCTCGCGGCGGTCGTTGCGGTCTTGCAGCATGTCGACCACCGCCGAGCCGTTGAGCAGTTCGGCAAACGGCCACTCGGGCGGCACGTTCTCGCCCGGCTTGAGCGTGACCTTCACGAGCAACGACTGCAACGCTTCGTCCGAGACCGGTATGCTACTTGTCTTGGGAACAGCTTGCGGCGCGCGATTGAGCATCGCGGCCAGACTGAACAACTCGCGCTGACGGAAATCATGATACGGCGCGTCATGGCAGCGGGCGCACTTCATCTCCATCGCCAGAAACGCCTGCCCGATGACATGCGCCTTGGCGGCCATCGGCACGTCGTTTTGGGTCGCCATCGCAAAGCCACCCGCCCCGCCGCCCAGCACACTCCCTTCCATCAAAATAAGCTCGGTCGCAAAGCGGTCGAACGGCTTGTTGTCCAAAAACGACTCGTAAATCCACCAGCGGAACGGACCGGTGTTGTTGAGCGTCGGGTTGAGAATGTTCGGGTTCTCGGCCAGCACATCTTGCCAATAGCCAACCCAATGATCGGCCCACTCGTCGCTTGAGAGCAGACGGTCAATCCAGGCCGAGCGTCGCGTGGGAGCCTCAATCGCCCAAAATTGCTCGACCTCGGCGCGATTCGGCAGCCGACCCAGCGTGTCGAGCGTCACGCGGCGCAGGAACGTCCAGTCGTCGGCGAGCGGCATCGGCTTGAGCTGCGCGGCGTCGAGCCGTGCTTGAATAAAACGATCGATGTCGTTATGAATCGCAGCCGCGCCAGCGAGTTGCGGAACCTCAATGGAGGGCAGGGCCTTGAGCGCAACGCGCGCCTTCTCGTGCCGGTCACTCCAATAGGCTGCATACTCACGTGACGCCGCCATGCGACGCTCGCGGTTGAGTTCGACAAGCTGCCGCTGTTGGGCCGCTTCGTAAACGTCCCAATCGTCAGCCGATGCGAATGTCGCCTGTCGCTCGTTGAGTGGCCTGAAGGCTTCGTCGGGCCGAGCCACCGACACGAACGTCTCGCCAAGTTCGGCGCGACGCTTGCCCCCACCCACGATGAACTCGAACGTCACGCGATGCGCCCGGCCGTCTCCCGTGAACGAGACAAGCTGCTCTTGATCGCCAATCGCCAGCGGTCGCAGACCCTTGTGTGGGCTCGGCACGACCGTGTAGATCGGCTGATGCCCGTCGGTCCGGTTCGAGGGAAAGGCAATCTGCGCGACCGGCTTCTGGTCGACAAAGAGCCGCGCCGCGCCACGACTGCGTACCAACCAATGCATCGGTCCCTCGCCAAGCACGACCTCGGCCGTGGCGCGGACCACCAGCGGGTTGCTGCGATCGTCGCGCACACCACGCGCCGTGTACTTATGGGGCAGCTCGCGCCAAAAAAACGCATCGGCCGAGAATCGCTCGGTCGGCTCGCCGAGGATGAACGACCAATCTTTCGCGTCGATTATCCCCTCGAAGATCTCGATCAGCACGCGCCCCTCGGGCAAGGGCACGTTCGTGATATACGGCTTGGGCTCGATCGCACGCCAACGCGCGGCCATTCGTTCCGGCGCGAGCGCCGCTCGATACAAAGCCACCTCGTCAATCGAACCCTGAAAGCCGTTCGACGCACTCAGCCCCAACGCCGATCCAATCCACAACTCGTCATTGTCGACCACCGGTGCCTCGTCCGTCGCGCCACCGTAGTCCCAGGTGCCTGAGGTCGGCTGGCCATCCACGTAGCCGCGGATCGACTCGGGAGCGCCAAACGTGTAGCTCACGGCAATGTGATGCCAGCCACTCTTCACCGCAAAGCCCCGCGACGAGTTCCAGCGATGGTAGTCGTCGCGATGGCCTCGGCGGTTGTCGGCGCTGCGGAACAGAAAGCTGAGGCGCGCCTGGCCGTCGATCCCCGCCAAACGCAAAGCGTAGTTTTGGTTTTCATCGGCAAAGCCCTCGTTCTTCGTGCGGCCTTTGCCCACAACGTACATTTGCTGGCCATTGCTCAGCTTGCTGACATTGACCCAGGCCTCGATGGTGATCGAGTCGCCGCGGGCAAAGTCGAGCGGGCTGTTATCGCCCGGATCGGCGACGGTGATCGCCCCCGGCTGGCTGAACTGGATGGCATGCTGTTTGGCATCGAACAACGGGAACCGCGCCGGGTCGGGTCCCGCCTCTTCGCGCTGGACCTGTCCGCGAACTTTGCCCTTTTCGAGCACGGCCGCCGCGGCGCTCTCGGGATGCGTGGCCAGATTGCCTGCCTCGAAGCGCCAGTAGGCAACCGGCTTGTCCGCGAGCACGGCCTGGGCGTAAGACGCCGGCGCGGTCGTCTCCGCCGCGTTCAATGAGTGGCCGACGAGCAGCAGCCAGACGCCCATCCAAGCCGCTTCGAGTCTGAGAAGTTTGCTCACGGGTGGGTCACCTATTCCGCCAGTCGAAGCCCCGTTACGTACCAAGCCTTTAGGATAGCGTAAACACGCTCGAATCTCCAATCCGAAACGACACTTGCACGCCCCGGGCGAAAGCACCACGCCAGAGCCGCAAAAATAGGCAATAACCATGCGAATTCAGCATGGATGCGGCTGATCGGGGTGAGCGGGGAATGGAACCACGGATGAACACCGATAAACACGGAAGGAAGCTGGCCGATCAGATCGTACTGGTACGTGGTGACGAGGCCGGTGGTCAGGTCGGTCGCGGTTTTTAGATGACGATACTGATCGTAGGTATAACTGGTCGCCATCGAGACGATGCCACCCAAGCTGCTCACGCCCGTGATGGTTTTCATTTTGACCAGGCCAATCAGGTTGCCGGATTCGTAGTACTCAAAATCTGTCACGCGGCCGAGCGGGTCGGTGATCTTCTTCACGAGGCCGCCGGGGATCGCGTTCATGGCCCCTGTGGCCGGAGCGAGGGTGTATTCGTACTGGGTATGACGCCCCAGGGCATCGACCACATCCAAGAGATTGCCGTAATTGTCGGGCGTCGAGGTCGTCTGCTGGCCGTTGGGATCGCGTGTGTACCAATGGGTGCTCAGGGTCGAGGTATAGGCAAAGCTGCTCCAGGTATTGTCGGCATAGGTGACATGCGTCAGATTGCCGTGGGCATCGTAGCCGTCGTACTGCGTGACATCGAAGCCGCTCGCGGGCAGCTCGGTCGTCAGGTCGGGCGACAGATAACCGCAACTCACATATGTTCACCCAAGATTCGCTGGCGTAGGACAGCAACGTAAGCTCTAGCTGCGGTGGCGATCAGCTTCCCACATCGGATAGACTCCGTCATATTCGCCGATCTTGGGGTCCCGCGCTCGTACAAATGCCTCGTTGCCCGGCCAGCGATCATAAACCGTGAGCTTGAAATCGCGGCGGGTCGCGATTTGATCTTCTAAGATCATTTCAAGAAAATGCTCCAAGTCAGAAGCAACGACGTATTTCGCCTTATCCTCTGCATACCCATTGTCCACGAACAGTATTGGATGCCTGTCGCCAAGTGTAGGCATCACCCAATAGTTGCCACAGCCATCATCGGCTATTGGAAACCATTTTAGCGCCCTGTAAATAGGGTACATTTGCTCACTTAAAATGAATCGTGCGTCAATTCTTTCCTTATCACTACGGCATACGCCATAGTAACGCGCTGGCAATAGATTCATGCCGTTGTGACTTGCAAGCCAGCGCCGGAGTTGATCAGGAAATACCATATCAAGTTCTTTTTCAGATATTGCAATTACATCGGACGTTGCACCTAGTGGGAGTTTCTCTTTTAATAACTCTGCTGTGGTTTTAAGAAGCGATTCAATTTTTGGTGTCATGATAATTATGGCCTCGGAAATACCTTGAAGTACTGACCATACTCGGCATCAATCTCGGCAGCTTTCTGCAGAACTTCTGCCTGTGATGGAATTCTTTCATTTAGCAATGATTTGAATCGCGCCCAGCTTGCAGTGATCTGACGATGAATTAATTCATCTACAGCATAGATGTTGTCGTACTCATTGAACAGGAAAAGGGGACGGGAGTCGTTTTCATAAAAAAGCCGTGTACGAGCGTGGGGAATGATTTCGGATTCGATCGAGGGTACTCGCTAAGCGTCAACATCCACTTCGTTCGCCACGGAGGACATAATACCTGATGCTCGCAGGGTGTGAACGGGGAAGTGATGCCGTTGGGGCGGCGGGCGGTTGCCTGTTGGGCTTGGCGGTGGGAGGTCGGGGCGAGCGGCCG
>CAZZBK010000042.1:18232-38057 GCA_964652155.1 uncultured Planctomycetaceae bacterium | reverse complement strand
GGCTTCATTCTCGATCTGGCGATCATCGCGGCGCTTATGGGCTGGCGGCTGTGGCAATGCGCAAAAACTCGAGCAAGGAGACGTAAGCGATGAAGAACATGCCTTGGCGATATCGGGTTCAAGGTGATCTTGGTCATGTGACGACCAGGCGCCGCGAGATCATTGCTGACCTGCGCGCATCAGGAGAACGCATCGGGCGCATCGCGGCGGCCGTCGATCTCGATGAGCGCAAGGTGCGTGAGCATCTCCGCCGGTTGCGCAAGGCTGGTGATCCTCGCGCTGTTGCATTGCCGGCCGGTCGCCCTCGCGCGTGCCATGCCTGAAATCACCGTCCCGGCCAACGGGTGGAAGCCGCGCCCGTATCAGCGCAAGGCGTGGAACGCGTGGTCCAGCGGAATCGGGCGGCAACTCCTGATCTGGCACCGGCGCGCGGGCAAGGACGATCTTGCCCTTAACCAATTCGCTGTTGCGGCGCACCTGAGGCCCGCGAACTACTGGCACTGCCTGCCGATGTATGAACAGGCGCGAAAGGCAATCTGGGAGGCAGTCGACCCTCACACCGGAAAGAAGCGCATCGACACCGCGTTCCCGATGGAATTGCGCAAGCGCACCGACAACACCTCAATGGTGATCGAGTTCAAGACCGGAGCGGTCTATCGCGTCGTCGGCTCTGACAACCCTGATAGCCTCGTCGGCGCGCCACCTGCCGGAATTGTGTTTTCTGAATGGGCGCTGGCGAACCCGAGCGCATGGGCCTACCTGTCGCCGATCCTGCTGGAGAACGGCGGATGGGCGTCTTTCATCACGACGCCGCGCGGGAACAACCACGTCAAGAAGATGCTCGACGCGGTGAAGAACGACCCGAAGTGGTTCAGCCAGGTTCTCGGCATTCGCGACACCGGTGCCATCAGCGAGGAGGCTGTCGAGGAGCAGCGCGCGGTTTACGAAGGCCTGTTCGGGCCTGATATCGCGGACATGTTGATCGAGCAGGAGTTCCACTGCTCGTTCGCCGGGGCGCTGGTCGGCTCGTATTACGGCAAGGCGATGGACCGGGCCGAAAAGTCGGATCGCATCAGGTCCTTCGAAATCGATCGATCTCAGCCGGTTCATACCGCATGGGATCTCGGCAAGAACGCGAACAACGTGATCTGGTGCTTTCAGGTCATCGAGGGCAAGCCGTTCGTCGTTGATTTTCATAACCCGAGTGAGGGCGGCCTCGAGGAGTGGTGCGCGTGGCTCAAGGAGCGCGGGTACGATGGCGACGACTTTGTTCCGCACGACGTGATGACCGAGGAATGGGGAACGAAGCGCACGCGGTGGGAATTGCTGCGCGCGATGGGCCGCAAGCCTCGTCGTGTCGCGGCCGTCTCCAAGGCTGACGGCATCAACGCGGCTCGCCTGACGATCGAGCAAGCGGTTTTCCATGCCGACAACTGCAAGGACGGCATTGAGGGCCTGAAGCACTACCGGCGCGAGTGGGACGACGAGAAGAAGGTGTTCAAGGACGCACCGGTCAAGGATTGGGCCGATCACATCGCGGACGGCTTTCGCTATCTCGCGTTGGCGTGGAAGGACACGCGCGTTCCCGTCAAGCCGCCGCCGCCACCGAAAGAACTGGAATACGTGGTCAGCGCGCGCGGCCTGATCGAAGGCAACATGGACGTGCGAAAAGCTGTCGAGGCAATGGTCAAGAGAAGGAACAGGGTGGCGTAAAGGGCCTTATTTCCAGTCTGCGCGCCCCGTATCGCTGGGATCATGGACCTTGAAGCCGATGAAGCCGAAGACCGTGATGAGGATCAGCCGGCCAAGCTGAACGGCGCGGATCTGCGCGAGCGCGGCCAAAAGTGGCTCGACCGCATCAAGGCGCAGCAGAAGCTTGAAGAAAAATGGCTGAAAGCCGCACAGGACGCGACGCTGATCTACACCGGTGAAGGTGAGCAGCGCACGCCGTTCAACATTCTGTTCTCGAACGTCGAAACCATCGTGCCGTCGATCTACAACTCGACGCCATCGCCAGACGTTCGCCGCCGCTTTCTCGATAAGGACCCGGTCTCGAAAGAGGTTTCCGTCGTCATTGAGCGATCGATCGCCCTGCAACTCGACAACGGCGCACTCGACAGCGAAATCGAAGCTCTTGCGCAAGATTCGTTCATCGCCGGCCGTGGCATTGTTCGCGTACGCGCGGTGGGTCCGGGGAAGGTCGAATACGAAAGTGTCGCCTGGCGCGATTATGTCGAGGGGCCGGCGAAGCGCTGGCGCGACGTGCCATGGGTGGCGTATCGGCATTCGCTTTTCGAGGAGGAAAGCGAGAAAATCACCAACTCGGAATTTGTCTCTGCACAGCGCGCGGTCGGCGATGTCGAAAAGCTAGAGGGTGAGCCGAGCGACGCGCAGGAAATCTGGGAAGTCTGGTGCAAGTCCAGCAAGAAGGCCTATTTCATCCGTGATCGCGACGGCATGCTGCTCAGCGAGGCAGAGGACCCGCTTGGCCTCCCCGGCTTCTTCCCAAATCCGGAACCTGCTCAACCGATCACGATCAGCGGGCGCCGCATGCCGGTTACGCCCTATTCGATCTATTCCTCCCTCGCCGATGAACTGAACCGCCTGACGACGCGCATCAACAAGATTGCCGAGGGCATGAAGGTCCGCGGCGCCGTGGTGAGCGGCGAAGGGGCGTCCGATGTCAAAGAACTTGCCGACGCTGGCGACAACGAGATCATCGAGCTGAAGGGCGTTGAGCTTGCGGCTCAGGCCGGCGGCCTCGACAAATTGATTTCGTGGTGGCCGATCGAGCAGGCCGCAAAGGTGCTGGTGCAGCTTTCGCAGCAACGCGAGCAAATCAAGCAGTCCATCTACGAAATCACCGGTATTTCCGACATCGTTCGCGGTGCTTCCCGATCGAGCGAGACTGCGACGGCGCAGCAGATCAAGACGCAATGGGGATCGCTGCGCATCAAGAAAATGCAGCGCATGGTGGAATCGACCGTTCGCGATCTTTTCCAGATGACCGCTGACATCATCGCGCGCACCACGGACGTCGCGACGCTGCAGGAAATGACCGGCGTCGAGATCACGCCGGAAATGGCGATGATGCTGGAAAAGCCTGTCCTGCGCTCCTACCGGATTGATGTCGAGAGCGATTCCACCGTCCGCGCCGATGTGTCGCGCAATCAGGAGCAGATGAACCTGTTCCTGCAGGGGACGGCGCAGTTCATCCAGGCGGTCGGGCCGGCGGTGCAGACTGGCCAGTTCCCGCCTGACGTGGCGATGGAGATTTACTCCGCCTTCGCGCGCTCGTTCAAGCTTGGCAAGCAGGCCGAAGACGCGCTTGACGGTCTTTCCGGCCGCCTGTCCGAGCAGATGCAGCAGAAAGAGGCCGAGCCGAAACCGCCGTCTCCCGATCAGGTGAAGGCAGAAGGCGAGAAGATGAAAATCGATGCCGAACGCGAAAAGCTTCAGGCGACGATGCCGCTCGAAATGCGGAAAATCGACAACGAGGGCCGCAAGATCGACCTCGAAGGCGCGAAGATCCGGCTTGATTTTGCCAAGCTTCAGGCTGAAGCGGCGGCGATGGGGATCCAGCTTCTTCAGCCGGGAATGCAGGACGAACCCCCGATGGAGGGCAATTTTCAATGACGATGATCAATTCGACGATCACAGCCGGCGGCACCGAGCAGACGATTTTCACGCCGGATGCGAACCGCCCCATGGTGGCATGGATGGTACGCAACGAAAGCTCCGGCGATCTGCGCGTCACCGACAACGGCACCGCGCCGGCAACATCAACGGGCATTCTCATCAAGACGGGTGAAGCCTATGAGGAGGTCCGCCCCGGCCGTGGCCCGCTGAAAATCTGGGGTGCGACGACCTCGCAAGCGTTCAGCGCGAAAGTCTGGTGAATGCCTTACCTGAACACCACGAGCGGACGGTTTGAGCCCGGCGCGTGGCGCGCGGGCGGTGGCAGTTCTTCGCTTGCCTCCATCGGATCGCAAATCCTGTTCTATGGCGACGGCGTCATGTCGGAAGGCGCGGCGGCCGGTCTGCGCAACATGCCGACGGTCGCCCTGCTCGCTCTGAACGCGCGCGTCATGCCGTCGCCGGGCTGGATGCAGTGCAAGTCCGGTGGCGACATGGATACGATCTATGCGCGCCGTGATAGCGCGATCGATCAGCAGCCGGACATTTTCGTGATAGCCTCCCAAGGTCACAACGATCACCTGATGGAGAACGACCCGGATACGCTCTCGACTTATATCGACAAGTGGACACGCAATGCTGATGCGTGCAAAGCCGGGTGTCCTTCTTCCCGCTTCTTCGTCTGCTCGACACTTCCATCGACCGTCGTCGGGGAAACCAGCACGATCCGCAACAAGGTATGGGCGCGGCAGCAGGCATGGGCGACAGCGAACGGGGCGATCTACATCGCGACTGGCGAGGCATTCGATCCAGTCACCATGTCGGACGATGGCACCCATCCGAACCAGCTTGGCGGCGCACTTGGCGAAACGGTCATCGCAGCGGCGATCAGCCCCTACGTCGTCGCGGCAACCAAGACCGAAATCCTCGACCTCCTTCGCGGCGGAACCTATCCCGGCTTCGTGGCGACCAATCTCGACGTTGACGTGCTGCTTTCCGGCACGACCGGCACCAAGTCAGGAACCGTCGCGCCGACCGGCAACTATGCGACCGGAAAGCGGATCACGAACAACCTCACAAACGGAACCTCTGTCGCGGTCACGGTCTCCAAGGACGCGCAGACCGGCTACGATCGGCAGATTGCCGTCGTTTCCGGAACGCCAGCTTCGGCCAATACTATCGTGCAGGATGAAACCGGGTCGACCACGCTCACGGGCGCATGGCCTGGGCGTCATCCGATTGTCGGCATGGGCCTCGTCATTGACAACGGCGCTGGCGCGGCGCCGACCGGCCTTCAGGCGCTCTCTCTCGCTCTCGGTTCCTACGGCTCGATTGGCTCTAGTGCCGCGACAACCGGAACGTATCAACGCGCGATCGACGGCATCATCCTTGCCGCGCCGCGGTGCATCTTCACCGGTGGCGCTTACACCGTGAATGCGGCGTTGACGACGCGCTGGTCTAATGTGGCTCTGACCGGACGAACCATCATTGAAAAGCCCGTTCTTGGCTGGTGCGACACCCGCACGCGGACGAGGCCATGTTATACGGGCGCGGACACGATCTCGGGCGCGAACTACCTTCTGCGCTTGACCGGAACGCTCGCCAGCGGCGCTGGCACGCTGCGCGCTGAGCCGGGCGTTTGGGCTCCATACGGCCTGACAGAAGCCGACTTCACGGAACGGCGCATCTACAAGGGCGGGTCCGCGACGATTGGGACCGGAACGCTCGTCGCGACCCTGACCGGCTCGACGTGGACCTGGGTAACGTCCGGCATCATCGCGGGGGACACGCTCTGGCTTGAGGTCGACGCGAACAACGGCGTCGGGGCCACCCGCACCGCGCGCTCGGCCACGGTATACACCGCAGCCTAAGGGCCTTATTTCCAGTTTATCGCGCCGCTACCCATGATGGCATGCGAGAAACCTTTGTCCTCCGTGATGGCGAGTTCGTGAGCAAGAAGACCGGCGAGCGCATGCCGCTTTCAGGTGACGCTCTCGCTACGCCGCGCATCATCCGAGACATTCCCGAATATCGCTCACCCATCGACGGACGCCCCATCACATCGCGCTCTCATCGCCGCGAGGATCTCGCGCGCAA
Organism: uncultured Planctomycetaceae bacterium; assembly: GCA_964652155.1. GTDB lineage: Bacteria > Planctomycetota > Planctomycetia > Pirellulales > PNKZ01 > CAZZBK01. Next base: position 32,324 of record CAZZBK010000042.1, on the reverse strand, counting down.
TGGCTGCATCGAGTGGGAACCCGGAATCGGCCAACGCGCCGAGGTCAAGTCCGACCGCATCGCCAAGAAATACGGGATCAGCCAATGACGCTTGAAAACACCGCTGTCACCAATGAGGCCGAACAGACCTCCGCGCCCGTCGATACCTCGGCGTCGCTCGCGGAGGATGGCTCCAGCTATGACAAGGTGTGGGACAAGCTGACCGTCGGCGATCGCGCTGATGACGGGAAATTCAAGGGCGCTGAAGCCGAGGTCGCGCAGGAAGAAGCTGCCGCCGAGGAGGCCAAGCAGACCGAGCAGGTCGCCGCGCAGCCCGTTACTCTGCCGGCGAACATGACGCCGGATATGGCTGACATCTTCGAAGGCATGCCGCCCGAGCGAGCACAGAAGCTCACCGCATGGGCCGACAAGCTGCATCGCCAGATGTCGGATCAGGGGCGCCAGCTTGGTGCGCTGAAGCCGTTCAACGATGTCGCGTCGTCCTATCCCGAGTATTTTGAGCGCCCTGGCATGCCAGCGCCGCCGGATGCGTTCAATCGCATGATGGCGGTTCAGAAGCTTCTCGACACCGACCCCATTGCCGGGCTTCGCCAGATCGCGGACGCCTACGGTATCACCGAGCAGTCGTTCGGGGGCGGGCTTGCCACGGAGGCCGCGCAGCTTCGTGCGACGATTGGCGAACTTCGCCAGCAGATTTCCTCGATGGCCTCACCGGATGCGATCCGGGGGCAAATCGAAAGCATTTCTCGGGAACGATCCGCCGCCGATGAGGTGAGCCGCTTTGCGCAGTCAAAGCCGCTCTATGCCGATGTCGAGGCCGTTCTTCCCGACTTCGTGGGCCTTGCCAAGCGCCAGCTTGGTGATGGTGCCACACCCGGCGCTCTCCTCGAGCGTGCCTATGACATGGCCGTCAACGCCCTGCCGGAAACCCGAGCCAAGCAGAACGCCGCCGCACAGGCCGCGCCCGCTGCGAATGCAAAGGCCGAAGCCGCGAAGAAGGCCGCAAGCATCAACATCAAAGGCGCCCCGACTGGCGCGCGGCAATACGCTTCCGACGAGGAAGCCATGTCAGCCGCGTTCGACCGGGCGATCGGCGCATAAGGAGAACAGGTCATGGCGACCCCTTCCACCGTCTTCACCGAAATGGTGACATCGACCGACCGCACCTGGGGCTCCAAGGTGACGGACAACGTTTCGAAGCACAACGCTCTTCTGAACATCCTGAAGAAGAAGAACAAGATCAAGACCGTTTCCGGCGGTTACGAGATCGCCGAGCCGCTCGAATACGCCGAGAACAGCACCTACCAGCGCTATTCCGGCTATGACGCGCTCAACACGAACGGCAGCGACGTCATCACGTCCGTGAAATACGACTATCAGCAGGTCGCCCTGCATGTCGTGGCGAGCGGGCGCGAGATCCGCATGAACATGGGTTCCAAGGAACGCATGATCGATCTCGTGAAGGCTCGCAAGTCGAACGCGCTGAAGACAGCGGCGAACAACTTCTCGATCGACGTCTATTCGGACGGCTCGCTCACCAATCAGGTGAACGGCCTTGCGAACCTGATCCAGACCAACGGGCAAGGCACCGTCGGCGGGATCGACTCGGCGACCTTCACCTTCTGGCGCAACAAGTTCCGCGAGATCACCGGCACGAACGCCTACACCAAGGACACCATCGTCGGCGAGATGAACGCCCTCTGGATGCCCCTGACCGTCGGCGCTGACAAACCGGACCTGATCGTCTTTTCGCAGGACCTGTTCGCGGTCTACGAGGCCAGTCAGCAGCAGCTTCAGCGGTACGCTGACAGCGAGCTCGCGAACGCCGGCTTCAACACGATGAAGTACAAGACCGCGAACGTGGTCTGGGACGAGAACACCAACTTCACGACCACGGCCGAGCGCGGTTACTTCCTGAACACGGACTACCTTTATCTGGTCCAGCACAAGGAAGCCCAGTGGACGATGGACGAGGAAAAGCGCCCGACCAATCAGGATGCCATCGTGGTCCCAATGTACTGGATGGGCAATCTCGTCTGCACGAACCGCAGCCGTCAGGGCGTTCTCATCGACGCGTCGTAATCGAGCGCGCGGCGGGAAACTGCCGCGCCCGTTCCCCCATGTTCAGGAGACTTCCTCATGTCTGCTTTTGTTGGTGCAAACCTCACCGAAACTTATACGGCGGCCGAGCTTCTCGCCGCTGGCGTCGGCTTCCAGGCCGGCCAGAAATACTTCGCGAACGACGGCAAGGTCTACAAGTTCGTGCAGTATGAAACCGCCGCTGGCAGCGTCGCCGCCGTTTCCGGCAATATCTGCTACTACTACGCTCCGAGCGGCGCGTCGGCCGGCGCGACGACTGTCGTGACCTCCGACCTGTCGGACAGCGCCGGCCTTGGCGCTGGCGTCCTTCAGTCGGCCCCGCTGGACGGCGAGTATTGCTGGATTCAGATCAAGGGTCCTGCGACCATCACCCCGGCCCTCACGGCCGGCGCTGACGGTAACGCCCTCACCGCGACCGGCGCCACCGACGGCACGCTCGACGTCTCCGCCCTCGTGACGGACTCGATCGTTGCCTATGCGGTCGACGCCTCCGCGAAAATCATCATGTGCGACTTTCCGTGGTGATGTGAACTCAACGGAGGCGGCAATCGTGCTGCCTCCGATTTCAAAAAGGTGACAAATGCAGCACACGATCCGCATCCTCAGTTTTACCCAGAAGCCCACGATCCGGAACGGCGAAACCGTCTTTCACGACTGGGTTCGCTATGCACCCGTCCATGCAATTCAGACGGTGGTGAACGAGGAGCGCGTCGACCGCCTGAAGCCGACAGATGCCATCGAGAACGACGCCGACCGTGGCGAGCGCGCTAATTTCCTCCGTGCGCGGTGGGCCGAGATCGAGCCGTCCTATCTGGCGTGGAAGCAGGGCAACGAAATTCCGACGAACGGAACGCCTCTCGGCGCGTGGCCCGGCATCACGCAGGAGCAGGCGTCCGCGCTGAAGCTCTCCGGCATCCGCACCGTCGAGGAAATCTCGACACTCCCCGATCACGTCCTCGGCAAGATCCACCTTCCGAACATGCGCGACATGCGCAACCAGGCGAAGGCGTTCCTTGACGCTCGAGGCACGCAGGGCATCGCCGACGAGATCGCCGCCGCCCGCGCCGAAAATGCTTCGATGCGTGAGCAGCTCGACGACGCTCTGAAGCTCTTGAACGAGCTTACCACACCGGCCGGCGAGAAGAAGCGCCGGGTTCGCTCCAAAGCTGATGCCGACAACGACGGCGAAGCCATCGAAGACGAGGCGGCCTAATCGATGACGACGGTTAAAAGCGAGGTTGACGACGCGGCGATCGAGTGCGGCTTGTCCGTTCCGGCGTCGTGGCTTTCCAGCGCCGAATCCTCGGCCGTGGAGATGATCTCGCTTTTGCGCGCCGTTACTCGCGACCTTCTCGAACGCCACGATTGGACCGGGGCTTCGGTGACGGCCACGCTAACCACTGTGGCTGAAACCTCGTCGTGGACGCTGCCTGACGCGTTCCTGCGCCTGCAGCGCGGCGACAACGCGATCTATGAAATCTCTCCGAACCGTCGCCCCATCATCCCCGAGGTTTCGGATGGAGACTGGAGCGAGTTGAACGCATGGAGCTTCGCAGGCGCGCAGCGATATTTTCGCAAGACCGCGACGACGCTTGAATTCTATCGCCCGCTGCCGACCGGAGCCACGGTCAAGATCGCCTACGTCTCGAATGTCTGGACGACCAGCGGGGGATCAGCGTGGACGACCGAGGCAACAGACGTCGCAATCTTCCCTGCCAATCTGTTGCGCTTCGGCCTGATCTATCGCTGGCGTCGCCAGAAGGGCATGCGTTACGCCGATGAACAGGCCGAGTATGAGGCCATTCTGGCACGCGCCATTCGTGAGGATCGCCCGCGCCGCAAGTTCTCATCGACCGGCCCCACCGGGGAGATCGCTCACCCGATGCGCGTTCCTGTCCCTGATTTCATCGGTAGTTCGTGATGGCAGGGCTTGCGACCCGTTTTCGCGCTGTCAACGGCGGCTCTGCTGGCATGAAGGACCCGCGCCGTTCGCGCGTTGCTGTCCCGAAGTCATTCCGGGCCCCTGTTCTCGGGCTGATGCTTTTCGACGATCTCGCGGCTGTCCCCGACGGTGGCGCGCTGGTGCTCGACAACTGGTTCCCCCAGAAGAACACCGCGCGCCCGCGCGGTGGCTCCGAGGAGCGCAACACCGGGCTTGGCAGCGCCGTTCGCGCGATTGGATCATACGAGGTCAGTTCGGCGGTGAAGGCGTTTGCCTTCACGGAAGACGGGGACGTTTTTGATGTGTCGTCGCCGGGCTCTGCTGGTGCGGCGCTGGTGACCTCCCTCGTCGACACGACGTGGTCGTTTGCGCGATTCACGACCGGCGCCGGAACGCCATACCTTGTCGCGACTGGGTTCGGTAATGACCGCCTTCTCTACGACGGCTCGACATGGGCGACGACCCCGGCGATTACCGGCGTCACCCCTTCCGATCTTTCGCAGTCGTGGCAGCACGCGAGCCGCATGTTCTTCGTCGAGAAGGGGACAACGAACGCCTGGTATCTTTCGGTCGACAGTGTCGGCGGCGCTGTAACGAAGTTCCCGCTCGGCGGCATCTTCCCCCGCGGGGGATCGCTCCTCGCCGGCGGGACATGGACCACGGACGCGGGCAACTCTGGCCTGAAATCGACTTGCATTTTCCTTTCGAACGAGGGGGACGTCGCAGCCTATGAGGGCGCTGATCCTACGTCGTGGTCCCTGACTGGCGTCTACGAAGTCGCCAAGCCATGCGGCATCAACTGCTTCATGAAGGCGGGCGGCGATCTCGCCATCATGACCGAAGACGGCCTGATCGCCATGTCGCAGATTGTTTCGCTCGATCGAGCGGCTCTTGCGAACGAGAGCGTGTCGAAGAACATCTTGCCGATGTGGCGCGCGAGCGTCGCAGGGTCGGATACCTCACTTTGGCAGATCACGCGCCGGGACAGCGCGGGCATGGCTATTGTTTCGACACCTGCGACCAGTACCGATCCTGCTTATCAGTTTGTCGCCAATCTTCAGACCGGCGCATGGGCGCGCTGGTATGGGTGGGACGCGGCGTGCTTTGCCACGATTGGCGACGACCTCGTTTATGGCACGAGCGACGGCCGCATCATGACCGGCGATAAGACGGGGTCTGATGACGGAGGCGATACCTATACAGCGACATGGATCGGGCCGTTTGCCATCACTGGCGCGCGGCTTTCGGTCGGAAAGGTGTCGCGCGCTGTGGTCCGGTCAGCCGAAACGTTTAATCCGCGCATTACCCTGAAATTCAACTACGACACCAACATTCCGACCCCGCCGCAGGCTGGCGTGTCGGTTGGCGGAGAGGTGTTCGACACCGCGATTTATGACGCATCGATCTGGGGCCGCGCCAACGAAACGCGTCAGGTCTGGCAGTCGTCTCCCGGAACCGGCGCGTCGTTCGCGCCTTGCGTCCAATATACCTTTGGCCAGTCTGAGACGCCGCAGATCGAGCTTATCCGCGTCGACGTTGTCACCGAATTCGGGGAGGTCGTCGTATGAAGACCGTTCTCGTTCGAGACGATGCCGGGTCATTCGAGATTGCGCGCCAGCGCGGTGTTGTCGTCCCGCCGATCTTCGAGGAAATCCGCACTGCAACCGGAACCGAGTTTCGCCGCATGGCGATGGGCTGGCTTGTCGTGGCCCCGGACCACATGCCACGCGGCTACGTCATCCTGTTCGCCTCTGCTGACGGCGAGGACTGGGAGATCATGGCCGACGGCGGCTGGTGCCTCTCTGGCGCGCGAGAGTTGTTCCGCCTTGTTTTCGCTCAGCAGGCCCGCGTGTCAGCGCGATGCAAGGCCATCAACAAGAGAAACATCCGCGTACTTCAACGCATGGGCTTTGTGATCGAGGGGCGAAAGCGCCTTGATGGCGGCGATATTATCAACTTCGGCATGTTCCGCGACGAATGCCGTCTTCTCGGGAGGGCCTGACATGGGCGTGTTCAAAACACCGAAATTCGATGCTGCAGGCGCTGCGACGGCTCAGGCTCAGGCCAACAAGGACGCTGCGATCTCGACGCAGCTTATCAACATGGTCGACCAGGAAGGACCCGACGGCTCGCTGAAATACACGCAGACCGGCCAAAAGTCTTACACCGACCCGACGACCGGAAAGACGCAGATCCTGCCGTCCTTCACGGCGACGCAGACCCTTGATCCGCTCGGGATGGAGGCGAAGACGCTTGAGAAGCAGGCCGACGTCGGCACGAACCGGCTCGCCAATACCCTCCTCGGCAATGCCTCCGGCGCGCTTGGGACGCCTGCCGACTATTCCGAGGACGCGATTCGCGCCAAGACCGATGCAATGGTCAATCCGCGCCTTCAGAAGCGGTTCGCTGATGACGAGAGCGCGCTTCGGACGCAGCTCGTCAATCGTGGGATCCGAGAGGGATCGCAAGCGTTCAATGACGCCATGCTCTCGTTCAATCAAGGCAAGACCGACGCTTATTCCAGCGACGCCCTCAACTCGCGTCAGCAGGCGATTCAGGAGCTCGGGCTTGGCCGCGACAGGGCGATCAACGAGATCGGCGCGCTTCTCGGAACCGGGCAGATTGCCGCGCCGAACTTTGTCTCGACGCCTCGCGCCAACATCGACGCCGCTCCGATTGCCGCGCTGATGCAGCAGCAGGCGCAAATGAAGGCCGCCAGCCAGAACGCGATGATGGGCGGAATTTTCGGCCTCGGCAGCAGCCTGATCGGCGCTGGCTCCAAGATGTACGCGGGCAGGTGAAATCATGTTCGGCCTCGAAAAACTCGGCTCCCTCGGTCAAGGCGCAAACGACGCCCCGGCGATCCTCTCGAAAGAGGAGATCGATCGTCGCCGCAAGGTCGCTCAAGCGCTCATGCAGCAGGCCACAGATACCAGCCCGGTGCAGCACTGGACGCAGGGCGCGGCGCGGCTTGCGCAGGCGCTCGATGCCTCGATCGGCGACTATCAGGCCAACAAGGCCGACCGCGAGGCACAGGCGGAGGGGCGCAAGCTCTCCGAAGGCCTGTTCGGCTCCGGTGCGACCGCCTCCCTACCGCAGCAGACCATGACCAGCGGCGTTGCTCCGCCGTCCGCTCCGTCTCCCACCCCTGTCGATGGCGACACGTCAGCGGCCTTTCTCGACACGCTGAAGGGCAACGGGATCACGAACCCGCACGCCCTCGCCGCCGTCGGCGCGACCGGCTATCACGAATCCCGCTGGTCCCCCGGAAATCTCAACCGGACGTGGAGCGACCCAAGCGAAAGTGGACAGGCCGGAACCGCCGGCGGCGCTCTCTCGTGGCGCGGCCCGCGTTTGCAGGCCCTTCAGGCTTTCGCGGCTTCGCAGGGCGAGCAGGGCAACGGTTCTGCCGCGACGCAGGCCAAGTTCTTCGCGCAGGAAGACCCGCAACTTATCCAGCGCCTCAACGCGGCCAAGACGCCCGAGGAGGCGATGGGCCTCATGAACAACGCGTGGCGCTATGCTGGCTATGACAAGCCCGACGGCGAGACCGCCGCGCGCATGGCCTCTGTTCGCCAGTGGTCGTCCCGCGTTGCTCCGATGGGCGCTGGTGATCTTTCGCGCGCCACGCCTGACGCCGCACCCGGTGCTCCTGTTCAGGTCGCGCAGGCCGGCCCCGGTATGCCGCAGACCGCTGCGCCGCAGGTCAACGGTGCGCCCTCGCTGGCGAAGCTTCTGGCGATCCAGAACAGCCCCGCGTTCGACCGGATGCCGGCCGGATCGCAGGCCGTCGTCAAGGCGCTCATCGCGAAGCAGGTCGGGCAGGAAACGAAGGACCCTCTCGACCAGGAGCAGAAGCGCCTCAACATCCAGAAGCTTCAGACCGAGCTTGCGAACTCCGGCCTATCGAAGCGCGAGCAGGAATTGCGCATCAAGAAGGCCGAACGCGATCTTGAGGGAGAGGGCGCGGTTCCGCTCACCCCGGAGGAGCGCGCGCAATACGGCATCACCGCTGAGCAGCCGGCCTACAAGGATCGCAACGGCGCGATCAAGTTCGGCCCGGCGGCCTCAAAAACTCAGGTCGCAATTGATCAGCGGCAGGAGAGCGAGTTCGGCAAGGAAACCGGCAAGGCGCTCGCCAAGCGGTTCGACGAGATGGCAACGCAGGGCGACGACGCTGCGCAGAATCTGGCGCTTGTCGACGAGCTTCGCCGCCTCGGCGGAAGGATCGACACCGGCGGCGGCGCTACCGTGAAGGCGTTTCTCGGAAAGATCGGCATCAAGACGGATGGCGTCTCCGACATCGAGGCGTTCAACTCGCTGATCGATCGCATGACGCCTGCGCAGCGCCTGCCGGGATCGGGCGCGACATCTGACTTCGACGCCAAGATGTTCAAGGGTTCGCTGCCGAGCCTGATGGCGACGCCGGACGGCAACAAGCTCATCATCGACACCATCGAGAAGATCGCACAAAACCGCATGGCGCGCGGTGATATCGCCATGCGTGTCCAGATCGGCGAACTCACGCCAAAGGATGGCCTCGCCGAGATCCGCAAGCTTCAGGCGGAGGCGAAGGCCACGTCGGATGCTGTCAAGAACTTCGGAAAGCCGAAGGAAGGCGCAACGCCAGCGCAGGCCGCACCGCAGGCTCAAACGCCGAAGCGTGCCCCTGCCGCTGATCCACTGGGGCTGTTCCAATGACATCGCTTGCCAAGGTCCGAGAGCAATATCCGCAATACAAGGACGTCGACGACACGACGCTCGCCGATGCGCTGCACCGGAAGTTCTACAGCGACGTTCCGCGCGCCGAGTTCGACGCCAAGCTCGGTATTGCGCCCGCGCAGGAGCCGACACGTAATGCGCTCGATGACATCGCAAGCCCGCTGAACGCTGCGCCTGGTGGCGAGACGATCCGCGCCAATGCGGCCGGCGACACGCGCGCCAAGATGCCGCTGAAGGACATCGCCAGCGCGTATGACGTCGCGCAGCAGCGTGGTGACCGGCCGGAGCAACAGGCCATGGCGCGCGCATACGTCCAGCGCGAGAGGGCTGACAGCCCGATCATGATGGGTGTGAGCGATCGCGTTCGCTCTGTCGCGCGCGGCGTTCCGTTCATCGGTGAATATCTCGACGAGGCGAATGCCAAGACCGGCGCACTGTTCGGCGGGAACTATCAGAAGGCGCTCGACTACGAGAATGCGCGCGATTCCACCTTCGACGCGGCGAACCCGAAGCAAGCTCTTGCTGGCAAGGTCGCGGGCGGTATCGCCGGGACTATCGCTGCCGCGCCAGCCGTCGCCGGGAACGCTGGTGGCCTGCTGTTCGGCCTCGGCGCAAAGTCCATCCCCGGCGCGATCGCGCGTGGCAGCGTTGCTGGTGCGGCGCAGGGTGCGGCCGCCGGGTATGGTCGCGAGGGGACGGCAGAGGCCACGGCTAAGGATGCCTTGTTCGGTGCCGGCTTCGGTGCGGCAATCCCTGCTGCTCTCGGAGCCGTGAAATCCGTCGGGAATCGGATTATCGACAAGGTTGCTCCCGGCGACGCGCTCTCCAATGTCCCGAGCAAGGCTCGTGACTTCTTCCTGAAGCAATTCGGCCCTGGCACGACCGACGCCATGAAGGCGAAGATGGCCGAGATTGGCCCGAACGCCGTGCTGGCCGACGTATCGCCTGAGATGCAGATGATCGCGCGCGGCGCGGCCTCCCGCCCCGGATCGCGCGAAGCCATCGTTGAAGCTCTTGCTGCGCGCGACGCTGGGAAGAACGCGCGGCTTGGCGCCGCTCTCGACGAGAACCTCGGTAAGGCCGTGGCTCCGTCCGCTGTTCAAGCCGAATTGCAAGCCGGCAAAAAGGCCGTCGGCCCGCTCTATGACGAGGCCCTCGGCAACGCTCGCGCTGTTGACACAAAAGCTGTGGCTCAGGGCATCGACACGCAGATTGTCGATGCCCGCGGCCCAGTTCGTGCGGCGCTCGAGAACGCGCGAAACATGCTCAACGTCTATGGCACGAAAGAGCTTGATCCGTCGCCGCGCGCTATCTTCGAGACGCGCAAGGCGCTTGATGGGATGATCGGCGAGGCAGACCGAGGCGGGAACGGCGCGGTGGTTCGCGCGCTCTCCGCTGTTCGGGCGCAGATCGACGAGGCCCTCGGCACCGCCGCTCCCGGCATCAAGAACGCTGATGCGAACTATGCCTCGCTCGCCCGGCAGGGTGACGCACTCGAAGAAGGCGCGAAGGTCTTCACCAATGGTCCGCAGGCGACGCGACCCGTCGATCTTCAGGCAAGGCTTCAGCCCGAACCCGCTGGAATGGGGCCATCCGCCGAACCGTTTCGCATGAAGCAGGGCGCGCGCGCCGATCTTGATCGCGTCGTCGGAACCGCCGCGAACGATGTCGCCAAGGTGCGCCAGCTTATGGCCGGCGAGGGCGACTGGAACCGCGACAAGCTCCGCCTCTTGTTCGGGAAAGACCGTGCTGATGCTGCACTGAAGGCTCTCGATGCCGAGACTGCGATGGAGAACACCTACAAGACCGTCGTCGGCGGATCACAGACCGCGCAGACGCAGGGCTTTAAGGAATTCCTCGACGAAGCCGGAAAGGGCATCAATGTTCCCGCTGACGCCACAATCACAGGCGGCGCACTGCGAGGAGCAAAGAAGATCGTCGAGCGCCTAACCGGGTCGAACAACGAGGCAAAGGCGCAACAGTTCGCGCAGGAGCTTGGGCGCCTGTCCGTGGTTGGCGGAAGCGATGCCGATCAGCTTATCGCGGCCATCATGAAGCGGCAGGGGCGCGCTACTGGCGATCAGAACTTCGCGGACTTCGCGGGGCGCGCCGGAGCCGGCGCGGCTCGGGCTGATGATCCTGCCGGGGTAAAGGCCGTTATCGCGGCGCTCATCGCCGGGAAGAATTACGCGCGGGATCGAGCAGGAGCCCCCCAGCGATGAGGACAACCCAGAACACGATTGCAAGCACAATCCACAGCGGTTCTGCGCCATCAATCGCGCGGCGAAGAACAGAAGCAAAAACCGCGAGAATCGCGGTCGCGACAATGATGCAAGCAGCGTTGATAAAGTTCACCATGGAGTTCCAGCATGCCCTATAATGGTTCCGGCGTCTATTCCCTGCCGAGCGGCTATCTTGCAGTGTCCGGGGCGACGATCCTTGCCTCGCGCGAGAACTCCACGAACGAGGATATCAAGGACGCTCTCAACCTCGCGTTCCTTCGCGACGGTCGCGCCCCGATGTCGGGGAACCTCACGCTTGTTGGAAATGCCTCCTCTGCTCTCCACGCTGTTCCGAAGCAGCAGCTCGACGCCGCCGCTCAGAAAGCGCCCATCATCGGCACAATGACCGAGATGAAGGCGCTCGACACGACGAAGTATTCCGTCGCCGTCCTTAACGAGGAAGGCAAGGAAGGCCTGTTTATCTGGCGATCCGGAGATTACTCCGCCGAAATCACGCTCGATACGCTCAGCGGAATCTACGTCAAGGCGAATGCCATCGCGTCGACTTCCGGCGCATGGGTGCGGATCTTTGACGGCTCTGTCGAAGCCAAATGGTTCGGGGCCGTCGGCGACAATACCACGGATGACGGCGACGCCCTCGATGCAGCCTTTGATATGGCGATGTCTTTGGGGCGGCGTTTGAAGCTCAGCGGGCAGGCAGGATCGCTGTTCAAGCGCACCACGCAGCACGTTTGGGATATGGCTGCGGCGGCCACGCGCGGGGTCATCATTGAAGGCGATGGCACGCAGGACACGATCATTGATGTCAAGTCTGTCGCGACTTCTCCGCAGGCAAAAATCTACTGTTCCGGCGGGACGACTGGCTCGCCGGTCATCCAGGCGAACGCAAAGTTCATCGACATCGGATTCGCTGGCAACACGACGGGAACCGTTCTTGAAATAGGCGCTCACGACTTTTCCGACCAGCTCAACCGCACGCATTTTGACCTGACCGTCACCAACGACACGAACTCTGCGGCGAGTAAGTCCGTCGAAATTAACGCGCTCTATCACTGCACCGGCAATATCAATGCGGTTCACGGCGGAACGATCGTTTCTGGTTCTATTGCGATCCGCGTTCGAAAAATGGCCTTCTGCGTAATGACGCTTGGAGGTGGCAACGTCGATACCGGGATCAGCCTGGGCGATGACTACGTTTATGGGAACGTCATCACAGTTCCAGACAGCGAAATCGTCAACTATGGCGGGCTGATCGATGGCACGCATGTCACCGAGAACACCTTTATCGGCGGGACGCTCGGCTATACGACCTATGGCTGGCAAGCGATCGCCGGCTACAAGAACATCTTGCAAAACCCGAACAAGAACTCGGCTTCTCCCATCCTGAATCCCGATCCTGCGTTCCGTGTCGGCATGTCGATCTACGACGGCTCGGACATCGGCTACAACGGGACGGTCGAGTTCGGGAACCTGTATCACAAGAACATTGCCATGAATAACACCATCGTCTCTGGTGGGACGCTGCCGGCTCCGGCGGATGGAATTGCCAGAACGATCATTTGGACGACGGCGGGAACGGCGGCATCGCTGACGATCACGCTTCCGTCGTCTCCGGTCGATGGAACGCATGTCGAGTTCTATTTCGTCAACGCGGTGACAGCTCTAACTGTGTCGGGCGGAACCGCTCTTGGCGGGAATCCGACGACAGTCGCCGGTAAGACCCTGCTGTCATTCACCTACAGCACCGCGGCCAGCGGGTGGGTCGCGTTCTAACGCGGTCTTGCGCTTCGCATTGCGGAGGTTGAGCTTACGGAGGCTCGCGAAAGAGTGCGGGAAGCGTCATATCTGAAACCTGAAATAGATCGGCGGGATTGACACCTCACAAACATTCCGAACAATATTTGCCTGTTCTATGGTGGAGTGAGCGGACATTTCTGCCATTGCCACGGACAGGATTTTGTCCATCAACAGCCTTTGTTCGTGCATCATTGGCTCATGCTTGGCTAGTTGGTGCTGTATTTTTCCACCGAGCATTACCCCGACCTCGTATTTGGCCTCTTGCATGCCGCGTTCAATGCCGCGCAGAAAGTATTCTCTGTCTCCTTTTGCAAAAGAATGCTCTACAATATCACGCAATGCTCGTTCTCTTGCATTCGCTCTTTCGTAAGCTACGGCCTCTCGAATTCGGCGCTGCGTTTCCGCATCGTTGTTACGAATAGTGCGCCGCAAATCATCAATCATGATTCTGATTTTCTGGCCGCGTTGACGCCGTTGTTTTCTCTTGCTCGTCATCCCGCCTTCTCCCCCAGCGCGCGGATGGCTGCGGCGACGTGCTCACAGGCAGCGTTCCAGTCGCCAAGCATCTCCGGGTGATCGTGCGTCTGTGAACCTGCCACGTCTGCCGCTTCTTCCAGCGCCTCGGCTCGACCGGCTGCGTAGCCAATGTCATATGTGGTGATAAGTTCGGTGGGTGGTTTGATGGCCTTGCCGGATGCATCTTCGCGCCATGCATCCGCCTCTCTCACCCTCTGGATAAGGGAGAGGATGGTGGAGGGGTTTGCGTGCAACGCTAAAAGGCTTGCGCATTCTTCGGCGTAAGCAAGGCTGAAACAATCCCCCTTGACGATCTTTGCGCTTGCCTCACGCGCCTCCCTCGCCAGCGCTTCCAGCCGTTCAAGATCGTCAGTCATGGGGCGTGTCCTTCCCGAAATTGAATGCCGCAGGATTTGCCGCGTTGATGGTTTCCGCGAGCGTTGCGGCTCGTTCAGGAGAATATCCATCGCATCCGCAATCAAGAATGAACCCATCTGCCAGCACGACGCAATGAACAGTGGCCCCGCCGTAGTCTCCGGCAATCTGCCTTGTCGCAGCAATCGCCTTATCGCTTTTCAGAAGCGCAAGCCTATCAATAACGCTCATTCACCCCTCCTTCGTCGCGAGCATGGCGCGCCGAACTTCGTCATTGCTTGGCTCTCCGAAACGGAAGTCATCGCTCACGTGCCGGGGGCCCTCGTCAAAACGCGGGCGCTCGATTATGTAGTGCGTCCCGTTCGCCAGCCCTTCAAGCTGCGCTTCGGTCAAGCCG
>CAZZBK010000042.1:0-18132 GCA_964652155.1 uncultured Planctomycetaceae bacterium | reverse complement strand
GGGCGATGCGGTCTTCGCCAAGCACGCTGACCGTGTTGCGCGACGTAAGGCAATCTTCCACCGCCCTTGCCAAGCCTCGCGCCGCCGTCATGAACTTCTCGGGTATCGCGTCACTCATCGGAGGGGCCTTTCGGGAGCGGGCGGAAGTGGGTGGGGGTTCCCGGAACAGGCACAGTTCTGGTCGCGGTCTTTGGAATCACGCGCCAGCAATTGTCTATCCGGTCAAAAATAGCCGAGTGCATCGAACCTTTGGTCAGCACCAGAACGCGAGTTCCATCCTTCGGGGCCTCACTGATCGGCCTCCATGCTGCTTGCTCGGCTGCTTCAAGGGTGGCGCGCATTCTTTTGGAGCGCAGTTGCAACAAAGGATCGGCAGAAAACCATGCGTCCACCGCCGCCTCAACCTGCTTATCGGTGACCATCGGTCTTCCTTTCATGGATGGCGAGAAGGGCGGCGGCGGTATCGTCTATGTTTTTGTCGAGCCGTTCACGAGTCCCCGGGAATGCCAGCCGTCCAAATGGGCCAGCGCTGTAAAACCCCGTCATTTGGACTAGAGCTAGCTCGGCACTAAGAATCCCAAGCCTGAATGTGGCAGCATCAAGCTCTCTGCTCGGCCCGCTGGCCTCACTGACGCGGCGGGATAGCTCGGGGAGTGTGGTCATTTTAGAACTCCGCTGTATCTTTCCGGACTGCCGCAATTAGTGTCCAGCGGCCCATGCTGGTCTGTGCATGGCTTGCATTGCCAGCGAGGCTCATGAAGCTCGGGGCTTCCATCCATGCTGTAAGACCATTGCTGTGCCCATGACGCGCCTGTCTCGCATTTCATGAACTTCCCACAAGCGCCGCATTGTGGTGCAGCGCGGGCGCGGCTGGATGGTTCGGGGAGGGGGGTCATTTTGTTGCCTCCGGCTTCATGAACTTCTGCTGCGCCTTGCTGATCTTGATCTCAGGCGGCGATGAGAGAACGAGAACTCCTGCGCCACCACACGAGCAGCAGGTGAACCACTGCCGAGAACCGTTCTGGTGGCAGTGCAGGTTGCCGAACCCATGGCAGAGGCCGCAAATCATCACGCATCCCCCTTGAGCGAGGCGCGGGTGTCTCGCATGATGCAACACGACACGGGCGGGTTTGCGGATGCGCAGTCTCCTCCGCAATCAGGGCAGCCGGTCGATTGCCAGCGCATCAACGCATTTTCCAGCGCCATCACGCGAGCATGGAAAACGGCCAATTGTTCGGACTGACATTTGATGATTTTTCGGCTATCGTTATAGGCCTTTATCTCATTGGACCATTCAGATGCGCATAAGTCGGCATCGGCTTTTGACTTTGCCAACGCCTCCTCCAGCCTCTCTATCCTCGCGTTGGCGAGGGTGAGGGCGGCGGACTGCGCTTCGATGTGTTCAGCAGTGCGGTCGTCGGCTTTGATCTCGCCTTGCAGACGCTCGATTTCGTCCAGTGCAGCAAATGCTGCGCCGGCGTAAAGCACGTCATTTTTGGGGTTTGAACGTAGCGTCTCACGCAACTTAGCAATCCGATCTGGCGTGAAAGCCTGCTCCACAAGATCGCTCATGGCTTGCTCTCCGTGTTTGCGTTGAGGGGAGAGGCGGTGATGGCAGCTTTGATCAGCTTTTCGCCGTCCGCGTACCAATCGTTCTGTCCGCCGATTGACGTGTTCATGCGATGGCCGATTGTCGCCGCAACCATGAAGTTGTTTGGCCCCATCAGCGTTCGGTAGCATTCCGCGATGGCAGCGCGGGCATCGGAGCGATACGGGTCTCGGTGCGCCTTGGGCTGCGCATTCCACGGCTTGCAAAGCGTGCCGTTCCGGTCCTGATAAATCGCTTTTGCCACCCGCTCCACAAGCTTCTCGTGCTCAGCCATTAGCGCTATCCTTCCGAATGTCATCTGGCGTAGGGGCGGGTAAGCTCGCGCCGCGAAGGTCACGATCTGCCGTCGAGAGCTTGCGCGGCTTGTCGGCCTTGCAATGATCCGGTGAGCCACACACAGCGCAGAAGGCGGGGCATTCAGTGCCAGACGCGACAAGTTCAACGCGGCATTGGGGTGATTCGACCGGACGAATGCGGAACGGATTCCACCGATTTTCCACGTCGCGAGCGCGCACGTTCTTGCGTTGTTCAGCGCCAGATTGCGCGATGTAATCGCCGCAACCGCTGAAAACAGCCTGTTCTGTCGGTGAACTGGTGCTGCGAGAGAGGATTGAACTCTCGACCTCTCCCTTACCAAGGGAGTTTTGATTTTCAGGCTTGTCGTTCGACATCATGGCTTTGACGCTCCCTTTTTCTTGTGGTCCATGCCGTTTCCACGTTCAACGCTCGGCAATCCGTCCGCGCGCCGCGCCGTGGTCAGCGCGTCGATGTGCGCATATCGGCCCGCGCTCTTGGCTGACGACCACGCCCCGGTGCGCGCCAGATCCTCGACCGACAGGCCAGAATAAAGCCGCATCCACGTCGCATAGGTGTGCCGGAACAGGTGAAACCCGAGCTTGACCCCGCAGGCCTCGCTTGTCTCATTGAGCAGCCGATAAAGACCGCCGTTCTTCCTCCAGCGGAACACCCGCTTCGAGGTCTTGCCCATGTTCGCCAACTCGGCCACGACCGGCGGCGTGAGGTGCACCGCGCGTGCCACGCCAGTCTTCGTCACCGGAACAAAGGCCAGCCCCTGCGCGAGATCGACACGCGCCCATTCCAGCGCCAGCGCCTCGGAAAGCCGCAACCCGGTGTAGAGCAGAAGCACGAGCAGCGCGCCGAAGTCGGCATCGGCCTTGCGCGCCGCCGCAATGGCCCGCGCCGCATCATCGTGCTTCAACCATGCCGTGCGTGTCTCGCCCTCTGCACCCTTCGGCCTGCGCAGTTCGAGCCTGATCCCGACATGCCGGAGAACAGCGGAGATCGGCGTGTAGACCTGCCGGTTGCGCGTTGCCGGGGTGGCCTCCGGATAGATCGCCACGGCCGCCGCGTCGATCTCGACTTGCCCGATCTCGCGCGCCAGCGTGCGAGCGCCGAAATGAGCCGTGATCGGCGCCATGAAACGATCATCACCGCCAGCGTTGAGATAGGCCATCACAGCACCGGCAAACGTGAGTTGCGGGCGCGCGGAAAGCTCACCACGCTCGATTTCTGCTTTCCACTTGGCGAGGAGCCGACGCGCTGCCTTCTGCTCAGGCGTTCCTGTAGAGCGGTCCAGTCGGACTCCCAGGTATGTGCCGCGCACGGTCCAGTTGCCGGAGCGGCCTTCGCGGGGCGGAACGAGCTTGAGCGGCATGACGGACCCTCGTCCTTCGGGAGACTGGTGATCAAAGCTGCAAAATCGGCTTCGGTAAACAGGCGTGTTCGACCAGCGAGACGACCGCACGGATTGGTGCGCAGGTGCTCCTGCAGCCACCGCACAGACTTGCCGAGCTTCGCCGCGGCGTCCTGCATGGTCATCAGATCAGTCACGGCGCGCCTCCGTCAACAAAGGCCGATCCATCGGCCATGCGATAGGTGATCTTTCCGCTCGCGAGATCGGAGGTCACGACCTCGCCATTGACCAGCGGCGGCAAATAGACATGCGCGCCGCAGCCGGTAGCCTGCGCAACAGGATCGACCGGCATCCCGGTATGCCCGCAATGTGGCTCGGCAAGGCCGCTTTCCAGCGCGTAGCACGTCCGGCAGTTCCGAAGCGGCCATGCGTTTTCATGGCAGACCGAAAAGGCAGGGCAGAACCGGCACTCGAACCACTTCGGATCATCGCTGATCCGCGCCGGAGGCGTATCGCTGGCGAAAATGCGCGCGGCGCGCGCCTCGATGATCAGCGCCGCTCCGGCGTCGTATTCCACCCGCTGGCACTCGATCTCGCGCGTGTCCTGGTTCTCGACCAGAAACAGCGCCCGCGTCAGCCCGAGGCCCATCATGTAGCACTGCATCTGCGCATAGTATTTCGGGTCCGTCGCCTGCACGCCCTTGCGTCGCCATGCCTCGTATCGGCTCGCCTTCATGGTCTTGATCTCCAGAAGGTGCGGTGTCTTCGGGGCTTCCGGCACGTTCTCGACGATGCCGTCGATGGACCCGGTCAGCGCGCCATTCGCGAGGAAGACGCGCTTCTGCTGATCGCGCACCGTCATGCCGGCAGCGTTGAGCCATTCCACAAGGCGTTCCTCGCGGTCGTTTCCGTTCGCAAAAATGCGCCGTGTGCGCGGCTCAAAGCCCTCCTCCGGGTGCGCCCAGCGGAGCGCGTACCACAGGCGGCGGTCGCACTTCTCGCCGATGCCGGAACACCGGAGCGTCGTGCTCCGGGGCCGGTCATCAGCCAGAACCCTCGCGCACGCATCATCAATGGCGCGCGAGGTCAGGGATTGAAGGGGCGGAAGGGAGGCCATCAGCCGGCCCGCTTCCACGACGGCTGCGGGCGGCTCGAATTCGCCGGGGCGGCATTAGTGCGCGGCGCTGCCTGCTGCTGGCGCGCGGGCTGGACCTGAGCCGGCGCAGCGTCGCCGTCGGAAAGGAACCGCTTGACGATGTTCTTCGCGCCATATTGCGGATCGGTCTCGACGCCGACATTGACGCGGATCGGGATGCCGTGGAACTCCTCGCTCTCGCCGGGGACCGCCGCAAGGCCACAGGCACGGCACAGGTCGGACAACTGGCGCTGGCCGATCTCCTGCGCCTTCACGCTCTCGTTCACGATGTTGAGATTCGCCCAGACGCGGCGGCTCTCATACTCGCCGGTTGTGACGACAAGCTCGAGCTTGAGCATCGTCCCCTTGCCGTTCTTCGTCGGTGCGACATCGGACGCGACAACCTCCATGTCGTAGACCCCTGCCGGGATCGGATCGAAGCTCTGCGAACCCTCGACGAGTTCGGAGCCGGCGTGTTGACCAAGACTTGCCATGATGATCTCTCCTTGTTTCTGGCGTGTCAGGCGGCGTCGCGCTGCGGCGCGGCACTCGGGGATGGGAAGAACTTGGCGAGCGCGGCATAGCCCTCGCCCTGCCGGTAGACGATCTTCGGCGGCATGCCGTAGCGGTTCTTCGCCACGAACGCGGGGCGGCCCTCGGTGTAGATAAACCGCTGCGAGCCGCCTTCGGCATGCGCTCGCTTCTTGTTGAAGCCCTGATCTTCTTCCTTTACCGCCGCCTCGTATTTCAGAAGCAGGATCGCATCGACTTCATCCTCGACCAGCTTCCGGCCCGACTTGTGCAGGCGCATCTGATACTGGCTGTAGGAAACGCTCGTCGGATCGTCGAACCGCTCCACGTCGGAATGCGTGATCAGCACGATGTTCATGCCGCGATCCCGGCGAAGCGCGTTCATGCCGTCGAGGAACTCGCGCCAGCGATACTCGGTCGCGGTGTAGCCCTTGCCGTAGCCCGGCGTCTCGATGGACTGCCAGTTGTTGTCGCGGCACACCGCGTCCCACAGAAGCGGCTGCATCTTGTCGAGGCTGTCGAGAACGACGGTCTTGAACTCGTGATCCTCCTCGTAGAGCGCCGAGATCGCCTCGATCACCTCGTCGAAGCTCGTCGGCTGGACGCCGACAAGATCCAGACCGGCGGGCGTGCCGTCCTCAACCTGAATGAAGACCGGCGAGGGGAACTCGCTGGCCAGTGTTGTCTTTCCCATGCCCGGCGGCCCGTAGATCACGACACGGGGGGGCAACTCCGCGCGCAGGGCGCGGAACTTCTTCTCCAGAATGCTCATAGTTCGCTCTCTCGTTCCGGGCGCTCTCTCCGTAACAGGTCCGGGCGGGTGGACCGGGAGAGCGAGACCGGATGCCAACTGCGCGAGCGCAGCGTCCACCCGCCACGGTAGTTGCTAGGCCGCGTTGGCGCTTCCGACATGCAGGAGGGAGGTCCTGCCGCCGGAAGCGCCCCCGGCCACCGCCCCACCCAGCACGGCGGCCGGTGCGGCAGATACGATGACCCGGCACAGCCGGGCGTGAATGGTGTCGTCGCGCCGAACCGTGACCTCCCACGCGTGCCGGTCGTCGGGGATCAGCCCGACGCGGACGAGGAGATCGGAGACGGCCTTGATGCGATTGTCAGCGTCAGCACGGTCCTTCGACGGGATCAGCAGCAGGAGGCGATAGCGCCCCGCGACAGGCTCGATCCCGGCGGACTTCGCTGCGTGCTCGGCTTCGCGCTTCCACAGCGCGTATTCCTGGCTGATATGCGTTGTCTTTCCACCGGCCCCGCGCCGCCAGATGCGGTTCGCGCTCGTTGGAAGCGGGAGCGTCAGGGAAAAACCCTCGCCACCGCGAACGGCAGCGAGGGAAGTCGGAGGAAACGTCGGGGTATGTACGTCAAACAAGGCAGAGGGAGTTATGCCGCTCGAAGGAAGAACCTTTTTCGACATTTGGTTGCCCGAGCCGGTGCCAGCATCACCGACAACATTGTCGGCAATCTCGTTGGAGAGGGCCATCACGCAGCCCTCCTGAATTGGTTGAGGCCGACGCCCGAGCGGGCAATGTCGATCGCCTCGTCGATGTGCATGTCGATCACGACCGGCATCCAGCGGGCGTCGATCAGCACCATGATGCAGTTCGTGACGTCATCGAATTTTGCGCCAAGCTGCACAAGCTGGTCCGCGAGAATCGACGCCATTGTCGGCTGATGTGCGGGCGTCATGCCGCTTCTCCGGTAACGTTAAGATCAGGTTTCTGTTGATCCCCCATCCGGGCGGCCAGAAAGTCGTTCGGCGTGACCTCTCCATCCGTCGCGCGAAAGATCCGCTCGGCGGTTTCAGAGGAAAGCCAGATTTGACCGTTCTTCAGCCTGTTCACCATCTCGCGGGAGATACCCGCACGACCGGCGAAGTCGGCTTCGGAAAGCTGGTTTGCGATGAGGTAATCAGCGAGTTTCATGACGTTGAATGTGCTTCATACGCACGTGCTTGTCAAGCACTGTTCTTCTCATGCCGTCGATATTTTTTCAGCGCCGGGAGATAATGCGCCATGCCTCCCGTCAAGAAGCCCTCGCATGTTCGCCAGAAAACATTCCTGCGGGAGTGGCGCGAATATTTCGGCATCAACCAGGACGAGGCCGCCGCGCGGGTCGATATTGATCGGACAACGCTGAGCAAGATCGAGCGCGGAATCCTGCCCTATAATCAGGATTTTCTTGAACGCCTCGCCATAGCCTATGGGTGCGAAGCGCCAGACTTTCTCAACGTGAACCCGCTTGCCGCAGACCCTCCTCGCCTTGTGTGGGACGCGCTGAAGAAGGCCAGCCCGGAAAAGCAGGCTGAAGCGTGGCGGATTGTCGAAGCTCTATTGAAGGCTGGATGATGAGATTTTGCGCTTTGCTTGCTTGTTCTATTTTTTTATCAGCGTGCGCCGCGGCGCCTAAAGAACCGGAAAAACCAAAGACGCGATGCCAGCTTGTTGCCGAAGCGCTCCAGCACGAATATGTCAGTGCCGCTTCGAAGCTTGCCGCACTGGAGATCGGCCGAAATGAAGGGTGCTTTGGTCGTCCACCGCCTGTTAGAGCCGACATTACAATCAGGCGAGAGTAGCCCGGCCAAGCGCCGGGTTTTTTGTGGCCGAAAAATAATGTGCGCATGAAGCACATTTCGTCTTGACTGATATGTGCGTATGAAGCACATTATCTCCATCGCAACCCCGCGACGGAGAGCAACCGATGTCCACCCTGCATAACCTTTCCTCTCACCAGATCGCCGACGAGTTCGGCACGCTCGACCTCCAGATCAAGGCGCTCACCGAGCGCAAGGACGCCCTCAAGGACGAACTCAAGACGCGCGGCGTCGAGAAGGTCGAGGGTGCAAAATTTACCGTCACCGTCTCGACCTCGACCCGCGTCACCTACGACGACAAGGCCATTCGTGCCGCGCTCGGCGAGGACATCTGCAAGCAATACGAACGCACGACTGAGACCGTGACCTTGCGCGTCAAGCCGACCGTCGTCTTCGGGCAGGAGGCCGCGTGATGGCGCGCCTCTCGATCATTATGGACGCGGCGGCATTTGCCGCGTTCCTCTTCATCGCCGCTGTCGCCTCGTCGGTGCTGTCATGACCACGAAACACACGCCGGGGCCTTGGTCTCCCGCATACCTTGACCATGCTGGGCAGCGGGTTGTTAAGGGCGAGCACATAGAAATCTGCACGTGCTGGCATCATAGCGTTATGTCCATTGAAAAGGAAATGGAAGCAAACGCCCGCATAATCGCCGCCGCGCCAGACATGTTTGAAGCGCTGGATCGGTCTCTGTCCTGGCTGGCGAGCTACCCCGGTGGCGGTGCAAGCGAGTGCTATGACCAAGCCCGCTCCGCCATCGCCAAAGCGCGCGGAGAGGGCTGAGCGATGAACCTCGTCGCCACCCACATTCGCAATGCTGTGTTTTGCCTCGGTGCTGGTCAGCGCGCCACGCTCTGCACCGCCGATCGCTTCATCTGGTCCCTCAAGCTCGACGCGGCGCACCGCTACCTGAACAAGGCGCTGGAGGAGGCGAACCGGTCCTGCCGGGCCGACCTTCGCGCCCGTGTCATGCGCATGGCGAACTGGATCAGGGCCGAAAAGCGGAGGGTCGGGTGATCATGGCCGCCTCAACCTTTGGCCTCGTCATGGCTGCGCTCGGTATCGCCGCCGGTGTTCTTGTCATTTTCGGTTTCGGGGCCGCTGCAATGGCCGGGAAGGACGAGGAATGACGATTTCTCAATTTAAAAATTGGCTTGTTGAGTGCGGTGCAATAATTGAACCGCCGACAAACGAATATGAAATTCTTCGTGTTCGGACATGCCATGGCCTTCATGTAGCATATAAGAAGGCCAATGGTCGAGAAACATGGCCTCAGGCTTTGTCTATCCTGCGTGAAAGCTTTCAGTCTGGTAACAGACAACAGCTTTCTCCTGATCTGAGAGAGCGGATTAAGCTACGCCATATAATCGCGGCTATAGTTGAACGCGATGGGTGCGAGTGCTGGTTTTCTGCAGAGCGCTTCACCGGGGTCGACGACGACCGGATCACCATTGAGCACCTTTGCCCGATTTCGCACGGCGGACCAAACCACATTTCAAACCTCGTCATTGCGACAAGGGAATGGAACCAACGCGCCGGGAATTTGTCGATTGCTGAAAAGGTTAGCTTGCGCGATCTGGCGCGCAGGGGGCGCCAATGACCATCCTCCGACCATACCAGCGCGCGGCGATCGACGCTGTGCACGACTACTGGGATGCGAACGGCGGTAATCCGCTCGTCGATCTTGCCACCGGAACCGGGAAATCCGTCGTTCTCGGGCAAGTCATCCGCGAGATCGCGGAGCCGAATCCCGACGTGCGCATTCTCTGCCTGACCCACGTCCGCGAACTGGTCGACCAGAACGTCCGCGCCGCGCTCCGCATCTGGCCACAATGCCCGATCGGGATCAACGCCGCCTCTCTGGGACGCCGCGACCGACGCGCTCGCGTGCTGTTCGCCGCGATCCAGTCTGTGCACCGCGAGGATGCCACGACGCTCGGTCCGCGCGATCTCATCATCATCGACGAGGCGCACCTGGTTCCTCGCGATGGCGCCGGCATGTATCGCAAGCTGATCGGCAAGCTGCGCGAGGCCGTCCCCGGTCTGCGCGTCCTCGGCCTCACCGCAACACCGTTCCGGCTCGACAGCGGGCGTCTCGACGAAGGCGACGAGCGCATGTTCGACGATGTCGTCTACTCCTACGGAATCGGTGAGGGCGTGCGCGACGGGTTTCTCTCGCCGCTGACCTCCCGCGCCGGAACAACCGAGATCGACGTGACCGGCGTTCAGCGGCGTGGCGGTGAGTTCGTCGCGGGGTCGCTCGAGGAAGCCGCGCGCCGCCCGTCCGTCGTTTTTGCAGCCTGCCGGGACATGGTCTCGCGCTTGCAGGACCGCCGCTCGTGGCTCGTGTTCTGCGCTGGCGTCAAGCACGCCCAGGAGGTCGCGGACCAACTCTCTGGCATGGGGATCACCTCCGCCTGCGTCACTGGTGACACACCGCCGGGAGATCGCGCCGGTATCCTCCGCGATTTCAAGGCGGGCCATATCCGCGCCCTGACGAATGCGAATGTGCTCACTACCGGCTTCGACGCTCCGGCGACAGATGCCATCGCGATGCTGCGTCCGACGCTCTCGACGGGCCTTTATGTCCAGATGCTCGGCCGTGGCACGCGGCTTTCACCCGACACCGGCAAGACGAATTGCCTCGTGCTCGACTACGCCGGGAACGTGCGTCGTCATGGTCCGGTCGATGCGATCGAGGTCAGAGGCGGCGCACGCAAGGGGCCTAGCGAGGGAAAGGCCACCGTCGAGAGTGTGCGCGCCAAGGCTTGCCCGAACTGCGAGGCGCTTGTCGCGATCCAAGCCCGCGAGTGCATCGAATGCGGCCACGAATTCCCGGTCGTTGCGAAGCACGAGAAGGAAGCCGACGCCGAGGCCGCCGTCATGGTGCGTGAAGTCGAGGAGAAGTGGATCACCGTCACCGCGATCGAGGCGCACGTCCACCGGAAAGAGGGAGCACCGTCCACGCTGCGTGTCGAATATTGGTATGGCATCGCCGCGCACCGGGAGTGGGTCTGCCTCGATCACCCCGTCGGCTTTGCTCGAGCGAAGGCGCACGCGTGGTGGTGCGCGATGACGGGCCAGCGCACCGCCGAGGGCGTCACTGTCGAGAGCGCCGCGCAGGAGATCAGCGAAGGCCTTGCGCTCGTCAACTGCACCGCGATCCGCGTCACGCGCGACGGCAAGTTCTGGCGCGTCACCGAGCGCATGCGCGCCGACGGCTCCGTCGTCGATGCGAATTTCAGGATCCATCAGTCGGACAGGAGGGCAGCGTGAGAGAATTTATCTGGGATCAGAGAGCAATCGACACGCTTTGCAAGATGCGCCAGCAAAATGAAAGCTTCACGACGATTGGAAGCCGTCTTGGCGTTTCTAGAAACGCTGCAATTGGCAAAGCTCATCGCCTTGGTATGTTTACTGAGGACAAGGGAAAATCGGCCAAGCGGCAAGCCGGATCTGTGTCTCGAACCAAAACCCGCCTGACAAAACCGAAGCTCACTGGTGAGGCGCGGTTGATGCGTCAGAGAGAGCTTTCCGAGCAGAATGAAGCCAAGCGTGCTGCCCGCGCCAAAACAGTTAATGCCGATACGAAGACAGAGGAAATGCGCGAATCACAAGTTTTGCGCGGCCTCGCTCGAAACCTTCCTGACTGGGCAAATACTCCACTCGCTGGAACGCGCCCTGTCTCGCTTGTGAACCTGAACCCTCGTTCCTGCCGGTGGCCAATCGATACCAGTGACGGGCTTCAGTATTGCGGGTGTGAGACGCCAAAATCCAGCCTGTCATACTGCCCAGGACATTCGGCCATCAGCGCCAGCGTTGCAACCAGAACGCCGGATCAGGTTCGCATGGTCGATGAAATACGTCGAGCCGCCGTTACCGTTAATTCTCAACCTTAACTGACGGCGCGAGCATGAAGCCCATCATCGGACGACGCGACAAAGAACCAGAGACGTGCGGGGTCTGCTCACGGCAGGCGCACGGCCTCGGATACGGCGAGCCGCGTCGCCCGATCATGTGGATTTGCAGCGACTGTCCACCAGCAGCGCAGGAGGTCTATCGAATGTCTGCCCGTCAACTCTCCATCATCGAGGCCGGGGCCTGCCTCGACGCCGCAAAAGCCGTCGCGGAGCAGCAGGTCGACGCCATCCTCACCGCGCTGTTCGAGGCTGGCGTGACCGACCTCGCCGCCATGTCGCGCGAGACCCTCGACGGCGTGATCGCCGGGATGACCGACGACGGAACCCTCACTGGAATCGCGCGGGCCACCGTCCTCGCTTTCGGGGACAGCGTGCGCCGAAACGCCAACGAGGCCCCGTTCTGATGGCAACCGAGGCGACCCTTGCTGCGAAACGCCGCTACTGGTCCCGGCGCATGGCCGATCCTGAGAAGCACGCCGCCTATCTCGACTACCAGCGACGCTACTACCGCGAGGCGATGTCTGATCCGGTCACCCGAGAATACGAACTGGCCCGTCGCCGTGAACAAAAAGCGCGTCAGCGCGCTGTGAAGAAAGAACAGTCATGAGCGCCGCTGTTGATCACCTCTCCGCCGTCCGCGCGCTTCGTGCCGATCTCTGGTCGCGTGGCTATCGGCCTGTCCCTGTCCGCACGCGGGAAAAGCGCCCCTCTGGTCTTGGCTGGCAGGACGCGGCGCGTGCCAATCCTCCCGCTGCTGCCCGCCTGCCGGTGACGCCGAACGCGGTATCGACCGGCATCCTATGCGATGGGCTGCGCGCCCTCGACATCGACGTCGAGGACCATGATCGTGCAGCCGATATCGAGGCCATGGCGCGCGATCTCCTCGGCGCGACGATGATCCGCGAGCGATCGGACAGCGCAAAGCGTCTCCTGCTCTACCGCGCCGCCGCTGGCGAACCGAAGAAGGTTATTCTGAACGGCGAGCATGGAAAAATCGAGATCCTCGGTCACGGCCAGCAGTTCGTCGCCTGGGGAATCCACCCCGACGGCCAGCCCTATGCATGGCGAGACGAGACGCCCCTGTCTGTGGCGCGCAACGATCTCCCCGCTGTCACCGAGGACGAGATCACTGCCTTTTTGCAGGTGTGCCGGGACATCATCGGGGCGCGCGAGGAAATCACCGAAAATCCGATCAGCGAGAGGGCCTTAGCCACTGTTCCGGCGCGGATTGGAATCACCGATACCGGCCACCGCGAGGCCGCCGTCGTCGCGCGCGCCATGGAGGAGGAGATCAGCCGCGTCGCCTCAGCCGGCAAGGGAACCAGAAACGATACACTCAACGCCGCCGCGTTCAATCTCGGTCAACTCGTCGGCGCGGGCTGGATCAGCCGCGGTGAAGTCGAGGCGTCACTGTCATCAGCCGCCGCGTCGTGCGGGCTGGCACACCGCGAGGCCATGCTCACGATCCGTTCCGGCATTGACGCTGGCGCAGCGCAGCCGCGTCCGCCGCTGGTGGATCGCGAAGGCTATCAGCGCGGCGATATCCTCGATCCATCTCCGCTGCTCCGGGGGGCGCTCGCGACCGTCGATCACGACACCGACGAGGCCTTCGAGGATGACGATGATGATGACGACACCGAGGACGCCGCACCGCTTGACGAGGACCTGACCCGCGTTCCGGGACTGCTGGGGGAGTTGATCGAGGCGATCGTCAGGACAGCACGGAGGCCGAACCGCAGGCTCGCTCTTGCCGCCGCTCTCCCGATCCTTGGGACCGTCATCGGCCGGCGCGTTGCAACGCCGACGATGTCTTCGACAGCGCTCTACGTCATCGCGACCGCACCGACCGCCGTCGGGAAGCAACACCTGATCGACGCCACGGAGCGTTTCATGTCTGCCGCTCAACTCGGCCGGCACGTCGGCCCATCGCAGTTCATGTCCATGTCCGCGCTCAACAAGCATGTCGAGGGAGCGCCGCTTTCGATCTGCCCGCAGGACGAGTTCGGTGCTGTCCTCAAGCGCCTGTCGCACCCGCGTGCCTCTGGCCACGAGGTTGCGATCTCCGGCGTGATGCGCTCGATCTGGGGCGCGTCATTCGGTATCATCCGCACTCCCGCCTACGCCACGGCTCGCAGCGTCGAGCTCGTCGCGCCCTGCATGTCGCTCATGGCCGCCACGACGCCAGAGGAGTTCTATTCCGGTCTCAAAGGCGCGGACATGATGAACGGCTTCATGAACCGATTTCTCATTCTCGACGCAGGCGCCCGCGCGTCAGAGCGCGAGCCATTGGAGGGGCTACGTGCCGCAGCCGATCGCCTCGCTCCCGCCATCGCTCGAGCCTACCGGATCGGCATGCCGCGCCGTGGCAACCTTGCCCAGCACCCGGACAAGAACTCCGATCCAGACCCGACACCCTTCGTCGTTCCGTGGGCCACACAGGCCGCTCACGACGACTATCTCGCGCTTTCCGAGGAGTGCTTGCGCAGGATCGACGCTGACCCCGACAGCGGCGCTCTCTTTGGCCGAACCGCCGAGATCGCTATTCGCCTCGCGACGATTCGCGCGTGCGGAGAGGATCACGACGCTCCCATGATCAGCACCGATCACATCGCATGGGCTGCGCGCCTCGCCCTGCAATCCGCTGACCTTGCCTCTCGTGCTGCCTCGCGCTACATGGTCGATCCTCTCGGCGCCGCCGAGTTCGAGCGCAAGATCATCTCACGCCTCGCCGCAGCGCCGGGCCGCCGCATGAAGATGAGGGAGCTTCATCGCGCGATGTCGAAGAACCAGCGCTTTACCGGCGATCTGGAGAAGACGCTGAAGTCGCTTCAGGGTGTCGGCATTGTCGGGATGCACCGTGTCGCTGTTCCAGGGGGAACGAGTATCGTTGTCTCGCTGGAATGATCATGATACAAACGACATGAATTCGCCCGATGGGCAACGAGTTGACGCGGCAGCACGGAAGGACGTGCTATGTGTGGGGGACCCGTTTAAGCCCCGGTGCGATGTAGCGGCTAAGATAGGTGCCGCGCACATGGTCGCATTAGCCGGTATCAAGCCCGGCCCGCGTCAAATAGTTCTAGGCGGCGTAGGTGACGCATTCCCTGCGTGCAGGGGTGAAGCTACCCGGAAGGATGCTTCTGTGCCGCCTAGATCATTCCAGCATCGGCAACGGTGCTAACGAGTTGGGAAGTGACGGCATGGGATGCCGTGTAAGGGCAGCAATCCTTATGCGATAAGCACTCTCGGTCGCGGGTAGGGCTCCGTTAATTCGGTCTATCTCCCGCCCCATTTTTTTGACTAACAACAACGAGCCTCGGAGAAATCCGGGGCTTTTTTGTTGTCTCAGGTGTCGGCTGATAGCCTCACAGGTGTCGGCTCGCAATCATCAGAGCCGACACCTGAGGCTCAATTGTGGCGGGAAAGTGTTGATAGGTGTCGGCCCGAGCCGACACCTGAGCCGACACCTAGCCGACACCTGTAGCATTGATAAATATATATAATTTTAAAATATCAATAGTTTATATAGGTGTCGGCTCTTAGCTCTTTTCAGGCCACTTTTTGGAACAGAAGTGAACGGGTGTGCCATCTCCTTACTATGGGCCGACACCTGAGTTCGTGGGCTTGATTTCAGGGGTTAAAATCGGTTAACCCTGTCATCGCCATCGACCCGACCAGAACGACGGCTCTCACCCAAGCGAGAGCCACCGTGACAAAGTCAAAGGACAAGCCAGCCAAAGCCGCGCAACCGCGCCGCACAGGTAGGCCGTCCCTCTACTCAGAAAATCTTGTCGACACGATCTGCCGGCGCATTGCTGAAGGTGAAAGCCTCGTTTCGATTTGCGCCGATCGAGACATGCCTTCTCGTGATGCCGTTCACACGTGGCTTGATACGAAGCCCGGCTTTGCCGACAAATACGTGCGCGCACGCCTCCTCCAGGCTGACAAATACGCCGAAGAAATCATTGCCATTGCCGACGATGGAACGCGCGACAAGACCGTCGATGCTGAAGGCAATGAGATTGTCGACCACGATCACATTCAACGCTCGAAGCTCCGCGTGGACGCCCGCAAATGGACCGCGTCAAAGCTCGCCCCCAAGAAGTACGGCGACAAGATCGAGCTGGCCGGCGACGCAAGCTCTCCCCTGACCGTCAACGTCATCACCAAATTTAGCGAGGACGCATGAAGACCAGTGAAACCGGGCTTGCGTTCATTCGCGCCTTCGAGGGCAAGCGCCTCGTCGGCTATCTCGACGCGGTGAAGATCCCGACGATCGGCTGGGGCCACACCGAAATGGCCGGCGGAATCATCAACTACGAGAACGGCGAAAACACCGCCAAGGTTCTTGTTGGCCAGTCGATCAGTGAGGCTGAAGCAAAGCGGCTGCACGCTGTCGACATGTTCCAGTTCGAGACCGGCGTCCTGAAGCTCCTGAAGCGATCTCCGCGCCAGCATGAGTTCGATGCCATGACCTCGCTTGCGTTCAACATCGGTGTTGGTGCGTTCGGACGGTCAAGCGTGCTACGCAAGTTCAACGCTGGCGACAAGCAGGGTGCGGCGAATGCCTTCCTGATGTGGAACAAGGCAGGCGGAAAGGCTCTCGCGGGACTGACGCGCCGCCGTGAAGGTGAGCGCGCGCTGTTCCTGGGCGATGTCGTGCAGGCTGAGCGCTTCGCGCAGATCCATCTGCCGCGCTATCAGGTCGGGATCAACCCTGATCCGCCGAACGTCCCTGAGGAAACCGGCGTCAGGCCCGACGAGGTTCAGGGGACACCAGCGGCCAAATCAACCACGATCTGGGCGCAGATCGCTACCGTCCTCACCACGGTCGGCACGGCTGCGGCACAGGCATTCGGCGCCATTGACTGGAAGGTCGCGGCCGTCATCACCTCGGGCGGTGTTGCGGCCTTTGCGATCTACACGATCAGCGAGCGCATGCGCCACAGCCGGGAGAGCGGGGTATGACCTACCTGAAGCTTGCCACCGTCGCGGCGATCGTCGCCGGCATCCTCTACGGCGCGCACTGGCTGTTCCAGCGCGGCGTGGACAGCGCGACTGTCACAATCACGAAGGCCAACGACAAGGCCGAGAGCGCGGCTGACGCGGCCGAACGTTGCGTGCTTGCCGGCAAGTGGAACAAGGAGGCCGGGAAATGCGAGCCGTGATGAGCTACTTGCGCAGATTTATTGGCTGGTATCGTCAAGCATGGGGTTTCTGCCCTGAGTGCAACAGCGATGCTCCTGCGCTCTACAAATGCACTGTGTGCGCCGGGACAAGCAAGCTTGAGTACCCTCCGACGAGAGAGACTAAAAATCTCCGTTGGCAGAGGTTCATTAACACGGCTGCGCTTACCTGTGTCCTCCTGCTTCCGCTCGCCGCCTGTCAGACCGTCCCGGTTGATCGCCCCTGCGGCGTGATCCGCGACGACTTAAAAACCGTGCAGGGCAAGACGCCTGCCGACCAACAGCGCATCGACGTGCATCATGCGCGCGGCCGGGCGGCGGGGTGCTGGTGACATGAGCGGTGAAGACGATCGCAGGCAGGATCTTTTCGACAAGCTCGACGACAAGGCCAAGTTCCAATGGTTGTTCAACGAGAACGAGCAATACAAGGCGGAGCGGCAGCGCATCATCGCGGGCGTCTATTGGGCCTTGGGTGGCATCGGTACGCTGATCCTGCCGAACATTCCGATCTGGATCAAGGGGTGGCTGAAATGACGCCCGGAAGCATCATCAACCTTTGCGGCGGCGCGCTGTTCTGCGTCGCGGCTCTCGGAACCGTCTCGGACGGCCACTGGTGGGCGGCGCTTGCCGGTCTGCTCGTAACAGGCGGGGTTCTGATCCGCCGACACTTTTCACGCAAGAAGGAACCTCGTCATGACACCTGAAACCGCCGCACAGAACCTCGCTGATGCGCTCGCTACCGCCGAAGCGGCGCTGGCCGTAGTGACCGCCAGGACGAAGGTCTTTGCGCAGGTCATGGAAGGGACCGGGATGGGCCCCTTTACGCAAAAGCGCATCATTCTGCTCTCTCAGGCTGCGCAATCGGCAGTTTACGAGCTGCACGCTGCGCTGAACCCGCTCGATCCGCGCATCACCACCCAAGACGGCGGCGGCAAATGACGCTGCTCGCGTTCCTGTCCGGCGGTCTGTTCGGCTGGCTCCACTTCGAGACGCTAGGGCGCATCGTCGCGCCCGGCGTCACGGTCTGGATCGGCTGGTATGGCCTTGTGCTCGCCGCGCTGATCTTCGAGGCGTGGCGGTCCCGGCAACCGGCCCCGCGTCTTGCTGCACTGACAATGCTGGCGTCGTTTCTTGCGGCTCACGTCATCTGGAACGCCTCGCTGTGGCCCCTCGCGGCGCACAGCCTTAAGAACATCGTCGTTGCGACGGTGCTGATCGGTATTGCTTCGTCCTATTCCAGCCGCACGGTGTTCGTGGCGGCTTTCATTCATCTCGCGATTGTCGCTGTCGGCTTTGCAGCCGATTTCGGAGTTCTGTTCGAGGGCAGGAGGCCCATGCAGTTCATCGCGTGGTCTTTCCCTGACGTATCGGCGGGCCTCCAACATGCAGCGCTTCTTGTCCTGGCTCTCGGAACTCGTGAACGCGAAGACGTTGCTGTGGGGCTTCATTCTCGATCTGGCGATCATCGCGGCGCTTATGGGCTGGCGGCTGTGGC
>CAZZBK010000041.1:35718-38801 GCA_964652155.1 uncultured Planctomycetaceae bacterium | reverse complement strand
CTGGCCGCTTGGTGAAATTGGCAGACACGCAAGATTTAGGATCTTGTGCCGAAAGGCGTCGGGGTTCGAGTCCCCGAGCGGCCACTCGCTTCCCCAAGCGGTTCATGATTGCAGCGCCGGATCAGCTATCTCCCGACGGCGCGAAGATTCGGAGCGATCCTCGTGGTCGGGCTCCTTCAGGGCACGCTCCGTGATGAGCCTCACGCGAGTGCAGCGCATGCGCGGGTTGTCGAGGGCCCGCGGCGGCTTGGCCCAGCACTGGCGCTGCAACGTCGCCTGCGACCGCGAGGTCCGCGCAACCGTCGAGCGCGCTATATCACCGGTCATCTCCTGCCCAGCGACGGCGGTGCCGCGGCAATCATTCGGCTCTCGTGACCTCTGCCCTCCGCCGCCAGGCTGTTCGTCGCGCTTAAAAACGCAGCAGCACGTCGAGGTACAACCGATTGTTGAGCAGATCGCGACGGGCGGTCAGCGGAATCTCGTAGCCAGCTCCCAACTCGTGTTTGAGCACTTGGCCAAACCGCTTCCGCGCGCCCACGCCCATGGTCACGATATTGTTGCCGGCCACGTTTGTGGCACCGAGGTTCAACAGGTCGTTCCCTTCAAAGTCCACCGCGAGCCGCGAGCCGCTGCGTGTCCAGTGGAACCAGTTGATCTCGAACAACCCGTAGAGCGTGGGCAGAAACTCATAGTCCCAGTGATTCGACCAGTAGATCATGTCGGTCAGATCGGGAGTGGCAGCGAAGCGATAGCCGGTGCCGGTGACAAAGTGTCCGCGATCGAGGATTTGTCGGCCGCCGGTGAGGAAGGCATGGAATTCGCCACCCGCGAGGCCTTGGAAGACCCGCGTGGTGCCGGTGGGGGGCTGATACGTGAAGCCAGCCGACCAGATGCGTTGGTTCTCGACATCGCGAATCAAATTATATTTCAGGCCGAGCGCCAAGTTGGCCCAGCCATCGATTTGTTGCGCGCCCGGGGTACCCGGATTGATCCAGAAGTAGCCGTCCTTGGTGGCAATCAACGACAGTCGCGTGGTCAGCGCGGCGCGCATTTGCATCGCCAGATATTGAGCGGTGCCGCCGCCAAAGACCGGGTTGCTCCCCGGAATCCACTGATGGGCATAAATCGTCCGCGTCTCGGTCAGCGTGCGAGGGTCCTCGAAGAAGAGCGGATTGGTGAGCGGGCTCACGAAGTTGCTGAAGCAATAATCGGACTGGGCAAACAGGCCGAACAAGCGACGGTCGCAACAGGCGTTGCCGCAACGTCCGCAGCCATTGCAGCACGCTTGGCCAGTAACACTCCCTTCCTGCGCGCTCAGGGCCTCTTCAAAGGTCGTCGTGTTCGACACGAGACGCTCGTTGTCGCTACGCTCGTTGTCGCTCGGCCGGGCAAGCGAGTCGTCGACCTCATCCGTCGTTGTTCCGTCGCTGGGAAGCGGGAGTTGGTCGGCCTCTTCGGTCCAAAGACGACTGGACTTGGCCGCCGATGCCGTTTGGATCGACGACACGAACAGCGTAACCACTCCAACCAGCGCGACGCAGCCCAGAGTTATCCGTCGACGGAACATGCTTTCCTCCCTCATCATTTTAACGCGTGACGGGCTTGGCGCACCAAGCACAAATTCCCGATGCTCGTCACGGAACGTTTCATAGGAAGTTTCGGCGTGATCGGCAGCGGAATCTAGTTTTGCCCACCTCGTCTCGTCAGGCTTTCACTAACCCACACACCAGGCGTGCGAATACGTCACAGCCTGTTGCATAGCACCGCCAAAGCATGACATATCCGCACACCAGGGCGTATTTCGGCCCGTGCGGGATTGGGGCGAAGGCCCTCAACAGCGCCTGCCCGATTGGGGCTCCGCATCCAGCTCAAGACGCGGGACACGAGTGAGAACCGCCCTTGTTACGCCAATGATTAATTCGCAGTCGGCTTGGCCGCGTCGCGCTCACCGATCAGGCCGAGCGATGCGAGCCAGCGCAGCGATTGCGTCTGCCAGGCGTCCCACATCGGGCCTTTGTAGCCGTTGAGGCCGTGTCCGCCGCTGGGCAATTCCAAGTACTCGTTGGCGATCTTGCGCTGCTTGAGCGCGGCGTGCAATTGTCGGCTATGTTCGACCGGCACCACGCGATCGTCGACTGGATGAGCCGAGAAGATCGGCGGCGTCTTGTCCGTAACCTGCTTTTCGTTCGAGAACAAGTCGATCAGTTCCTGCGAGGGCATCGGGCCGAGCAAATTGTTGCGCGAGCCTTTGTGCGTGATCTCGCCCATCGTCACGACTGGGTACACCAACACGGCGAAGTCGGGTCGGCAAGAGACGCGCTCGATTGGATCGTTCGCGTCAGGCTTGCCCTCGTCAAAATGAGTGGCGGCGGTCGAGGCCAAGTGCCCGCCTGCCGAGAAGCCAACGATCCCGATGCGGCGCGGATCAATGCCCCAAGCGGCAGCGTTGACCCGAGCGGTGCGAATGGCGCGCTGCGCATCGATTAGCGGCACGTGCGAGCGGCCGCGCGGCAGGCGGTATTCGAGCACGATGCCGGTGATGCCGTGCTGGCCAAGCCACTGAGCGATCCCATGCCCTTCGGCTCCGGTGACCAAGCCGCCGTAGCCGCCGCCGGGGCAAATGATCATCGCTGCGCCGTTGCGTTTGCTCTCGTCGACTCGATGCAGCGTGATGACGCTCTTGGCCTCTTCGGTCGTGCCGTCGCCGATCGGGGCGGGACCCGACCACAGCGGCAACTTCTCCGGCTTGGCCGGATCGATCGCGAACAACTGGTTGTTCACAACCAACAACAGTCCGCACAGCAACAAAGCGCGACGGCCGTAAGGCAACGAGAGGAACATCGCAAGACCTCGCACGCGGACGTTAGATACAGGAGGGGGGACAGTCCCCAGCCATTTTGTTATACGCTCAAAGTTAAGTAGGACGACCAGCGGGAGTCGGACAATACCGGCCTCGCGTTGCTCGGCCTGTTGAGCTGCTTATCTGAGAATCAATCGCCACCTTTGGCGTCATGAGCGCGGCACCAGGCGATTTTTTCGGCCGTGGTGGTCGGCTTGCCCGAGGGAGATCCAGTCGGCTTGCC
>CAZZBK010000041.1:0-35618 GCA_964652155.1 uncultured Planctomycetaceae bacterium | reverse complement strand
GTCGGCTTGCCCGAGGGAGATCCAGTCGGCTTGCCTGGAGGGGCTGCGGCGGGGGCCTTGGTCGCGGCCGCTTGTGGAGCAGGAGCACTCTCGACCGCGGCGGTCGCGGCAGCAGCGGGAGCCGGCGTTGCGCCGGCCTTGCTCCGTGCGGCGGCGAGAATGTCGGCCGTCGACATTTTCGGTTTGCCCCCGGCAGTTGGAGCCGCTTTGGGCTCGGCTGGGGCTTGCTTCGCCGGCGCGGCCGGTGCTTCGGCACTCGCCTTGGCGGCGGGCTTCTCGGCAGCCGCCTTGGTCTTGTCGACCTTCGGGAGCGGCTGGTCGATCACGCGCAACGCGTCGAGGCTGATATCGTACCAGCCGATGTTGTTGTAGGCGTCGAACTCGACGAGTGCCCGGCCGTTCATGTTCACCGTCTTGACCTTGCCGGTCAGGCCCGAGAACCGCGCCAACTCCGCGCGCGAATCGTCCACGGCGACCAGTTTATCGGTATAGGCACTCTTCAGCTTTTCGATCGTGTCGAACATCGCCGTAGCGACTCCTTGACATGAGCTCTTGGGACGCGAGCGTTGATTGTCCGAAAACCGGGCCAGGAAATCAAGCCACGACGGCGATGCACAAATAGCCCGTGACAACCCATCCCAGAGCCGGCCCGTCTCGCCCCTTCGAGTCCCCCCGAGCCCGGGAATGGCGGCAGGAAAGAATGGGATCATCGCCACTCGGGGTGACCGTGGAACGGCCGGAAACGAACGGAACTGCACGCAGATGAGCCGGATGAAATTCGGTCTCCTTCAACCTCATTTTCGTTCAGTCGCGTTGATTGAGGTCTGCGCGGCAAACGAGTCCCGGCGAGCATCGCGAGGCCGGGAAACACCGAGCTTCCGTTGGTCGCCCTGGTTCATCCACTGCGCAGTCCGAGTTTAGGACTGGCGGTTGATTTGAGCATCCCCAGTGGCGCTGTTCTTCGCTAGAATACCCATCGTTAGTGGACATGCCACTCGGAGGTTATTTATGCGCTGGGCCTGTGTTTTGCTGTTGGTGATGATGACAACCACATTGTCGATGTCGGCCGAGAACGGATACCGCTTGCCGCCCCAGGCGGTTGTCGATTTGCTCACGGCCGCACCTGAGCCGTCGGTGAGTTGGAGCCCCGACGGACAATGGCTGCTGCTGATCGATCGGGACGCGATGCCAAGCATCGAGGACCTCGCCCGGCGGAAGTTGCAATTGGGAGGCATCCGCATCGATCCGGCCGCGAACGGCGTCTCGCGCACCGATTATGGCCGGGGGCTGTCGCTCCGCCGCCGCGACAGCGACACCCTAAGACGATTACCTCTGCCAGCCGACGCCCGAGTGGGCTTGGTGAGTTGGTCGCACAACGCGCGCACGTTCATCTACTCGCTGGTGACCGATCGTGGCACGCAACTCTGGGGCATGACGGTCGATGCCGCCGCGCCGCGACTGCTGACCGATCGCCTGTCGACCGTGCTGGGCAATCCCAGTTGGCTCCCCAGCGGCGACGCGCTCATCTGTTCGCTCACCCCCGAGAATCGTGGCGATGAACCACCCATGCCCAAGCAGCCGCTCGGGCCGAGCATGCAAGAGTCGAGCGGCAATCTCTCGCCGGCGCGCACCTATCCGGACATGATCTCGTCTCCCTACGACGAAGCGCTCTTCGCCTATCACACGACCACGCAACTGGCCACGGTCGACCTGCAAGGCAAGCTGCGGCCGATCGGCATGCCGCAGATATTCGATCGGGCCGAGCCCTCGCCCGATGGACGTTACTTGCTCGTCACGGTCATCAAGCGGCCGTTCTCGTACACGCTCCCCTACACGTCGTTTCCGCAAGAGATTGCCGTCTGGAACCTGATTGGCGAGCGCGTGCATCTCGTCGCCGACGTGCCCCTTGAGGAGAACATTCCGATCGAAGGGGTCCGCACCGGCCCACGTCATGTGAGTTGGACCAGCAGCGATCCCGCGCGACTGATGTGGTTCGAGGCACTCGACGGTGGCGACCCGCGACGCAAGGCTGCGCACCGCGACAGCCTCATCGCGTTGGCGGCTCCTTTTCAGGGCACTCCCCAACAACTGCTCAACATCGAGCACCGCGCCGTCGACGTGTCGTATTTCAAGGATCCGGCCCAGTGGGCCGTTACTGAATTCGATCGTGATCGCCGCTGGGTGCGCACGTTGCTCCACAACGAGAAGAAGCTCAGTGAGCCCAAGGTGTTTGTCGATCGGAGCATACGTGATCAGTACGGTGACCCAGGCGATATCGTGCCGCAACGCAACGAGCACGGGCATGCCGTCGCGCGGCAGGATGGCCCGTGGGTCTATTTGTCTGGAGCGGGCGCTTCGAGCGAGGGCTACTTGCCGTTCCTCGACCGTCGCAGTCTCGACACGTTGACCACCGAGCGGCTCTGGCGCTGCGAGCCGGGATACCTCGAAAGCACGGCGCTACTTGCCTCGTCCTCGGCCGACGCCAAGCCGACGATTATCACCCGGCAGGAGTCGCCAAGCTCGCCGCAGAATTATCTGCTTCGCGATTTGCAAGCCGGCATGACTCGACCGCTCACGGCGTTTCGTGACCCGACGCCGCAAATTCGCACCATCAAGAAAGAACTTGTGAAGTACAAGCGAGCCGACGGCGTGCCGCTGTCGGCAACACTGTACCTGCCGGCCAATTACCAGAGTGGCCAGCGGCTGCCGCTGTTCGTCTGGGCCTATCCGCTCGAATTCTCGGACCCCAGCACCGCGGGACAGGTGACCACGAGCCCCGCGCAATTCACGCGCATCCGCGGTATCTCGCACCTGGCGCTGCTCACGCAGGGCTACGCGATCCTCGACAACGCGACGATGCCCGTGGTGGGCGATCCTGAGACGATGAACGACACGTTTGTCGAGCAGATCGTTTCGTCAGCACAGGCCGCCATCGACAAGGCGGTCGAGATGGGGGTGGCCGATCGCCATCGCGTGGCCGTCGGCGGGCATAGCTACGGCGCGTTCATGACCGCGAACCTGTTGGCCCATTGCGATCTGTTTCGCGCCGGCGTAGCGCGGAGCGGCGCGTACAACCGGACCCTGACGCCGTTTGGTTTCCAGGCCGAGCGGCGTCCGTTCTGGCAGGCCAAGGATATCTACCTCAAGCTCTCGCCGTTCACCTTTGCCGACAAGATCAAGGAGCCGTTGCTGCTTATTCATGGCGAGAACGACAACAACACGGGCACGTTCCCGATCCAGTCGCAGAGAATGTTCCAGGCCATCAAGGGGAACGGCGGCACGGTCCGGCTCGTGATGTTGCCGCACGAGAGTCACGGCTACGTCGCCGCCGAGTCGGTGCTGCACACGCAGGCCGAGACCATCGACTGGCTCAATCGCTACGTCCGCGACGCGAAAGTGTCAGACGCCTCAGGCAAGTAGAAGGCTAGCGAACCGCCGAGACGCTGTGATGGAACGAGAAGAGCTTCTCGGCCCGTGGAGGAGTTGAGGGGCAGGGGAGTGGAAGTCGTCGCCACAAAGAACACAAGAAAACGCAAACAGGAAAAACGGAACTTTTCTTGCGTCGCTGGGTGCTCTTTGTGGCTATTTTTCTCTCGTTCGCGGTTGCGAAGACCGCCTGACCATCGCTATCCAAACACCGGCTTGATTTGGTTCAGCCGCTCGATGGTCTGACTCATGAGTGCGTCCTCGGCGGCCTCGTCGACCGCTTCGTAGGTGACCGAGAACCGCAAGAACGCGCCGGCGTCATCCCAAGGCACCGTGACGATCGAGTGCTCGTTAATCAGGTACTGACTGCACTCCTCGGCGCTGGCAAACTTGCGGCCGTCGCTCGCCAAACCCGTCGGGCTCGGCGTGTAAAGGAAATAGGTGCCGCCGGGGACCTGGCAGTCGAAGCCGCAACGCTTCAAGGCATCAACCAGCTTGCGCAGCCGGCGTTCGTACTTGGTCCGCACACGCTGCGGAATTGTGTCGTCGTCGAGTGCCACGGCCGCGGCCTTCTGAATCGCCATGAACTGTCCGGAGTCGCTGTTGTCTTTCACGTCGGCCAGCGCCTGCACAATTCGCTCGTGACCGCACACGAAGCCGATGCGCCAGCCGATCATATGCCAGCCCTTGCTCATCGAATGAATCTCGATGCCGACCTCCTTGGCGCCGGGCACTTGCAAAAACGACAACGGCGGCTGCGCGAAGCTGAGCATCGAGTGCGCCGCGTCTTGCACAACGACGATCTGGTGCTGGAGCGCGAAGTCGATCACGCGCTTGTAAAAGTCGACCGTCGCGAGCTTGCCCGTGGGGCTGTTCGGATAGTTAATCACGAGCAGCTTGGCCTTCTCGCGCACGTCGGCCGGGATCGAGTCGAGATCGGGAAAGAAGTCGTTCTGCTTGAGCAGCGGCAGGCGATGCACCGTGCCGCCGTAATACTTGGTGTGGGTGCCGGCCACGGGGTAGCCGGGGACCGTCATCAACGTGACGTCCCCCGGATTAATGAACGCCGCGGGGATCATTGCCAACGCGGTCTTGGAACCAATGCAGTGGTTCACCTCTTTGACGGGGTCGAGCGTGACGCCGAACGACCGCTGCATGAATCGCGCGGCGGCCTCCTTATAGGCGGCAATGCCATTGTCGGCGTAACCACGATTGGCCAGGGCGTTGATCTCGCGCCCCATCGCGGCCCGCACGTTCTCGGGGGCCATCTCGTCGTTTTCGCCAATGCCAAAGTCGACAAGCGACCGCTGCGGATGCTCGGCAA
Source organism: uncultured Planctomycetaceae bacterium (assembly GCA_964652155.1). Classification (GTDB taxonomy): domain Bacteria; phylum Planctomycetota; class Planctomycetia; order Pirellulales; family PNKZ01; genus CAZZBK01. The sequence goes on along the minus strand of CAZZBK010000041.1, from coordinate 30,868 downwards.
GCGCCTTGCGCTTGGCTCGCTTGATCTTCTCGAACTTGTAGATCTCGGTGCCTTTGCCGTAGTTAATACCGCCGATCCGCTCGGCGAATAGCTGCTGAAAATAAGGGTCGCTCATGGCTCTCGATTCCGCGAAATTTGCGAGGGAAACCGCCAAGTTACCCTGAGCCGGACCCGCAAGCAAGGGCGTGACGCGGGCTCAGTCGGGCTCAATTTCCGCCCCGTCGGCGATGATCTGCCATTGGGCCTCGCGCACCGCGCGAAAAAGCTCGCGGTAGCGGGGCGACTCACGCGGCTCGTGGGTCACGTTGCGAATCACGATCCGACGCACCTGATCTGGATAACGGCGCACGATCGAGGCGTAAATTTCCGGATCGCGCTCTCCCGAGTCGCCGATCAAGATAAATTGCCGCCGCGGCGCGGCCCTGAATAGCGACTCGATCAACGGCAACTTGTGCTGCTCCGGCTCGGCAAACAACGCCTTCGCGCCGTCCGTGTCCCAGGCGAAGCGCTTCAGATGCCAAGACCCGTCGGGCAATTTGGCTTGCCGCTGAAACTCGGCCAAGGCGGGATACAGTTGCCACGGTCCGGCCGAGAGATAATGAAACATGCCCCCCTGCGCCGCGAGTTTCTGATACGCCTCGGCCATGCGCGGCGCCGCCTCGAACGGTTCGAGGAACGTGCGCTCGAGCAAGCGGCGTTTGTCGCGGACCTCGGAAATCTTGATCGTGTCGTCGATGTCCGACACCACGCTCAGCCCGGTCGGCTCGACGAGCCCGAGCCGGCCAGCGAATTGCGGATATTCACGGACGACGTCCGCCGCCACGAACGGCAGCCACTGTACGGCCGCGGTCGAGTCAGGTTGCCGCAAAGCATCGACCTCTTTCGCGCTCAAAATCACAGTGCCGCGAAAATGACCGTCGCTCGACGATGGCGACATCGCATGACGCTCGGAGCCGAGTCGAACGCGCAGTTGCTTGCCCCCTTCGTTGTCGACAACGAACGGCTCAGCACGCTGGCGAAAGAGTTTCGCCTCGTCAACCGAGCGATCGAATTCGAGCAACTCGCGAAACGCCGCGCTGCGCACCCGGGTCTTCCGATCAACTTCGTAGATCCAGCCATGCACCTCGCCACGCCACTCATTCCGCACAGGGTCGTAATGGGCCAGCGTGGGAAAGAACACGACGCGCTCGTCCGTTGAGAGGGTATCGGCAGCACAGCAAAGCCAAACCAACAAGCAACTGGCGGTGGTCATCATCACACGGCGCTCGGTTGAAGCTGTAGGGATGAGGCAAGGCGTGCGGGCAACTCGCACCGCACGGTCGTGTCGACGAAACGCCACGCAACCTTGAATCGAATGAGAAACATTTTGCGGCAAACTTGCGCGATTATACCAATTCTGCGGCCAGGTGTTACTCGACTCGTCAGGTTGTAACGATCGTGCGGGCGCGCAGCGTCGCTAGCACACCGAACCCTTTCGAGAATGTGCTTGAAGGCGGTTTGAGCGTTGGTAGAGTCGAACTGTAGGACCCACAACGATACGACCTCACTGCTGCGAATTGGCTCGCCCATCCTTATGTCTCAGTCACCTCGTGTCCGCTGCGAAGAGATCGACCACTTGTTGCGAAACGCTCAGTTGCGCGACGAGTTGGAACCGTATTGCGACGAGGCTGTTTACAGCCTTAACACCCGTCGGGTGCCAACGCCGATCGAAAACGAATTCTTGGCCAGCATGCTCGAATGGGAGCGTGCGCCGATCGTGCCGATCGCGCAGTGGTTCGACTCCGAGCTGCAGCTGCCCGCTCCCGAGTCGCTCGACGACGCGCACGTTCATTCGCTGCTGTGGCAAACGATTCAACAACTGTTTGGCGCGGGAATCGTGCTCGACTTCACCGATCACCTTTCGGACCGACAACTGTACACGATCATCTATCGCGACATCCTGCCCGCGCCCGAGAAGCGGATCAATCGCCGCGAGAATTTTCTGCATTGGGACTGTGCCAATTCGGCCGACGATCCTGAAACCTGGCTGCGTTATTACGCCGACGAAGAAGAACGGCGCGAATGGCTCGAGACCGACGATGCGCCGCTGCCGGCCGTCGAGCCGCTGCCGTATCCACGGCAGTTGCCGCGTCGACCGTTGTAATCGACTACTCTGAGTACATGGAAGGTGGGTGACGGACGGGACTTCTATCGCGGAGGAGCGAGTGTCGCAACAACACTCCTCCTCCGCGTGGGTCCTTGCTCCGCTGCTGCGGGCCGCCCATCGGAGGTTTTTCGATCGTGCGGCACGAAATCCGCCTACCCGACTTGGGCCTCGCCGCCGTGCAACTGAGCCTGTGGCTCGTCGACCAGGGGCGGCACGTAACCGTCGGTGACCGAATCGTCGAAGTGCTCGCCGACGGCGTGACCGTCGATCTCAACGCGCCAGCCACCGGAACGCTCATCGAGCAACGTGTCGCTGAAGACGACCCGCTCGCGGTGGGGCAAATCCTCGGCATCATCGACAGCTCGGTCGACCCCGTCGGCGCATAAGGGGCGTTGCCAGCGGCTCTGGCTGGGGTGCGAGCCGACAAGTCCTGAGGCTGAAATTGCCTTGCGTCCGGCCGTGATCTATCGCAAGCTGTCATGCGACACGCAGAGCGCGTCGCTCGGCCGCTTCGTCTCAACGGAGGCACTGTGGAAATGCCGCCTCGCCTCAACATGCAACGAGTATGCGCGCTGGCCATTGTTACGCTAACCAGCACGCTGGCCGGGGCCGCTGAGCTCGCGCCAGCGGCAGCAACGCCAGGGTCAGCGCCCGCGGCGGTGGACGTGATCATTCGCAATGGCACGCTGATCGATGGCACGGGCCGGCCGGGCGTTGTGACGGACGTGGCGATCGATGCCGGGCGGATTGTCGCCGTTGGGCCGTCGCTGAAAATGACCGCCCAGGAAACCATCGACGCAAAAGATCGTGTCGTTTGTCCAGGGTTTATCGATCTGCACAGTCATGCCGACCGGGGCATCCTTGAACATCGCGCCGCGGAGAATTTCATCCGGCAGGGTGCCACCACGCTCGTCTGCGGCAACTGCGGCCTCTCGCCGCCCGACGTGGCAATCTTCTTCCGCAAACTCGACGACGGCGGGGCAGGGCTCAACATCGCGCTGCTCATCGGTCACGGCGCCGTCCGCCGCGAAGTGATCGGCATGCTCAACGTGCCTCCCACCGCCGAGCAACTCGTCGAGATGCGGCGGCGCGTGCGCGAAGCCATGCAAGCCGGGGCGGTCGGCATGTCGACCGGTTTGACGTACAGTCCCAGCGCCTATGCAAACACCGATGAGTTGATTGCCTTGGTCAAGGAGTTGGCCCCCTGGGGCGGATTCTACGCCACGCACATTCGCGACGAGGGGACCGAGGTCTTCACGGCACTCGACGAAGCGCTCCGGATCGGCCGCGAGGCGGGCGTGAGTGTGCATATCTCTCACCACAAGATCTCGGCCGCCTCGGTCTTTGGCCTCACGCGACTGACGTTGCAGCGGATCGACGAAGCCCGCGCCGCGGGGCAGGATGTCACGCTCGACCAGTACCCGTATGGCGCGGGGAGCGGCGGGCTCTCGTTTTACGTCGCGCAGGGGGCGCTCTCCGGCGGATTGGATGAGTATCGTCGCCGCATCGCCGATCCGATGCAACGCGCCGAGATTGTCAAGGGGGTCGAACGCGTGTTTGTTCGCAAGCTCTTTGAAGCCCATCAACGTCCTGACCATCCGGAGCACGCCGCCATCGCCTTGGCGCGCGTTCAGTTGGCAAGCGATCCGGTGGAGCCCAAGCTCGCGGGCCAGAACTTGACCGAGTTGCTTCGTGCGCGGGGCATGAGCGTGACCGTGCACAACGGCGCGGAACTGCTCGTCGATCTGGTAGGGCACAACGCGGTGGGCATCAATCACACGCTCGACGATCTCCCCGGCGGAGACGTCGACCGCGTGATGCAGCACCCCTGGACGTCGATTGCCTCGGACGGCGATGTGTTCGCGTTTGGCAAGGACAATCCGCACCCGCGTTCCTACGGCTGCTATCCACGCGTGTTGGGGCACTATGTCCGCGAGCGGAAGTTGCTCACGCTGGAAGACGCGATCCGCAAAATGACCCAACTCCCCGCCAGCCGCTTGGGCTGGAGCGACCGCGGTACCATTGCCCAGGGGCACTGTGCCGATTTGGTCGTCTTCGATCCCCAAACGGTGGCCGATCGCTCCACGTTTCTCGCGCCGCACCGGCATTCCGTCGGCGTCGAGCATGTGCTGGTGGATGGCCAGTTCGTGCTCAAGGCAGGCCAGATGACCGGCAAGCTCCCCGGTCGATCACTGAGCGGCAAGGGCGCTCGCAAAGGCTGAGCCCTCGTTCTCAGCGAACTCGTTGAACGACGCCGCGTTGCCTCAGGGCTTTGGCCACCCGACTCGACCGGCGAAGTTTGTGCGGACGCGATACAAGGTGCCGCCGCCTGTAATGTAGAGGTCGCGACGGTCGACGCCGCCGAACGCGCAGTTCGTCACCTCGTCGGTCGGAACCGGCAAAAAACCCAGCAGCTTGCCCGTCTCGGGATGAATCACATAGACGCCCCCGGGCTGAGTGTTGTCGGGCTCGAATGGAGGCCGAGCGGCATTGGTGCCTCCGGCCACGTAGAGATGCCCTTCGACATCTTGCTTGATGCCGTCCGGGCCTCGGCCCTGTCCCCAATCGTAAAGCAGTGTTCGCGAATCGGGCTCGACCGCGCCGTCGGCGCGGAGCTTGAAGCGCCACAGCTTGCGGGCCCCGGCGAGGCGGTCGTTGCAATTGTCGGCCACGAATAAATACCGATCATCGGCTGAGACCAGCACGCCGTTAGCGCGCTGGACATCATCGGCTCCCAAGACGCGCTCGACCTGACCTGGTGCATCGATGCGATACACGCCTTCGATCGAGCGGCCGTCGGCGGTCCGCTGGCGAATGTTGGCTGGGCCGCCGTAGCACGCATCCGAGAAGTAAATCCGGCCGCGCGAATCCAACGCAAGATCGTTGGGTTGATTATACGGCTGGCCTCCAAACTGATCGGTCAGCACCTCGATCGTTCCGTCGCGCTGCATGCGAGTCACTCGCCGCAGCTTGGGTTCGCAGGCAAGCAACCGTCCGGAGGGATCGAACAGCAAACCGTTCGTGCCCGCATCCTGGCGCAAGATACTCAGCGAACCGTCCGGCTTTCGGAGATGGATACCGTGCTTGCCCGTCGACAGGATTCCCCACTGGGGATCCCAGGCGGGCCCCTCGCCTCCCTGCCCGGCGTCGGCCAGGACTTCAAGCTTTGCATCCTTGGCGAAGGCAAAGCCGTTGCTCGCCGCCTGCATCAGCGCCGCGGTCATGCGCCCAACGCCCACTTGCTGAGCACGGGCGACGCCCAGCGTGCCGTCCGTCATGCCGAGCCCATACGCCGCGCCGATCAAAACCATCCACAGCTTCACGGTTCGAGACATCAGCGATCCTTTCCAGCGTGCCATCAACGCCCTGCTTCCCAGGATAAGTTTAACGATTCTTTGTCGCGGGTGTGAGGGCCCGCACCACGCGACCCCAGTTCTCGGCAAATCGCGCGGCGTCGCACAGCGGCGATCGCAGGACCCGCTCGCGCAGCGAGGCGCGGAGTTGCTGCAACATGCCCGGATCGCTCGCAAGTCGCACGGCTTGTTCAATGTACTCGTCGCGATCATGGGCGATAAGCGTCGAGAGCCCGGCCACATCGAGCATCGCGGCGGTCTGTCGGCCGGCGGGCCACGGTTGCGGCCAACTGACGACGCTCACGCCCATCACAAGCGCCAGAAACGTCGTGTGTCCGCCACCGAACGGGTAGGGGTCGAGCGCCACGTCGACGTCGGCATACTGTCGAAGCATTTCCACGAATGGGGACGTGCCGCGCAACTCGACGCGCGCCGGATCGATGCCCACGGCTCGAAATCGCGACTGAAACCACGCGGCTGCAGCAGGGTCGTCAAGCCCCGTGTACTTGAGGATCAATCGCGCGTTGGGGCACCGCGCGAGAATCTCGCCCCATAATGCCAGCACCTCGTCATTCAACTTGGCCGGGTTATTAAAGCTGCCAAAGGTCGCCGAGCCGCGTGCCAGACACGGCGGCGGCGCGAGCGGCGGCAGCTCGTCAGGCGGAGCGTAACAGCCCATGTAGTCGGGCAACTCCACGACCCGTTCGGCACATAGCCCTCGAAACTCGACGGGCCAGGTGATGCGATCGGTGAGCAGATAATCGATCGCGCTCAAGCCGGTGGTGAACGAATAGCCGAGCCAGTTCACTTGCACCGCTGCGGCACGCCGCGCAAAGAGCGCCGCGCGGCCGGCACCCACGTGACCGTGCAAATCGAAGAGCACATCGATGCCATCGGCGGCGATCAGGGCCGCGAGCGCATCGTCGTCGAGCTGGGCCACGTCATGCCACGCGCCGGCGAGTCCGCGCAGCCGCTCGCTGATCGCGTCGCGCTCCGAGCCGTTCGAGTACAGGACCGTGTGAAACTCGGCGCGATCGAGATGCTTGAGCAGCGGCAGCAGCAAATGACCGACGGGATGGTTGAGCAGATCGGCCGAGACGAAGCCGACGCGCAACGGTTCGCCCGGCCGGCGCGTCGCTCGTGGGGCCAGTGTCCGCTGCGGATGTCGCTGGGCGAAGCGTTCTCCCCATTCAAGGTGCAATCGCGCCTGCTCGGGCACGTCACTCTGCGGACGATATAACTCGGCCAGCAGGCGATTGCTCTGCGGGGCAAGATAGTCGGCGTCGAGTTCGCTGGCCCGCTCGAAATACGGGCAGGCCTCGTCGACTCGCCCGAGCGCCATGCACAGCGAGCCCAAGTTGTTCCAGGTGGGGGCGAGCCGCGGATCGATTTGCCGCGAACGCTCATAACACGCCCAGGCCTCGCCAAAGTGCCCCACGTCGCGGAGCAGCATCCCCAAGTTAGTCCACACTCGGGCCGATTGCGGAGCGCACTCAGTGGCCCGGCGAAGCAAGGGGAGGGCGGCCCCGTAATGGCCGCGAACGTGCTCGATTTGCCCCAGCGATGCGAGCGCCTCGCCGTCGCGGGGGTCCAACTCGATGGCTTGTCGAAACTCATTTAAGGCTTGGTCAACACGGCCGAGCCGCTCCAAGATCACGCCGTGATTGCGATGCGCCGTGGCCGACAGCGGTTGCAACTCGACGGCACGCTGGGCACACTCAAGCGCCGCGCTCAGATCACCTTGTGCGAACAGCAAACTGGCGAGGTTCGTGTAAGCGTCGTCGTATTGCGGAGCGAGCTGCCGCGCCTGCTCGAACGCCGCGCGGGCCTCGTCCCGTCGACCAAGCCGCTGCAAGACAAGTCCCCGGTTGTTATGAGCCACCGCGTGATTGGGTTGCAACTCCAGGGCGCGATTGAACCACTCAAGGGCCGCGCGGTCGTCGTGCTGTCGGTAGTAGAGTGCGCCGAGATTGCAATACGGATCGAGATAATCTCGCTTCAAATTGATCGCGGCATGGTACGCGCTCACCGCTTCGTCGGTTCGACCGAGCGACTCCAATATCCAGCCGCGGTTGTGTTGGGCCTGGGCGTCGCGTGGGTCGCACTCGACGGCGCGATTGGACCACTGCAAGGCCTCGGCGAACTGACTGCGGTCGTGCTCGAGCAGGGCCAGGCTGTTGTAGGCGGCCGACGAGTGCGGCTGCAACGTGACCGAGCGCCGCAGATGATGTTCCGCTTCGGGCCAGCGTTTCAAGCGGCGCAGCGCTTCGCCCAAATGGGTCTGGCAGTCGGCCTGCGAATCATCCAGCGCGAGCGACCGTTGCAGCGGCTCGACCGCGAGCTGGGGTTGGTCCCGTTGCAGGGAGATCGAGCCGAGCAAATGCCAGACCGGTGGCAAGTTGGGCTCTGCGGCGAGCACTTGGCGGTAGCCCTGTTCGGCGGCGTCGAGTTGGCCGGCCGCATGGGCGGTCGCCGCCGCTTGAAGCCAGGTGTGCCAGGGTAGGGGAGGGGAGGGGGGCATCGCTTGTCGTCGCGCCAATCGTTTGCTGCTACAATAGCCGCCTACGGAAGCCGTACATTGTTGCATTCCCCCTCTCCCTTTGGGAGAGGATGGCGAACGAAGTGAGCCAGGTGAGGGTGTGTCGCAGCCCGAAAACGCGCCGCGATACCCCCTCATCCGCCCTTCGGTCACCTTCTCCCCCAAGGGAGAAGGGGTCAGCCGATCGTCGCTTCCCTCACCTTCCACTGTTTGACCATCGTCCTCGAAGGGTTTGCCATGAATCGCGCGTTGTTCGGTCTCGTGTTCGGGGTGTGCTTGGTGAGCGTTTCGTGGCTCGTCGCGGCCGACTGGCGACAGTGGCGCGGCGACGACCGCAACGGCGTGGCGCTCTCGTCTCGGCCCTTGCGATCCTCGTTGCCCAGCGACGGCCTCAAGCCGCTTTGGAAGAGCGAATCGATCGCCGCCGGATTCGAAGGGGGCTGGGGGAGCCCGATCGTCGCCGACGGCAAGGTCTACTTGTTCACCCACTCACGCTCTCAACAGAGCGACGCCCAGTTGCCGCCGCGCAAATTCCCCTATCTGCCCGACGACAAACGAGGGCACCTGACCCCCAAGGAATACGAAGAATACGAGGTCAACCGTCGACAGGAAGATTTTGAGCGCGGCAAGGCCTTTAACTACCGCGAGACCATCACCTGCATCGACGCTCAGAGCGGCCAGACGGTTTGGAAGAGCGAGCAGCCAAGCATCTACACCCGCTTCTTGCATAGCGGCACGCCCACGTTGAACGACGGCAAGCTGTTGATCCTCGGCGCGGGACGCAAGGCACGCTGCATCGACGCCCAGAACGGCAAAGAGTTGTGGGCGACCTCGCTGAGCGGTGAATTTCACGACGAGTATTTCATGTCATCGTTCGTGGTCGTCGACGGAGTCGCCGCCGTGCTGTGCGGTTATCTGGTCGGACTCGACGCCCAGACGGGCGAAATTTTGTGGAAAGGGGACGACAAGGCCACACGCGGCACGCACAGTTCGCCGGTCGTGTGGCGCGGCGGCAACGAGTCGCTGCTGGTTGTCAATGTGGCCGGGAGCGACACAATTGCCGTCGAGCCCCGTAGTGGCCGCGAGCGCTGGCGCGTGAAAAGCGAAGCAAGCTTATCGACCCCCGTGATCGTCGGAGACCTCATGATTACGCTCGGCGGCAGTCGCCGCGGCGGCATGCGCTGCTTCCGGATATCGAGCGACAAGGCCGAACAGCTCTGGGTCTACAACGGTCTCGGCGACAAGGGGAGCAGCCCGGTCGTGGTGGGTGATTACGTCTACGCCCAGGGTGAGAAACGGCTCGCTTGCGTCGAGTTGGCCTCAGGCACTGCTGCGTGGACGGCGCAGCTCGACCTGACCAACCCGCAATACACGTCGCTCGTGGCGGTCGACGGCAAGGTGCTCTACGCCTACGACGGTCTGCTCTGCTTTGCGGCGAATCCGCAGGAGTATCAGCCTTTGGTGCAAGCCAAGTTCGACCGCGCCGGCCTCATCGCCAGCGAAGCGTTCTTCCGCCAGAAGCTGGGGCTCGACAAGCTGGAGAAAGAAGCGGGCGGGCTCGAAAAGTCGGTCAAGCTGTTCAAGCAGGAGGTCGGTGACCAGGGGCCACTCCCATGCACTTCGCCGGCGATCGTCGATGGCCGACTGTACCTGCGGCTGCGTAACTCGCTGGCGTGCTACGACCTCGCGCCGTAACAACGTCCATCGCGTCTAACGCTTCGTGTTGGCGTTTATTATCGCCTTTCATGGGTGACTCTGGGGTGGTCGTGTACGCCTGTCACGCAAGGCAACATGAGTAAACAGTGGCCGTAAATCGCCGTTTCTGTGCCGAGTCTTCGCGCGCTCGATAGCGATGCCTTCATAGCTAGCGACGGGGGGTGCGTAACAGAAAGTCACATTGTGATCTCAGGGAGTTTGACGTAATTTCTTCCCCCGTGCTCGCAAAAAATGGAGTATGCCAGTACCTGGATGAGTCACGCTTCATGTGAATAGCAATCATGATTACCTTTTCATCGTTCGATCTACGAGTTTTTCTGCGTGTAATCTTGGTGGTCTTGGCCTGGAAGCTACTCTCGACCGATTATCGTGGGTTAGCGTATGTGACGGAAGGACCCGCCCTCTATCATCTTAAGCCAGTTGTTGTTGAGCAGTTTGTCACTTGGGTACATGCGGTCTTCTTCGATACTGCCTGGAAAGCGATCAGCATGCAGTGTCTGGCGGCTGGTCTCTTGTTGTTGGTATGCTTTCGTCTCCGACGAGGCTGGCTGATCGCGGCATTAATAACGACATTTCTCATAGAATGGTGTGTGTTTCAGTTTCGCGGCTCGCACGGCGACTTTGAAACGGCCTTGACGATATTACTGCTGGCTGCCATCTGGCCGGTCTCATGGGATAAAGCTCTCGGAGGCGATCGTCAAGTTTCCTCCGCAGCGACCAGCCTTGGATTTGTTTGGGCACTCTATATCGCGGTCGCCTACTTCATGTGCGGATTATCTAAGCCGCTTGCGCATCTTTATTGGTGGCAAGAGGTTCACATGGAGTGGCTTTATCCTAGTTGTGTGATTGGGCATGGAAGCATGCCCAGCAGCCTCGATACCATGGCCAAGCTATTTTCGGAATTTGGACAACAATATCCCTGGGTGGGCGAGTTCGGTGCTTTCTCGTGTATCGTTTTTGAGCTTGGTTGGCCCTTGGCGCTTTTCAATCGTTGGGCACGTGTTATCATCCCACCGTTAATGTTTTTGACCCATGTGGCCATTTTGTTGACAGGCGCAATCTTATTCATCTCAATCTGCGTGGCGGGCATCAGTATCGCCATACCGTGGCGAAACGTGTCGGGCTGGTTCTCACGTCTCCCGCAACAGCCATCTGTGACCACGACTGCTCCTTTACTCCCAACACGGCAATGGCTACTGGCAAGTTGCGTTGTCTGTTTCATTGTGTTTGTACCCGCGATTCTCAACACATCAGCGTATTACCCTTTCTATAATTACAATGGGTTCGGCTGGACTCACCAACTTATTGCCAAACCACACAAGGTGTATCGACTTGCTTATCGCGATCCGCAGACGCAAGATTTTGTGATATTATCCTTCAATCACGGTGGTTTTTATGGGTTCAAAACTGGTTACGTAACCTTGGATCTTCATGGTTATATCGAACAACAAGATGCTTCACTGAAGCAGCAGTGCTTGGAGCGGATTGGCAGCTATGTGCGTGCGTTGCGTCACTACGATAGTAATCGTTTTCTGCTAGGTCACTTGACATGTCCCGAGCACGTGATCACCGTTGGTCAACCAATACCTCCCGAAAAGTTCGCCGAGCTTCATATTGTCCGTGGCATCTACGATTGGCCCCGTCGGGGATTCCAAGTCGAGTGGGAAGACCTGGGGCCACTGCCAACTCGCGTGACCCCGGAACTTCAACCCGAATCGTGTCAATGAGCTTGAGACACTTACCTGTTGAAATTCGTGGCGCGTGGTCGTGAAATCTTCTCGGGTAAGGTGTTGTGAAAGGGGATCCAGACGGCCCTAGGCAGCGCGAGCGGCAGGGGGGCTACGACCTCGCGCCGTAACAATCTCGGCTGACGAACACCTGACCACCGCGTCATGCTGCCTAGCGAGGTATGCCCCCGTTGGGAGACGTGATATCGCGCTGTCGACTGATCCGCGGGAAGTCGCTGCGGCCGGCCTTGGCCGCCACGATGGTCGACAAGTCGCCGACGCTTTCCCAGTCGCCGACGACCTGATCGCGTTGCGGATCATAATAACGTCGCCCCCGAACCACATAGGGCTGGCTCAGCAGTTCCAGTGGCAACAGTCTCGGCGAGGCCACGGTATGCAGCGGACAGAAGAACGGCCCCAGCAACGCATGATCGCTGCCCCCCGAGCGAACCGTCCTCAACAAGGTCTCGAGCGCCTCGGCCGACATCGCGCGCACCCCCGCATCGTCCGACTCGTTGAGAAACTTGAGATACACGCCCGGGGCGGTCACGCCTTGAAAGTCCATGAAGCCGAAATGACTCAATGGAATCGGCTCGATCAGGCCGGAATCGCGATTCAAATACCCGAGCCGATAGTAGACCTGTGGTTGCGTGACCCCCGCATAACTCCAGCCGAACTGATTCCAGTCGGGCAGCCAAGCCAGATTCCAATGAGTAACCGCCGGGACCATTGCCATCGAGGCCGCGAACGCGGCAAGCGACCCGGTCGCAAATCGCCAACCGAGCGTCGGTGGGGTGACCGTCAGCGCGGCCACGGTTCGCCGCCACGGGTACCAGCCGCGTTGCCACGGTGCCACGGCAGCGAGTTGAATGACGGCCAAGTGCAAGAACAAAATGCCGCTGCTGAAGAAAATGCCCGTATGCGTGGCAAACATGACGAGCGGCAACCAGAAGCGCGCGCGGCGCGAGACGAGCGCCGTTATCCAAAACAACTCCGTGAACAGTGTCACCAGCGCCATCACGATGCCGAGCGCCGGGTACGCCATCAGCAGCTCATGAAATCCGCGCGGAATACCCAGCAGGTTAAAGTTGCTGCCGTGCCAGACATCCATCACGGGATGCAGGTACTCGAGCCGAATCTGCTGGATCCAAACGAGATTGAAGTGGAGCTTGGACCAGCCCGTGAAAAAGTACGCCAACCCCAGGTACAACTGGATCGACCAAGCCATGGCCGACGCGGAACGAGACACGTGCGTCGCGCCGTTGAGCAGCGTCGACCACCGCTCGGGCCAGACAATTACCAACAGTAGCAAGACGCAGCACAGTTCGATGTCGAACATCCAACCCACGTATTGATGTGCACTGACAAACAGCGCCAGCGAGCCGAGCCAGCCGATCGCCGCGAGCCAGCGCTGGCGGAAGAACACCCCAAGCACAAGCCCCGCGCTGGCGAACCATTGGACACCTAGAATGACTGTTTCGCTCACCGCGACGTGCGTATGCACCCAGGCCACGGCCGAGCGGAGCCACGGGGTGGTTGCCGGCCGCAACGGGGGTCGGCCCACCAGATCGACCAGCGCCGAGTAATCGATCGACAGCAGTTTCCAAGCGAGCAGCGCGGCAATGATCTTGAGCAAACGATGCAAATCGCGCGCGGACCACGCACTCAGCGACCCACGTGACCGCAGCACTGCTCCCCACCGGCAAATCGTACTGACCGCGACATCCATTGGCGAAAAACACTCCGAGACTCGTTCGATCATGAAGTTGGTGATGCTCAGTCACGATCCACAAAGGCATTCCTTTAGCACACTACTCGCCAAGGAAGCTATATGACAATTTTCCGCTCGCGTGGAGGGAAACGGGCAATGGGCTGCTAGCAAACGGCGAGGTGAAACGCCGAAAATCCCTTCAAGGGGCAGATCAACTGGTCGGGCAAATATGCTTGCAGGCTAGCTCGACGCAAGCGTACACTAACACTCGTCGAGCGATTCGCTGCTTTCCACGGCGCAGTTCTGCGCTGCGAACCGTTCGATACGAGCCACGTTGACCTCCACATCTCATCTCACGGTCACGAAGGGAGCATTTGTCATGCGCTATGTTCGCTTGCTGTGTGCGGCTGTTTTGTTTTCCACTCTCGTCGTCAGCCAGGGCAGGGGGGCACCCCCGATCACCCAATTGAGAGCTCCCAACGCCGCGCTCGAAACGGTCGAGTTGTTTGCCGCCATGTCGGCCGGACAACTCAACGTGCGGTACATCCCCGACGACGAAAAACAGGCTCGCGTGCTCTTCGAGAACACCACGGGCGCGGCCCTCAACGTGCAATTGCCCGAGTACTTCGCCGCTGTGCCGATCCTCGCGCAGTTCAATGGCCCAATCTTCAATCCACGCGGCGGGCAACCGCCTCAGCAGACCAACTCCGCCATGCAAAGCGTGACCGGACCGTTCTCCGGTCTGCCCGGTCCCAACGGACCAGGACAGAACAATCAGAATCAGGGCAACAATTTCTTCCAACAGTTCAACATCCCCGTCGAGGGCTTAGAACCTTCGCAAATGGCTAATCGACGTAGTGGTGGTACAGGTTTCATTGTGAGCTTCTGCTTTAGCATCCCGGCCGAGCGAATCGTCGAACTGCGGGTCGGCAGCTTCTGTCTTGAACAGGGGAAGGACAATCCGCGCCCGTCGACCACGTACAAGCTCGTGCCGCTCGAACAGCTTATCGAGAACGCCGACACCATGAAGTACGTGATGCGTGAATGGGCCGCGGGCAAATGCACCCAGGCGACCGCGCAGGCCGCCGTCTGGCACTTGAGTCCGCTCAGCGACACGCTGAGTTGGAATGAGTTGGCCCAGATTCCTGGCGAGTTGACGACCCTCGGTCGTCGCCCGTACTTCACGCGCGGCGAGCTCGTGCAAGCGCGTCAGGTCGTCGAGCGCGCCGACACCGCCGTGCCCGAGCAGAAAAAGTCGACGCTTGACAGCTTCTCGACGATTCGCGCCAAGGTCGCACCACGCTAGTCGCGATGGGCCAATGTCGTTTATTTCGGCTGCAACTTCAGCGACACCGAGTTGATGCAGTAGCGTAGCCCCGTCGTCTCCCGGGGCCCATCCGAGAAGACGTGCCCCAAGTGCGATCCGCAGCGGCGGCAAGTCACCTCGGTGCGCGGCACGGCCAAGCTGTAGTCGGCATGTTCGACGATCACGTCTTTCGTGGCCGGCTGATCAAAGCTGGGCCAGCCTGTGCCCGAGTCGAATTTGTGCTCGGAGCTAAAGAGCGCCTCGCCACAGGCCACGCAGAGATAGGTGCCGTTGGTGTGCGTGTCCCAATACTCGCCCGTGTACGCCCGCTCGGTCCCTTTCAACCGGCAGACCCGATACTGCTCGGCGGTCAGCGTTTTGCGCCAGTGTTCCTCGCTCCAGGGGCTACTGCCAAGACTCGTCGATGTACGGCCGGCCTCGACCGTCGCAATGACGGCCTCGGGCTTGGTCGTCGCGCGGCGACTCCATTGCCAACCGACCGCGACACCGGCCAACAACACGCACAGCAAAAGTCCTCTGATCCAACGCATCGACATGGTTCGTTTTCCGCAATGATTGATGCGAATATCACTCGATCCAACAAAGATTATAGGCGATTTGCGCGACGCTGGACACATCGGCCCCCTGGTCGCGTGCGGTTCATCGAGTTACGCTACAGACACTCGATTTTCGCAGCGCGTGCACGCGGCGGAGGTCCTGGTTCGCACCGTGAGTAGGACCGATGCCGCTCGTCGAAGTTTCGCAGCTCCATTACCGTTACCCACAAGGGCGTGAAGCGCTCGTCGACGTGTCGTTGCACGTTGATGAGGGCGAATGCGTCGGTCTGATCGGTCCCAATGGGGCGGGCAAGAGCACGTTGCTGTGGCATCTCAACGGTTTGCTCGGCGTCGACACGTCGGGGCAGGGGAGGGGAGGGCAGGGCAGGGGAGCACCGGCCGTGCGGGTCGCGGGGCTTGATGTCGCGCCGATAAATTTGTGCCAGGTCCGTCGCCTCGTGGGGCTCGTGTTTCAAGACCCCGACGATCAACTGTTCTGTCCCACGTTGGGCGAAGACGTTGCCTATGGACCGACGAATCTCGGCCTCGACCGCTCGGAGATTGTCCGCCGCACGCATGGGGCCTTGGCCGCGGTCGACTTGGCGCAGCTCGCCTCGTTGCCGCCGCATCAATTGAGCCTGGGGCAGCGCAAACGCGCCTGCCTGGCCGGCGTGTTGGCTTGCGAGCCGCGCTTGATCGCGCTCGACGAGCCGACCGCCAATCTCGACCCCCGCGCGCGGCGGCAGCTCATCGAGTTGCTCGCCTCGCTCGATTGCGCCCGGCTCATCGCCAGCCACGATTTGGAGATGATTAGCGAACTGTGCGCGCGCGTGATTGTGCTCGACGAAGGGCGTGTGCAGGCCGTGGGTCCCACACGCGACATCCTCGGCGACGAGCGCTTGCTCGTCGCACACGGACTCGAACAACCCTGGAGTTTGCGCGATCCGGCCAGCGAGCCCCGCCTGTGATCGTGCTCAGTCAGAAAAATTGACGATGAACAAAATCTTCAAAGTGCTTGTCGTGTTTGCGCTCGCGTGCCTGCTGGCTACGTTCGCCGTGGGCTTCGTGGTCTCGTTGGGGGACGTGCGCGACGCGACCGACGCCGCGACACAATCCTGGGCCAGCCTCCACCGCCTCGCCGGCATTGCCACGTGTGTCATTGTGATGCTCGTCGCCAGCGTCGTGGTGACCTATTTCATTGGCACCAGTCGCTGGTGCAAAGAGGTATGCGACACCTATAGCCTCGACCCGCGTTGGATCGACGAGTCGCAACAACTCAAGCGACGGGCGTTTCCGTGGGCCGTGCTGAGCATGGGCACGAGCGTGGTCATCGCCGCATGCGGAGGCGCGGCCGACCCGAGCGCGACCACGCGGCTCGCTTCGCCCGGCGGCCTCAGTTGGTCGCAATGGCATCTGCTCGCTGCCTCGATCGGCATCGGCGTCATACTCTGGGGCTACTCGCGCCAGTGGCAGTGTGTGCTCATTAATCAAGAAATTATTCAGCGCGTGATGAACGAGGTGCGGCGCATTCGACAGGAGCGCGGACTCGATGTGGAAGAACCGACTTAAATGACGCTCCCAGCTCTCGTCCGACGGACTTAACGTCTTTTTGAACTTTTTGGCTTGCCGTTTGATATACTTTATGGTCCTGGGCTGAGCCTTGCCTTGTGTGTACCCGCCCGTCCCGCCTACCCACGGATTGCCAGGAGTTGCGAGATGATTCCTCTCCGTCGAGTTGATCAAACGCCGCGAACCGACCGCCGTCGAGTGTTGGCTGGCATCTCGGCGGGCGTGCTGGGAAGCGGACTCGCTCAGTGGCAACTCCTGCAGGCCGCGACTCCGTCGGTAGCGCGGCGCCAAGCCGCGGCACGCAACGTGCTTGTGGTGTACGAAGAGGGGGGTATCAGTCAAATGGATACCTGGGACCCCAAGCCCGACGCACCCGTCGATCATCGCTCCCCCTATCGACCTATCTCGACCAGCGTGCCGGGCATTCAGTTCAGTTCGCTCATGCCGCAGATCGCGCGACTGGCCGACAAGCTCTCGGTCGTCCGCTCGATGACCACGACCAAGGTCGCGGGGCATATCGAGGGGTGCCTGGAATTTCTCAAAGGCTACCGCTTCGACTCGCCGCTGTTTCAAGGCCCAAGCCTCGGAACGCATCGTTTTCCGGATATCGGCTCGATCGTGGTCGACCGACTGGGAACCGCTTGCCCGGAGTTGCCGGGGTACATTCTCTGTCCGGGCGCTAATCTGCCAAACTTTGTGAACAACCCGGGCTTTCTCTCCCGTGGCCGCACGGCCTGGAAGCTGGGCACGCGCAGTTTAGGAGAAGACGTTGCCGAGCCTGGCTGGCGCGTCAAGGCACTCGATCCGCAGCCGGGGCTTGACGCGCGGCGCATTGCGGCGCGGCGCACACTGCTCGATGCCGTCGACCGTCAGGCCGAAGCGGCGCCGATCGCGGAAGCGCTCAAACGCAACTACGAAAACGCATTCGATCTCCTGATGAGTTCGCGCGTGCAGCAGGCCCTCTCGTTCGACCGCGACTCGGCGGCGACGCTCGATCGTTACGGTCGCGATCATCGTGGCATGAGCTACCTGATGGGCCGCAAGCTGATCGAGGCCGGCGTGCGCTTTGTGACCGTGACGGTCATCCAACCGGCTCAACTCGTGGGCCGCCCTAACAACGGTGAACCCAATGGAGCGTTTTTGAATTGGGATCATCACGAAGGCATTTACAAGAACGGCCCATGCGGCGGGCCGCAGGCCATGAACAACGGCGAACGTTATGGCCTGCCGCATCCGGTGATGATGCCCAGCTTCGATCGATCGTTTAGCGCGCTGATCGAAGACATGCACCAACGCGGCTTGCTCGACGAAACCTTGGTCTGCCTGGTGACCGAAATGGGGCGCACGCCGCGCATAAACAAATGGCAAGGTCGCGATCATTGGGCCCGCGCCATGTCGATTGCTTTCGCCGGAGCCGGTGTCCCTCCCGGGCAGGTCATTGGCCAAACCGATCGCGAGGCGGCCGATGTCACCGACCGCCGCTACACACCCTACGATTATGCCGAGACCATCTACCACAAGCTGGGCATCGACACGAACGATCGGCTCCATCTGCCCGATGGCCGACCCATCGACTTGACCGACGGCGGTTCGCCCATTGTCGAGTTGTTCTAAGCTCAGGCCACCTCACCTCATAACCCTTTCGCTCCCTCGCTCATGCGTGCCGTCGTTCAGCGTGTCACTCAAGCTGCGGTCACCGTCGACGGACAAGTCGTTGGCGAGATCGGTGCCGGCATGCTCGTGTTGCTGGGCGTGGCCGAGGGGGACACGAACAACGACCTGCACTATCTCGTCGACAAGCTGGTCAACTTGCGCATCTTTGAAGACGAGGCGGGCAAGATGAATCGCTCGCTGCTCGACACCGGCGGAGCGATGCTCGTGGTGAGCCAGTTCACGCTGCTGGGCGATTGCCGTCGCGGACGACGTCCCGGTTTCGATGACGCGGCCAACCCCGCCACGGCCGAGGCGTTTTATGAACTCTTTACGGCCGAGGTGCGGCAGCGTGGCGTGCCGACCGCCCAGGGGCGTTTTCGCGCCCAGATGAGCGTCGCGCTCGTCAACGATGGCCCGGTCACCTTGCTGCTCGACAGCCGCAAGGCGTTTTAAGAACGTTCTCCGTTAAGAGAACAGATCTGTCGTTTACCGTTTCGCGATTGAATTCACGATCGACTCGGCCAGTTGGTGCAACTCTTGGGTCTGTGGTGGCGAGTCGACCCAGGCGTCGTCGTTGAAAGCGAGCACCGTGGCAATCGCCGTAACGAGATAGGTAATGGCGTTCGAGACAGGGCTCTCGCCATAGAACTTGAGCGCGGTTCCAAAGGAACTCTTCACTCGCAGATGCCGCGGGTCGAGACTCCATATCTCGTCGAGGATCAGATGCGACATGAAGCCAATCATGATGCCACACGCCTTGAAACAGCGAATCTGCCACGAACCGGTCGACGCGAGAAACACCAGTTCGCCGCAGAACAAGCAGACTGGCACGCTGTGAAACATGCCGCGATGCACCGTGAAGTGTTTTAAGATCGCGCCTAACCCAAAGCGGATGAGCAGATAACCCGCCACGCCCGAGAGCACCATCATCTCGTGACTCACCTGCACATGCTGGTAACGCTGTAGCATCATCATCGACACGATCGCCGCGCCAAAGCCCAGGCTTTCCTTGAGCGGCGTGCCGGTGTCGAGATCGATGTCGGGCACCATGCCCCCCAGGCTGCACACGCCGCCGGCCAACACGCTGCTCTCCCAGGGGACGCCGTACCACGTCGTGGCCGCGACACCGTAGCCGATGCCGATCGCCGTGCTGGCAGAGATATGAATTTTGAAACCGGGCATCGTGAGGACCCTGCTGGGCAAGCGGAGATCAAGTCGAACCGAGAACACGACATACGGGGCGAAGTCTACCGCTGGCCTCCCGTGCCGTCCAAGATCAATCGACCGCGCCCACTCAGCTAGCACCTGGGTGATTGATCTTGGGAAACCGCCCGGTGGGCCGATATACTCCGGCCCGCAAATTCCCAATCTCCCCCCTACTCGCAAGTGGCCCGCTGTCATGCAACCGTACGATATGGTGATGCTCGCCATTTTGGTCGTCGCGACGCTGTATGGATTCTGGAAAGGAATGGCCTGGCAGATCGCCCATGTCGCCAGCTTGATCGTGAGTTATGTCGTGGCGTTGCGTTTTGCCGATCAGGTCGCGCCGCATGTCAGCGCCCCCGCGCCGCTCAATAAGTTTGTCGCCATGCTGCTGATCTATCTGGCGTGCTCGGCCGGTATCTGGATCGTGTTCCAGTTTGTCCGCAATATGCTGGACAAGATTCACCTCCGCGAGTTCGATCGGCAGATTGGCGGACTATTTGGCCTGCTCAAAGGGGCCATCATCTGCACCGTGATCACGTTCTTTGCCGTGACCCTCTCGGCCTCGGCGCGAGAGATGGTATTGCAATCCAAGGCCGGCTATTACATCGCCGTGTTTATTCACAGCGCCACCCCAGTGATGCCCAAGGAAGCGCGTGACGTGCTGGGGCCGTATATCGAGCGGCTCGATCGCGGCTTGGACCCCAATGCTCCGCCGCCGCAAACGGTCAGCACCGGTGCATTGCTCGAAGGCGTGCAACGGATCACGCAGGAGTATGCGCCCCAGGCGTTGCCGGGCACTCCGGCGGCTCCTAGCGGCGCGGCGGTCGTCGATCCTTTCGGCGGCTCGCGTTACGTGCCCCAGCAGTCGTTGCCGCCGTCGCCGGTCAGCCCTCCGGCCGATCGCTACGGCCGCGACCCCAATGCCCGGCCGTTTTAATTTGCGAGCTGGATTTCTTGCCGCAGCCGTGTTGCCATCCTGAACCGCTCGTGACGCGGTCGGGCAGAGGCCCGCGAGGCCAGTTTATGTGTTTCCACGAAGTGCGGTTTTCGGCCGTGATATCGACCAAAAACCGAACATAAGAAACATTATCGGACGTTGCCAACGGGCGGTTGGGGGGCGATCTTTGCAATCCTGGGGCTTCCCATATAGCCGCGAGCTCCGGTCGCGATCTTCATTCAAAGACCCCAGACCGCTTTCAATTCAAATGCAGCGCGACCACAGCTCGCGGTTCTAGGAGAGCGCGGGCTCGATGAATACGCCCATCTGGCGGAACTTGTTGTAACGCTCGTCGGGCAGACTGGCGCGCGGCTTGGGGGTCAGCTCGCGCAGGCATTTGAGCAAATAAAGCTTGAGCCGCGTGGCCATTTGTTGCGGGTCGCGATGCGCGCCGCCGAGCGGCTCTTCGATCACGTCGTCAATCACGCCCAGCTTGAGCAAATCGCGACTGGTCATCTTGAGCGCCTTGGCCGCCTGCTCGGCAAAGGTATGGCTCTTCCAAATAATGCCCGCGCAACCCTCCGGGCTAATGACTGAATAGTAGGCGTGTTCGAGGACCGCGATTTTGTCCCCCACGCCGATCCCCAGCGCTCCGCCCGAGCCCCCTTCGCCGATGACAACACAGATGATCGGCGTTTCGAGCCGGGACATCTCGAACATCGCGGTGGCGATGAGCTGCGCCTGGCCACGTTCCTCGGCGCCAATGCCCGGGTAGGCACCGGGCGTGTCGATGAAACAGATGACCGGCACACCGTACTTGGCGGCGAGCTTCATTTTGCCGATGGCTTTGCGATAGCCCTCGGGATGCGCGCAGCCGAAGTAACAGGCGTTGCGCTCCTTGAGCGTTTTGCCTTTCTGATGGCCGACGACCATGACCTTGTATTGATCGAGCTTGGCAAAGCCGGTACGCAATGCGCGGTCGTCGCCAAAGGCCTTGTCGCCGTGCAGCTCGTAGAACTCGTCGAACACGAGCGACAGGTAATCGGTGGTCATTGGCCGATCAGGATGCCGCGACACTTGCACCGTCTGCCACGGCTCCAGGTTGCTGTAGATTTTCCGCTTCAGCTCGAGCAGTTCGCGGCGCACCTGTTGGATCTGATCTTGTGACGCCGGTGAGCTGCCATTGGCCGCTTCGAGCTTGGCCAGCTTTGCTTCCAGTTCGTAGATCGGACGCTCAAAAGAGAGGCGAGTCATGGAGAGACCGGAGACTGGAGACTGGAGTGGTGAATGATGAGGGCTAATTTAGCCGATTTAGGACGCGATGGGGAGGGGCGGGAGCGTGTGGAGGAGTGGAGGGGTTAGCCGCGACGCGAAGCGGAGCGCGTAAGGCGAGCTTACCGGCAAGCAATCGTTACGCGCTCCGCTGCGCGTCGCGGCTAACGTCGCAATAGCTGAACACTTCGCCACTCTGCTACTCCTCCACCCCCCTCACTTCCCTCTCCCACGAGGCGATCAGAAACAACCCTTGCGGCGGAGCGGTCATGCCGGCGGCGCGACGATCGCGCCGCGCCAGCACCTCGGCAGGCCAAGCCTCATTGCGCTCGCCGCTCCCCACCTCGACCAGCGTGCCCGCCATGATGCGGACCATGTTGTACAAGAAGCCCGCCGCCTCGACCTCGAACGTCACGACGCGCGACGGTTGCATGATCGGCGGATGCGTGGCGAACATCGCTAACTCGTGTGTTGCGCAGCGGCGCACGATCACGTCATGAATCGTGCGGATGCTGGAGAGTCGGCGGCTGCCGCTCCCTTGAAAGCTGGCAAAGTCATGCGTGCCCACGAACGCCTGCGCGGCGCGATGCATCGCGTCGGCGTCGAGCGGTTCGCGGTAGTGCCAGGCATAGTTGCGCAAAAAAATGTCGGGCCGATCGCCGTCGTCGATCACATAACGGTACCGTTTGCGGACCGTGTCGAGAATCGCGTGATAACGAGGCGGGGCGTCGGCCAACTCGAGCACCACAATGTCGCTCGGCAACACGGCATTGAGCGCGCGGTGCATGGCGTCGCAGGGTAACTGGCTTTGGCAGATAAAGTTCGCGACCTGCCGCAAGGCATGCACGCCGGCATCGGTTCGCCCGCTGGCGACGACGCGGACCGACTCGCCGGTGATTTTCAAGATGGCCGCTTCAACGGCCGCTTGGATCGACGGATGATTAAGTTGCCATTGCCAGCCGGCGTAGTTCGTGCCGTCATAGGCGAGCACGAGCCGCACGCAACGGCCGTCGCGGCGGCGCGGACTGCTCGATGAATCCCGCGGTTCGTTCATGGCTGGGCATTCATCGCGGGACACGTGGCTAGGCCGAGGCCACGGCCTTCTTCTTGATTCCGTAGCCCCCTTTGACCAGCAGTTCGGCAATTTGCACCGCGTTGGTGGCTGCCCCTTTGCGGAGGTTGTCGCTCACGCACCAGAACGCCAGGCCGTTGGGAGACGAGAGGTCTTCGCGAATCCGGCCGATAAACACCTCGTCGCGATCGTTGCAGTTGAGCGGCATCGGATATTGTTTGTTGGGCAGGTCGTCGATCACGATGATTCCGGGGAACGCGGCGAACAATCGCTTCGCTTCCTCGGCGGTCACCTTGCGCTCGGTCTCGACCAGAATGCTCTCGCTGTGGCAGTTACTCACCGGCACGCGCACACACGTGGGGCAAACCTGAATCGAATCGTCACCCATGATCTTGCGCGTCTCGTACACCATCTTCATCTCTTCGCTGGTGTAGCCCTCATGCTTAGCCGAGCCGATCTGCGGGATCAAGTTAAACGCGATCGGATGCGCGAACGTCTCGTACTTATATGACTGGCCGTGCAAGTGCATGTGCGAACCGTTTTCGAGATCGCGCTGGCCAGCGACCCCCGCGCCGCTTGTGGCCTGATAGGTGCTGACCACAACGCGTTTGACCCGCGCGGCGTCGTGCAGCGGCTTGAGCGCCACGACCAGTTGGGTCGTCGAGCAGTTGGGGCTCGCGATCAGCCCGTGATGGTTCTTCACGGCCTCGGGATTCACCTCGGGAATGACCAGCGGCACCGTGGGATCCATGCGCCAGTAGCCGCTCTCGTCGACGACGACGCAGCCGCGATCGACGGCCCAGGGGACAAAATCCTTGGCCACCTCGTCGGGCGTGGAGCCAATGGCCAGATCGATGTCGTTGAACGCCTCGGGGGTGAGTTCCTCGACCGTGTGCTCGGCCCCCTTGAACGTGAGTTTCGTGCCGGCCGATCGTTTCGAGGCCAAGAACTTGATGCGCTTGTAGGGGAACTGGCGCTGCTCAAGAAGGTTGCGAATCAATCCACCCACTGCGCCAGTAGCGCCGACAATGGCCACGGTGTCGAACACGAACGAGTCTCCTGACGGGAAATGACCGTTTTTGTGGAAAAGATGATTATAGATAGCGGAGGGATGAGGGGCGAGGGGGCGGGGGGAGAGCGAGTGGAGGAGCTGAGGGGCTGAGGAGTAGCACTCATGTTCACCTGTTCACACTCCTCCCCTCCCCTGCCCTTACCTCACGAGTCGCTCGAGCGCAGCGGTCACGGTACGACCGAAGGGCTCAGCACGCTCCGCAGGCGGCGACTGCTGAGGGTCAAATTTGCCGTCGAGGTCGAGGCAGCCGCGGGCCACGATCCGACCGTCGCGTGGCGAGATGTGGAGGCTGAGCCGTTCTTGGCCGTCGATGAGTAACGCCTCCCAATGGCGGGCTTGCTCCAAGGGGCCACGCTGATTCATCGTCGCCAACAGTACACGGTCGGCGGGCGTTTCGTCGAGCAGGTCACGTCCGTGGGTGTGGGCCAGTTCCACGTGCTCGCCGCACAACGCGTGCAAGATAGTCGGCAGCACATCGGCATGCGTGGTGGCCGTGTTGACCGTTGCGCTCTCAAAGCCCGGGCCGACAATGGCGAGCGGCGTGCGACATTGAAATTCCGAGAGTCGTCCCCAGTGCGAGAGCGTGCCATCGTCAAAGAGCGACTCGCCGTGGTCCCCCGTCACGACGATCACATGCTGATTTGGGTCGAGTTCGCGGATCGTGTCGGATACCTCGGCGTCGAGGAACGCGACCGAGTTGCGATAGCGGTTGGTGACCTCCTCGCGGCGCGCGATGGTCGTGCTTGAGACGGTCTCGGCCGGGATCACCGGACCATGCTGGTCAAACTCATCGGGGTATAAGTACGGACAGTGGGTCGAACTGAGAAAGCAGACGATGAATTGCGGCCGCTCGGCCGAAGCGAGTTTTTCGCGCACGTGCTTGAGCACTCGGCGGTCGTCACCGACCCAGTCGTCATGATCTTCGATATGAACCTGATCGAAGCCGCCCCCTTCGATGTACTCGTTCATGCGCATCCACTGAATCGTGTCGCAGGCGACATACGAGCACTCATAGCCGACTTGCTTGAAGGTCACGCAAGCCTGCGGCGGCACGTTTGCGTCGAGCGTCGGATGATACCCGAGCGGCGAACGGCTGTAGAGCAAGCCGTACACGCCGAGGTGCGAGCAGTTCGAGCCCGCGTAGTGTCGATCGAGCCGTAGGCCGGTTTGAGCCCAGGCGGCGAGTTGCGGCATCATCTCGCTTGACCAGACGTCGTGTCGCAGGCTTTCGAGCACAAAGAGCACGACGTGCGGTTTCGCAGCGGTGATCGGTATCTCGTGACGGTCGACTTCGTAGGCCTGGGTGAGTTGCGGCGCAAGATTCTTAAACGCTCGTTGCAATTGATCGTTGATCGTCAGACGAAATTGTTCCAGTTGCGGATTGGCCGTGACGTCGATGAACTGGGCCAACGGGTCGCACGGGAGCGAAGCATGCAGGCGATCGACGGCCTGGCCGCGTGTGACGAGCGCATGCGCGGGGACGACAGCCCAGGTGAGCAGCGTCAGAATTGCATAGGACGCGGCGACTCCCCTCCCCTGCCCTGCTGTCGGGTAGCGAGTTATGCAACGTACTGAGAGACGATGTGCGATCACGTTCAACGCCACGGTAGTGAGTGTGGTCAGCGTCACGACCAGCAGGCACTGGGTGGCGAGCCCCCCTGCCCCGCCGATCCATTCCCAGGTCGAGCGGTCGGTAAGATACGTGACATAGGTCCAGGCATGATTGCCGCTGGTCGCTTGGACGCGCAAGTCGATGACCAGATAAGCGCCGATGGTGCTGAGACTGGTGAGCCAGATGCTCTCGGCAACGCGGCGCGAGATGAATCGCCGCAAGAGTGCGTCGAGCGCCAAGCAAGGCAGCGCCAGGCAAACGCTCTTGGTGCAGATGATCCACGCGAGCACGCAGCGATCGGCGCGCGTGACATGCAGCGAACTCCACTGGATCAGCCGGCGATAGTGATCCCATTCACACGCGCCAAGCAGCGCCGCCGCGCCAAGCAGGATCAGAAAGACGCGTGCCAGCGAAACGCTATCGCCGCTACCAGTGCCATCGCGAGACATGGGCCGTTCTCAAGGACTGCCCGCCACCTGAATTGGTGTCGGATAGCACTCAAGATCGGTCAACTCGCATGCCAAGGCCCACGTTTTCTTAACCGCTACGATCGATTTATCGGGGCCAGACCAATCGGTCGTACAAGTAATTGGGAGTCCAATCGATCACGTCGGTCGCCCCGGGATCGAAATTAAACACGCTCGAGTCGATGAACTGGTTCAACTGCACGTCGTAGAATTCGGTGACGAGCAATATCTTGGTTGCGAGCGGACTCTCACCGCGGCGTGCCTTTTGTGCCACCGGGGTGCGGAGAAACTCGATGCGATAGGGAAATAAGTCATCGCGTCCCAGATACAGCACGACTTCGTCGGGGACCTGTTCAGCGAGTTCGACCAGATTGGCGCTCTTGCCCGCGAGGATGGCAGCCTTCTGATCGGGCAAGAGTCGCGCCAGCACTTCATTGCGCCAGACGCCGCGCAGCACGTAGACATCGAGGTCGTTGAGCTTGGTGCTGGCCACCGTATTGAAGAGAAACGAACGATCGAGCGAGCGGATGAGTCGCGGCAGGCCACCGAGCCCGACGAGGTGGTTGATCAGCGGCGAGCCCTCAGGTTTATGCTGTTTTTCATAAGCCAGGACCTTATTGAGTTCGACGCGTTGAATGGTCGGTTTGGTGATGAGATCGCGACGGACCCAGAGTTCGCTGCCATCGGCGATTTGCTGGAAGCCTCCCTTGCGGTCTCCCAACTGCATGGCCACATCCATGCGCAGCCGGTGCGAACTGGCGGGGGCATGCACATAGACCCCGCTGGTGAGGATGGGGATGTCGAAGAACTCGCCCCGCTGCCGCATTTTGGCCGAAATCGCCTTATGACTCTCGAGCGTGTCGAGCACGTGCTGCAAGAGCTTTTGCGGGTCGACGCCCGGCGCGGCCAGCACGATTGGGACGGCATTGAGCGCCGCAGTGTGCTCGCTCTCGACGGGGAGTTCGACCTTGGAGGGCGGACCCATCCAGGCCGTCTTTCCCAGGTGCCAAAGCAGAGGACCTGACAGCAATGCCAGCGCCAGCGGCAAGATGGGTAAACGCTGCTTCATGGTCCGGTTGTGCTGAATTTATCAAAGAAACGCGTTGTACCGCGCCGACGAATACCTCAGGGGAATCGCATTCTAAGAAGCGAGCCCTTTCGGGTCCACGTCAATGCGACGCGGATCAGGCCCAACACGACCCAACCATCCACATAGACAGCCGGAAGTCCAGAGACCCGCGCGGGGTCAGAATGTTCGGCGGCCCAGCGCAGGTTCGCACTTCACAAGACGGGGGAACTAGAAGCATGAAAGCTCGTATCATTCTGTTGGGCGCACTCGCCGCCACGGTCGGCTGTAAGTCGCCGTTTCATCACAACCTGCCACCCTCCGTACAGATGACCCATCCCGGCCCAGGCGTCGGTGGGCCCGGCCCCGGTGTCATGCTGCTGGGTAACGGCGCTGGTGCCGGAGCGGTGCAAGAAGTCAGCTCGCAGGTCCACTTCGTCGGACCCGAGGGGATGCAAGTCACCTGGGACGCCGGCGGCATGGGGCAGTTCGACAGCGAACCGCTCGTGTCCCCCGGCCGGTTCAACTTTGGCCAAGGCGCCATCTACCGTCTCAAGCTGACCGAGATTCCAGCCCGACCGGGAATCGAGCTGTATCCCACGCTCGAGATCGCGCCGACCATGCCGCGCACCGATGCGTACTTGGCGCACAACGCGATCCCTTTCCAACTCACCGAGGAAGATTTTGATCAGGTGCTGACCGGCAACTTCGTGACCAAGGTCATCTATCTGCCCGATGCCGAGTTTCAAGAACTTGCCATCGCGGGGGTCGAGACCCTGGTAAGCACGCGACTCGATCCGGGCGTTGATCCGATTGTCGAGGCCGATCGCCGCGGCTCGATCATGGCGATCATTCGCTTGGGCAATAAAGACCTGGAAGTGCCCGGCGTGCAAGAGACCGTCGATGGCTCGGTTGTCGCGGCGAGCGGAGACGCGCCCGGCTTTGTGAGTGGCGTGTCGACCGCTCAGTACGGAATGCCCATCACGGGTACGCCGCTCGGACTGCCGGGACCGCCGCATATTCCGTTGGGGACTCCGGCCGGGCTGCAAAAGCAGGTCATCCGCAATCACACGTTCACCAAGATTCCCGAGCCGGTCGACACACAACGGATTCACGTCCGTCAGACGCCCGGCATGAGTTATCCGCGTCCGCCGTCGAGTTCGTACATCCAAGAGAACGTGCGCACGGCGTTTCGCTGGCCGTTTGGTCGTCGCGCTGACGACTGCCCTCCGCAGTAAGCGGTCGGTTCAAGAGCCTTCGTCGCGCGGCCGGAAGAGGAACCCAACCTGCCGGCCGCGCTGCTTTTTCGATGTTCAATAGGTGCTGAGCGGAGGAGTCATGGCCAGCGCGCACGATCAACCCGCCGTACCCAGTGAGAGGCCATGCTCTCGAACATGCTCACGCAGACGTGAGCATGGCCCCCATTGCCACTCCCTGACAAGAATCTTGGGCGTGTTGTTGGTGCTGATTCTTACCTCGCCGTTGACCGCCCAGGCCCAACTCGCTTCGGGAACGTCGTCATGGCCTGGCGAGGGTATTTCACGGCGCGAATTCCCTCGCAGCGGCGCGACGCCGGGCTACTTTCAGCCCGTGCTGTTCACCGGCTCTGAGTCGCTGCGCGTGGCCTGGGTCGTGCAAAGCCGCTTTGTCGAGCCGCGACAAGCCCCGTTGCAGGTCGGCTTGCATATCGGGGCCTGTTATCGCTTCAAGGTCACGGGCATCAGCGGCGAAGACGAGGGGACGTCCGTGTATCCCAGCGTGCAATTGTGCGATCGACTCTACGCGCCCGTGGGACAGTCGGCCAAGTTCCCGATTCCGATCGAGCTCAACGAGGACGATTTGCGAACGGCCCTCGGAGGCCGATTCGTGACGCGCGTCATCTATGTGGAAGACCCCGACTCGGCGCTCCCCATCAACCACGAACCGCACAAGACCCCGTGGTACGAAGCCGCGCCGCATGTCGACCCCTGGCAGGAAGCGAAACGTTGGGGGCGACCATTGGCAATTATCCGCATCGGCGGACGACAACCCGACGAGCGTTTCGGAGCCGATGTTGAATTTGCGACCAATGTCGCGCCGCTGATCGTGTTTCAGACGCCGGCCACCGAACCGCCGTCGCTGGTCGTGCCGGCCGCGGCCAATCGATCGGCCCTTTTGCAGCAGGGGATCAAGTGATGCGCGAACGACCTGGAACCTGGTCCGTCATCGCCCTGGCGACATTGATGCTCTGCTCCTGTCGTGCGCCTTGGGGAGGCAACGAACCGTGGACTCCACTGACGCGGCGTGCCAACCGTCCTCAACCGGCTGCGTCGAGCCCTCAGGGATACGCGCCGGAGGCGCAGTTGGTGAGTTACGAAGCGGCGTTCTCGAGCGCCCCCCCTCCCCTCCCCTGCCCCATCGGTTGCCGCGACTGTGCGAGCGGCACTGCGATGGCCATGCGGCGCGGAGCGTGCAACTCCGCTGACGAGTGCGTTTGTGACGGCGGCGATCGAGGACTGGGGGTCAATGTGGCCCCGGATTGGAAAGTTCGCGGACTCGACCCGCAGGACACGATCGCGCATTTCGACACGCTCGATGGCCGCACGCATGTCGAAGCCTCGAACAAGGTTTGCCTCTACGCGCCGCGATTTGGCGCGGTGCGCGTCGTGAGTGGGCTGATCGAAAACGAGCAGTCCGATCGCGCCGACGGCATCGAACTCAAGACCCGCGCCGTGACCGAAGAACGCGCGCAACTCGCGTCGACAAGTTTGCAGCGTGAGGGACTCGGCGATCATGCCGCGGCGATGTTGCCGGAAGGTTTCCGCACGCGCCAAGGGGATGGCCTGCTGTCGAAGCAAGTCTTGCCCTACGGCTACCAGGACGGTTTCATGCCCTATGAGAACCTGCGGCTCATTCGCAGCGGCGAGTTCGACAATCGCGAGAAGGGTCGGCTAGCATCGGCCAGCGACGCCGCGATCGTCTGGAGCGCTGACCAAGCGGTGCAGGTGTTGCTCGACGGCAAACAGGCCAAGGGAGTGCAGACGGCACAGAAAGCTCAGTCGACCTACATGGTCGAAGACAATCGCCGCGCCGCGCTGCGATTATTCAAGCTGGCGAGCACCGACAACGCGCAGAGCGGCGACATCGTCGACTTCACGATCCGCTTCGACAATGTCGGCACGGCTCCGCTGGGGAACATCGTGGTGATCGATCACCTTACGCCCCGGCTGGAATATGTAAGCGACAGCGCTCAAGCGAGCGTGGCGGCGAATTTTAGCGCCACGACACAAGAGGTCGGCACACTCGTGCTGCGCTGGGAAATCGACGAGCCGCTCGAAGCGGGCCAAGGGGGCCTCGTCCGCTTCAAGTGCCGCGTGCGCTAAGCACTGCGCTCGCCCAATAAAGATCTTCGTTAGCCGCGACGCGCAGCGGAGCGCATGACCGTCGCGTACCGCTCGACAACGCGATGGTTTCGCGCTCCGCTTTCGCGTCGCGGCTAACTCGGAAAAATCGGCTTACTCTTTGACCTCGATCGCGAACAAGTGGGTCTTGTTGGCAATGTACAGCACGTTGTTGGCGACCATCGGCGAGCTGTAGATCGAGTTGATCATGTCGATCTCGGCGATGATCTCCTTGGTCTTGCCATGCTTGAAAATCGTCAGCTTGCCTTCTTCGTCGCCGACAAACACCTTGCCGTCGACCACCATCGCCGAACCCCAGGTGGCCGCGAACAGGTCATGGGTCCAGTACGGCTTGCCGGTCTTGGCGTCGACACAGTGGACCAGGCCGCTGAAGTCGGGCACGTAGAGCAGGTCGTCCTTGATCACGACCGTGGCAATCGTGCGGTGCATGCTCTCTTCAAACTCGACCTTGCCGTTGCCGTTGAGGTCGTACTCGCTGTAGTGCCA
>CAZZBK010000040.1:31693-38937 GCA_964652155.1 uncultured Planctomycetaceae bacterium | reverse complement strand
ACATGGAATCCGACGTAGACGCCGACACCGATGATACGGCAGAGATCGGCGGCTTGCTTAGCCAAGGACTACGAATTCTTGGTCGATCCGCTGATGCCAAGTGGCAGATTATTAAAGAGAAAGTGCTCGACCGTTGCGGTGGTGAGAAGGTCGTGTTGTTCGCGCAGCCCATTGAAACCGTCACGGCGTTTGCTCACTATTTGGAACGAGTCGTCGGAAAACGTCCCGCGTTAATTATCGGTGGGCAATCCAATTCTGAAAGACAGATGGAGGTCGACGCGTTTCATCGGCAGGACGGCCCGCAATTCCTAGTCTCATCTCGTGCCGGGGGCGAGGGAATCAACCTTCAGGTATCACGTCACCTAGTTCACATAGACGTTCCTTGGAATCCGATGGATATGGAACAACGCGTCGGCCGCGTTCACCGTTTCGGGTCACGGCGAACGATTATGGTTGAAACGCTCGTCGTCAAAGACAGCCGCGAGGAACACGCCTATCGCGTTGCCCGCGACAAGCTGCAAACGATCACCTCGACGATGGTCGCGCCGGAACGATTTGAGCAAGTGTTCTCGCGCGTGATGTGCCTTGTTCCGCCGGAAGAATTACAGAGCGTTCTTGCGAACGGACCGGTAGCGCCGCTCACGCCCGGCGATCAGGAGCAAATCGCACGCGTGGTGCGAGAAGGCTTTTCGGCTTGGCAAGAGTTCGATCGTAAGTTTGCCGAATCGCAGAAGCATATTCGCGCTCAGTCTCCCGGGCTTGCGACATGGTCGGACGTCGGCGGGTTTCTACAGTCTCAAGCCAAATGGACCGTCGCCGACGACTTTGTCAAGCAACGATTTGATTGGGTCGACGGAGAACTCGAATCGAGCGAGGAAACGGCGATCGTGCTTAGGTCGCCTGAGGGACGATCGTTCGCATGCTGCGATCAGGGCGGCATCCCCGTTTTCGGAAAAAACAACGAGTCGGCTGAGCAGTTGGGGCTCAATTTGCCGGAAGTCCGAACTCTTCTAAAATCCGCGGCATTCCCCGATATTCCAACGGGATTCCTTTACGTCCGTTGGCCGGGAGATCGGCCTCTTCCTGAAGGCATCGATGCCGAGCGGTTCTCCGTCTTCTTTTTCCTCCGACAGTCAGTGCGTACGGATGCCCAAATGGGATGGGCGGAAATGGGTTCCACGCTTTTTTCGTACACGGCAGGCATCGACGGCGACCCGGTTTTGCAGCAGGGCGAGAATCGCCGGAAGTTATTCGACGGTCTTGTCGCGGCTACGCCGCGAGTAAAAGCACCGCCGATTGCAGAAGTCTTAGAGCGAATTCGTAATGTCGAACAAACTCTTCAGGTTCAACTGACGCGGCCGTCCAATCAAGAACTGGAAGACGGCGTTCGCCATGCCGTATGGCCCGTAGCTTGCGGCGTCGTCGACTTCGATCGTTAGTTGTCCGGCCGTCCTTCGGTGTCCGCAAACAAGTGGAAATCCGGCTCAACCTTCAATCAGTCGTAGCAATTCGGTGAGATGGGCCGATCGTGAATGTGATCTTTAACGCCAAGTGCGAACAGCACTAGTTAAGATTTGATTTCACAATCATCATCGACAAGTTAAATCACACTCCGGTCTCGCAAAACACCCCGGGGGTCTGGGCAAAAACTGGGATGGCTTGGGGCCCCCAGACCGCTTGAGTCGCAAATTCTCAACAACTACCACACTCTGATGTGTCGACCGAACTCAACGAGACGTCGCCCAAGGCTGACTTGCCACTCCGCGGCGGGAGATCCACTTCCATCGTTTGAGAAGTCTACTGGGGCGTCTGCGCCGGCCTCTGGAAATGGTCGTGGCGCGAAGCCCACATCGAAGTTGCCCATCAAAAGCGTACCGTAAAAAGCGCTCTCACAATTCGCAGAATTCACGAGTAATAACCAGCGAAGAGAGTTCTGAGAATAATGAGAGCGCTTTTGCTCTTATTGAATATCGCAACGGGGTTCGGGACAGCACATCGAGAGGGGCCCTTGGCAATTGGTGTATCAACCGAAGCCTGGGGGTATTCTCACGGTCAGTTTCTTGCTGGCCAGACGTTTCCTTAACCGCCGATGAGCCGCAGGATGGCTTCGCGTTGCTCAACGAGGAGCGTCGGCCACCGCTCGACGATCAGGGCCAAGTCGGCGTCAATTGTCGTTGATTGTGCGCCGACTGCGCCGGATTCTGCGCCGCTTTCATCGTGAACACCTACATTTGCCGCGTTTTCGCTAGGTGTTCGGTTCCTGTGCCGCCCACTCGACGCAAGGTGAATTAAAACAATACCTTGCGTCGTTCAGAGAGTCGGGCCACGCAACAACATCGACCATCGGTAAAACCGTACTTACGGCTTTGCTCACCGGGAGAGTTGTTGCCATGCCCCGTCTCGTTCGTCGCTTCCCCAAGCCCTGCCTGCACACGGCATCAGGGCAATGCGTCGTGACTATCGAAGATCGCGACTTTTACTGCGGCCCGTGGGGTTCGCGTGCTTCCCTGGCTGAAGTGGACCGCCAACGGCCGCGAGTTACTTGGCCTGCGTGCATCGAGGTCGGTGGCCCAACCCGCGCCGCGAGGGTACTTCGCGATGCGCGACGCCCACGTGGCGATGTTCGAGCGCGGCTACCTCAGCGATCTGCTCGGCTGACATCGGGGCGACGTCATGGCGGCCGCCCACCAAGCCCAATTGCCTCGCGGCACCCTCTGTCGGCTCATGAAGCTCCACGATCTCGACAGCCGCAAGTTCAAGTAAAGCAATCACTCGATTCGGAGCCAACAACTCCTTCTCCCTCCGGGAGAATGTGGCAGAAGGCCGGATGAGGGCGGTTCGCGGCGCGTGATCGGTCAAATTCGAGTGGGTCACGCCCACAGCCCTCACCCGGTTCGCTTCGCTCACCACTCTCTCCCAAAGGGAGAGGGATTAAAGACCAATCAACTCAACTTCCGTCCATAATGTTTCGCGATTCTTTCGATGGTCGCGTCGACGGTATGATCGATCGCAGACTCCGCGAGTTTGCCGTGCTCGACGAGCAGCCGTGCCAATTCCACGAGCGAGGCGCGTGACAATCGCGGCTCGTCGAGCAGCATCAGGCGGCGTTCGACCAGATCGTCGAGCGTGCTGACCCATTCGTGGCGAATCACTTCCATGACCACGCGGCGAGACAGTGACGTGCCGACGATGGGGTCCGGCGGAGGTGAGGCGCGTTCGGCCATGACCCGATCGGGCACGCTGTCGGTCGACAACGGTCGTTCGCGGGTCGACGTGAGCCGGGGCAGCTTGAGTCGCGCGAGCAGCAGGTCGGCCGTTTGCTCGGCGAGTGCGCGGCAGGTCGTCAACTTGCCGCCGATGAGCGAGACGAGCGGCAGCGGCGCGTCGGTGTGCTCATGAATCCAATGCCGCCGCGTCACGGCCGCGGTGCTCGATGTGTGCGCGGCGGGCAACGGTCGCACGCCGCTGTAGTGATACAGCAGATCGTCGCGCGACACGATCGAGCCCGACGGGTCGGCCAGATAGCGATTGACGGTCGAGAGCAGGTAGTCAATTTCGTCGTCGGTGGCCACCGCGTCGCGCGGGTCACCGTCGTAGGGCAAGTCGGTGGTGCCGATCAACTGCACCGGACCGAGCGGCAAGATGAACACCGGCCGGCCGTCGTCGGCTTCGGCGTACAGGCCCGATCCGTTCAAGCGTTGTTGCAAGCGTTCGCTATTCAGGACGAGGTGGCTGCCCTTGGTGGGGGCCATCAGCCGTGGGGCCTGAGGCGCTGCGGGCACTCTCTCACCCCCGGCCCCTGTCCCGCGAGGGGAGAGTGGAGTCTCGGAGGAGTCGCGCGGTAGCAACTGTTCGAGGGTCCGGTCGACCCACGCGCCGGTGGCGTTGATGACGGCCGACGGCTCAAGCTGCGCGAGTTCAACGCCATCGTTGCGATCAATAATCACGCGCTGACCATCGAGTCGGGCGCGCGCGTAGGTGTGAACGGCGAGCGGTGTACCGGTCCGCTCGGCTTCGCGGCGTGCGTCGGCGAGCAGCGCGACGACGAACCGCTCGGGATAGCGCACCTGTGCGTCGAAATACTCGCACAGCCAGCGACTGCGGCGCGGGTCGACGATCGGCAATGGCGTGAGGGCCCCGACGCGATGCGTGCGGTGCCGGGGCAATTGCGACGAGCGGGCCAGGTAGTCGTACAGCATGAGCCCGCACTGCACGAGCCACAGCCCGCGCTCGCGATGCCGGGGTGCCCAGCGTTCCAGGCCAAGAAATTTCATCCCCGACGGGATGAGTCCGCTCAGTCGCGAGCGGACGGGAACATAGAGCCGCAGCGGCTTGACCCACGCGCTGGCTTGGTGGAGCAGTCGTTCGCGTTCTTCGAGCGACTCGCGAACGAGCGCGAACTCGCCGTATTCGAGGTAGCGGAGCCCGCCGTGAATGAGTCGCGAGGAATAGGCGGTGGCCCCGCCGGAGATATCATGCGTGTCGACGAGCGTGACTGCGACGCGCTGGCAGATCAGCTCGCGGGCCAGTGCCGCGCCGTTGATGCCCGCGCCGAGAATGACGACCGTCGCACTCGACATGCGTTAACTCCAGTTGAGCAAGCGATGGCTGAGCGCCGTTTGAGCGAACCAGACCGCCTCGCCGCGCGTGAGGTCGTGGAGGCCGGCGACTTGCTTGCCCTCGGGAGCGAAAAAGAGCAGGCTGAATTTTTCGCTGGTTTGAGGAAACGGGTACCGCGAGCTACAGGGGGCGAAACGGATTTTGAGCAGACGGTCTTGGTAGCTTTCGCGGCGAATCTCGATCCGCTCGAGTTGCGCGATCGGCTGCGACCATCGCCAGCCGAGCCCCAGCCACGCGACGCGGCACGTGACTCCCTGCGCGTCGAGCGTCCAGCGCGTGACCCGCACGGGCTCGAGGATCTTGAACAGCACGGACCCAATCAGGAATAGCCCGATCAGCTCGAACGGGACCAGGAAGAGAAACAGAAACAACCACTCAGTGCCGCGAAGTTGATGTCCGCCGGGGAGCCAGCCGAGCAGCCCCCCGAAGATGAACACGCTGACGATGCCATTCCAGAAGGCGCTGACCACCGCGAGCAACAGGATTTGTTTCAGCTCGAGTCGGCCGCGATTGCTGAACACGTCGGCGTCGATGTCGTCGTGGTGTTGCCAGCGGCAGTCCTCGGGGGGATCGCAGGGACGGTCGGCCGCGGTGATCGAGGGCAATTCGTGCGGGTCGTCGCCGCGGCTCGCGGCGTCGCGGCGCACGATGATTCGCGGCGCGTCGGGGAGTTGAGCGCGATTGAGTCGGCGCTGCTTGAGGTGCGTCAGCGCGGCGTTGAGCAACTTCACGACCTCTTCGCGCTCGTCCCCCGAGAGCTGTTGTCCGAACTGGTGTGGGATGCCCCAGCAGCGGACCTCGATCTGATAGGTCACACGTCCTTTGTTTCCCTGTTGGGTGAGGCACTCTTGGAATCCGAACAGTTCGTCGAGCGGATACTGTCGCCGTACACGCGGAAAGAACAGGCCCTCGGCTAAGGTGAGTCCGTCGGGGTTGAGCGAGAGCCGGAATTTTCCGAAGAACGAGCTCAGGATCATGAAGAAGCTGACGAGCCAGAACGTCCACATGGCCAGCCCAGCGTATAGGAAGATTGCCTCGTCGGTTGTGAGGTACTTATAGCTGAGCACCGCGCATGCGGCGGTCCAGCCCGTGAGCCAGATGAGCATGAAGCAGCCGACGCTCCGCGCTCCGGTGCGTAGCGCCAACTCGAACTCGTCCGCTTCGCTGCGACAGACATAGGACCGTGGGAGGGTCGCTTCGATTTCGTCAGTCATCGAGTTTGATCGGTGGGAGTTCTTCGCGTTTGAAGGGCTGCGCTGGAGGGGGTGGGGTGCGCGCGGGGGCGGCCGACGCGGGAGCCGGTGTCTCGTCGGCCGTGCCGGCCACGCCGTACTTGTTCTGCGCGCGCCGCTGTTGCGCGATCTGCATGCGGGCCGCGTTGGCCAGTGTGCTGCTGGGCAGCATGAGATAGAGCGCGTCGTCGAAGATCACCGCCTCGGGAAATTGCACGCTCGATTTATGTTCGCTCGTCGAGTAGATCACGAGATGGATTTGCTCGGCCCAGCTTTTAAGCCACAGGCCGGCACCGCCGCCGACCAGGCTCAGCAGTGTGAGGCAGAACAACGAGAAGCCGCCGAGCCACAGCCACAGCAGGGCAAAGAAGCCGAAGCTGGCCGCGGCACCGCCGATGATTTGCATCGGCAACTCGAAGCAGCGCAGCGACTCGCGGAGCGTCGTCGCCTCGAGCCCCGTGGTCTGATCGCTCAGGCCGCACTGCTGCGGGAGTTCGATCGTCCACACGCCGCGCGCGCGAAACTCGCGCGCGGGGTACACGACTTGTCGATCGCGAAAGTCGGGGTTGGCCAGGGCCGGGACCCAGACCCGAAGGTTGATCCAGCCTTGCTGGATGATCGGCTCGATGATGGGCCAGGCGCGGCGGGCGGTCGCTTGGGCGGCGGCGGCCGTGCGTTGAGCGGTGACCTTGGCCGCCTCGACGGCCGGCTTCAAACGTTCGCCGAGCGACTCGTCGGTGGCAAAGCCTGTCGAGCCCGGCGAGCCTTGCGCCGCGCCCGCTGGCGTTGAGCCCGGCGGAGGGGGCGGCGGCGAGCCGGGATAAAAGCCGGCTTGCGAGGGCTCTTTTGCGGGGTCGGCGGGATCGGAATTGCTCATGTTGGCCTGCCTAGTAATTTAATCCACCGCGCGATATTCTAAGCGACTCGACCTCGAAATTCCATGAAACTCGTCCGTGCCATGAAGCAAGTCATCTCTGGTGTCACGCCGCCCGAACAAGCTGAAGTAACTAGTATTGTCACCTGGCCCTCGCTGGGTGCCATCGGTTTTGGGCAGTTGCTCGGGCAACTGTGCCAATCGAAGGTCGGCTTTCCGCCGATCGTCACGCTCGGCAACCTGATTGCCTTGCTGTCCATTCCGCTGGTCGTGCCGCGCTATTTTGTCGAACTGCTGTTCGGACAGCGGTATCGGCTCACCAATCGCCGGGTGATTATCGAACGCGGATTGAAAAACAAGGAACTCCGCAGTTGCTCCCTCGACGAGTTCGACACGGTCGATCTGATCGTGTTACCGGGACAGGAGTGGTACCCCTGCGGCGAACTGGTTTTTCGCAAAGGGACGCTCGAGACGCTCCGTTTGTCGGGCGTCCGCAACCCGCTCCCCTTTCGCGCCAC
>CAZZBK010000040.1:0-31593 GCA_964652155.1 uncultured Planctomycetaceae bacterium | reverse complement strand
CGCTCGAGACGCTCCGTTTGTCGGGCGTCCGCAACCCGCTCCCCTTTCGCGCCACTTGCGTTAAGGCTCAGCGCGCTTACGTGTACACCAAGCAGCATGTGGGCTAAACGAGCGATAGCAGACGCGTGACAACCGGTCCGAGACGGACCGGCTATGCAACACTTAACCGGTCCGAGACGGACCGGCTATGCACACTTGACCGGTCCGAGACGGACCGGCTCATGTGTTACATCACACGCTTGCCATCGTCGCTCTGAGACGGACCGAATGTGAAAGCGCGATGCTCGCTGGCGCTAGGCGGCGCGGACGCGGAGGTTTGCGCGTCGCCGCGCGAACCAGTTCTCTTCCAGGGCGACGACCGCAACGCGGTCTTCCAGGTTCGGGCGGAACACGGTCAGCAACAGCAGCGGCAGATACCAATCCATCAGCAGCCCGCCCGACTTGGCGATCCAGAACTGCACGCCCACCATGATCGCGGCCGACGCGCTGAGCAGCATGCCCAGGTTTTTCTGAGCGGGCCAAATCGCCAGTGCCAGCGACATGACGACGAAGGCCACAAAGACCGGGATGCGATAGGGGGCCAAGGCCTGGCTGTTCAGGTCCCAAAAGCCTTGCAGGCCGACGAGCTGCATGCTGGTCCAGCCGAGCGTCATTTTGGCCTGTGCCCAGAAAGCGTCTCCATCGCGCGAGGTAAACGCCAGCGAGGCGACGAGCAAACCGAGCGTGAGGTGGAAGCCCCCCACGAACCGTAGCAGGCCCCGTTTGGCGTAAAAGCTGCTCCACAGCGGCAGCAAAAAGACCGGGTAATAGATGCCTCCGGCGGCTAGGCCCAAGAGCATGCCCGAGATGGCGGGCCGCCGATAACACAAGATCGCCCAGGTGAGCAGCGCCGCCGGCAAGCAATGGTACGCCTGACCGGTGGCCGCCGCCGTGTAAGGCAGCAGCAGGTACAGCGCGGCCATCGCAATGCCCGTCCGCGCGTTGTCGTAGTGCTGCATGCCGATCAGCACCAGTCCCACGACCACCAGCAGGTGCGACAGGATTGCCGTCGCGCGGGCCGTGGCGATCAGCGGGCCCTTGGCCTCGACCTGCTCGGGGTGTTCTTGCGAGGGGGCTTCTGCCTTGGTCACCAGCGGTCGCGTGACGATGTTCGGAATCACCTGCAACCAGGGGAACCCCGGACCGTACTGCGCCAACGTCGGGCGCTCGCCCGGGTCGTCGGTGAGCGAGAGCATCGTTTGCAGCCGTTGCGGGCCGATCAGGTCTTCGTTCGTCGGCGCGCGGGTGAGCACGTTGACCGTCAGAAACAAAAACAACGCGCTCCCCAAGAACACCAGTCCGCCGGTCGACAGATTGGGCTCCAGCAGCGGCCGGCGCACCATCATCGGGTCGCACAACAGCCGCACCAAATACAGTCCGCCGACGCTGAAGAGCCAGATGTAGCCCCACCGCTCGATCGCGATGCTCTGCTCGACGCTGCGACCGTACTCGACCAGGAACAGTCCCGGCGCGAACAAAATCAGCAGCAGCAGATCGAGGTTCCGGATGCTCCACAGCCGGCTGAACTTAAAGAACAGCGCAATGATGAGCAGCGACGCGCAATAGATCCACGTCCCAAATTCGGGGGCCTGGTAAGCGTACAGAACTTTGTCCATGGCTCTCGACGTGCAAGCGCGATACAAGCGAAGCGAAACAACGTACCCTTTAGACGCCAGCGAGCGAACCTTCGACACACGAGCGGCGTCAACTTTCGCAAACCCCAGCCAAGACTAGCCTTGCAGCATACGACGCACAAGGTTTTTTGCAAGCCGTGGCCCCCTCGGTCGGGGATGGCGCAGGGCTGAAATCAGGCCTGTCAGCCGCAGGACCAAAGCCGAAAGCGGAGAGCCCAAAGCCGGTAAAGGGTGTCGACACACGACTTTCCGTTGTTTGCTCGCCGCTTTTTTCTCCCGCGATCCTCGACGAGACGGAACCTGGAGCGTCCCGATTCGGCTCAAGCTTCCGATTGGTTGTCGCCGATGCGTGGGCTACAATGACTGCTTCCAACAAGGGACCCCATCGTATGTTGCGCGTGATCGACAACTCCGTGCCTCGCCGTAGCGACGTCTCGCGGCGCGAATGGCTCCGCCTGGGCAGCGTCGGGCTGGGGGGGCTCAGCCTGCCAACCTTGTACGCCGCGCAGGCCCGCGCCGCCACGCAGCGCTCGCGCGGCGGCAGCTTTGGCCGCGCCAAGAACGTCATCCTCGTCGGCCTCACCGGCGGTCCGCCGCAACACGAGACCTGGGACCCCAAGCCCGACGCCCCTGCCGAGGTCCGCGGCGAGTTTGGCACGATCGCCTCGCGCACCCGTGGGCTGCTCTGTGGCGAGCTGATGCCACGCACCGCGCAGCTGACCGACAAGCTCGCCGTGCTCCGCGCGGTGGTGACGGGCGACAACGCGCACTCGTCGAGCGGCTATCAGGTGCTGACCGGCGTGCCGCATATTCCGCTCAACGTCGAGAGCGCCCTCCCCAAGGCACCGAACAACATGCCCTGCATGGGCTCGATCCTCCGCGCCATGCGTCGCGAAGGTGGGCAGCTCCCCGCGGCCGTCACCCTTCCCGAACATATCTGGAACGACGGCAATTTTCCCTGGCCGGGCCAAGACGCCGGCGTGCTCGGCTTGCAGTACGACCCTTGGTTGATCCATTGCGATCCGTCGGCCGCCAAGTTCAATGTCCCCGCCTTGAGTTTGCCCGACGAGCTGTCGACCGTGCAGTTCGATGGCCGCCGCTCGTTGCTCGAGCAGATGAACGCGCACTTGCAACAGCTCGACAACACGCCGGGGGTCGAGCGTTACTCGGTCCATGCCCGCAAGGCGCTCAACCTGCTCGGATCGTCACAGTCGCGCGGCGCATTCGACCTGAGCCAAGAGCGCGACACGCTACGCGATCGCTACGGCCGGAGTCGTTTTGCCCAGAGCCTGCTGCTGGCGCGGCGGCTTGTCGAGTCGGGCGTCTCGCTCGTGCAGGTCAACTGGACGCGCATCAAAGACCAACCCAACCAGGGTGGCTGGGACACGCACGACAAACATAACGCCTCGTGCAAGAGCCTGCTCATGCCCATGATGGATCAATGCTTCAGCGCCCTGCTCGAAGACCTCGAGCAACGCGGACTGCTTGACGAGACGCTGGTCGTGTGGCTCGGCGAGTTCGGCCGCACGCCCAAGTTCAATGCCCGCGCCGGCCGCGACCACTGGGGGCACGTCTTCTCGCTGGCTCTGGCCGGCGGAGGCATCCGGGGTGGGGTCGTCCACGGCGAGAGTGACAAGCACGCCGCCTACCCGATCAGCGGCAAAGTGACCCCTGCCGATATCTGGTCCACCGTTTTCCATTGCCTCGGCTTTGGCAGCGACGCCGTCGTGCACGACACGCAAGGCCGACCCATCCCGCTGAGCCGAGGCCGCGTGATCGAGGCGATTGTCTGAGCCCCTCAAAAGTTCGTGGAGACTCGGCTCGCGTAGCAAGGGGATGGTACCGAAGGGTGGCTGGTGTTTTGCGCAGCAAAACCCGGCAAGTGTCGTCTGACACCGCCTCGAAGCGAAGCCGGGTTTTGCTGCGCAAAACACCAGCCACCCACAACGGTGACGCTTACACGAAGCGATTGTCTGAGACCGGCTCGGCGACGATAATGCAGGAGCGCTGCATCGCGGTCTCACCCCTCTCCCTCTGGGAGAGGATGGCGAACGAAGTGAGCCAGGTGAGGGGCTGACGCAGCGCGATGATTCGCCTTGCAGGCCCCACAAAGGGCTTGGCGGCTACCTACTCCCCAAACGAGACGGGGACGTTGCAATCCTCCTGACGATCATGGCCGCATGTCGACTCCGCCCGAACCCGACCGCCGCGAATTCTTGCAGCTCAAGCCGCTCCGCGACCGCGCGGCCCTAAGCCCAAGCGAACCAGCACCCACCCCGCGCGAAGGCAATTATCTGTTGCAGTTCGAGCGCTCGGCGATGGCCTGCCGCTTCGCACTCTACCTCAACGCGGGCGAATATCCCGACGGCACCGACTCGGCCCTGCGGGCACTCGACCTCGTCGAACAACTCGAAGCGCAGTTGACCGTGTATCGCGATTCAAGCGAGGTGTCGCTCATCAATCAACGCGCGGCGCACGAGCCGATCGAGGTCGAGCCGCGGCTGTTCGCCTTGCTGCAACAGAGCTTGGAGTTGCACCGCGACACGCTCGGCGCGTTCGATATCACCGCCGGGCCGCTGTCGAAAGTCTGGGGATTTTTTCGCCGCCAAGGCGCCGTGCCCGACGACGACGCCTTGCGGCAAGCACTCGCCTGTGTCGGGTCCGCCGCGATCGAACTCGATGCGACGCAACGCACGATCGGCCTTCGTCGGCCGGGTGTCGAGTTGAACCTCGGTAGCATCGGCAAGGGCTATGCCCTCGATCGCTGTGCTGAACTATTGCAGAGCGAAGGGCTCGATAACTTCATGTGGCACGGCGGCAACAGCAGCGTGCTCGCGCGGGGCTGCAATGCGTCACGCGGGGCGGGGCGCGGTTGGTGCGTCGGTGTGAGCGACCCCTTGCAGAGCGAGCGCCCCCTGGGCGAAATCCAACTCGTCGACCAGGCCCTCGCCACCTCGGGGGCCAGCGTGCAGTTCTTCCGCTATCGGGGCAAACGCTATGGGCATATCCTCGACCCGCGGACGGGTTGGCCCGCCGAGG
The DNA here is from genome assembly GCA_964652155.1 of uncultured Planctomycetaceae bacterium. Lineage (GTDB taxonomy): Bacteria > Planctomycetota > Planctomycetia > Pirellulales > PNKZ01 > CAZZBK01. The sequence continues at coordinate 26,881 of CAZZBK010000040.1, read as the reverse complement.
GCGTGTTCTCGGCGACGGTCGTCGCTCCCACCGCGGCCGAGGCCGACGCGCTCGCCACGGCGTTTTATGTCCTCGGGGTCGACGCGACCGCCGAGTATTGTCGCACGCATCCGACGATCGGCGCCGTGTTGGCGTATCCGAGTACGAAGGGGAGCAAGGTCGAGATCGCCGTCTGCGGTTTATCGAGCGACCAATGGACCCCGCTCCGCCGCGTGTGAGTGGAGCGAGGGTATGTTTTATTCGTTCGGAGAGGGGAGGGCGAAACCGTCGGACGCTGAAAGTCCCCGGTGGCGGGGGCGAATTCCAGTCGCCGACCGATAACACCAGCGGCTCGCAAACGCCGGCAGCGACGCAGTCGCTGCGATCGTGTTGAGCGACTGAGGGTGAGTAGCCAGTTATTGAGGTTCATATAATTAAGTTAACAGGACGACCAGCGGGAGTCCGTAAATACCGGCCTCGCGTTGCTCGGCCTATTAAGTTCATTATCTGAGGATCAATAGCCGCGACGCAGAGCGGAGCGCGTAACCGTCGCGAATCGAGATGCGAACCATACGCGCTCCGCTAGCGCGCGTGAGGCTATCGTGTGACTCCTCTACTTCCTCACCCCACGCCCCACGCCCCTCTTCTCGCGTTTCTGCCTTGACCCGGTTCGACCGCCTGGGTACTCTCCGCGGCGATTACAGGTCGCACCCGCTCTCGGTGCGCTAGGTTGCTAGCGCTGCAGGCAATGGATTGCCTGGGTCAACGAGATCGGCCGTGCAATGAGTTCACGCGGGATTGTTGGGAGCGCCAGTGGCATGAAGCGTCGCGCTTTCTTATTGGGTTCGATGGTGGCCGTCAGCGGCTGCTCGTCGCTGGCGGTCCGTTCGCAAAGCCCCGAGGACGAACTGGACGCGGCGGGCGAAAATGTCCGGCTGGTGGGCGATGTCGCCGTGCCGTTCGGTTTCGATCCGATCTCGATCGAGTCGATCGGCCTCGTAACCGGCCTGCCCGGCACGGGGAGCGATCCGCCACCGTCGCCGCAGCGATCGGCGCTCATTTCCGAGATGATTACGCGCGGCGTGATGAACCCCAAGCCCGAGCAATTGCTGGCGTCGCCATCGACCGAAATGGTGATGGTCCGCGCGTTGCTACGGCCGGGCATTCAGAAAGGGGATCATTTCGACATCGAAGTGCGCACGCTGGCACGGAGCGAATGCACGAGTTTGCGCGACGGCTGGCTCATGGAGGCCCGGCTGCGCGAGATGGCCGTGCTCGGCGGCGAGGTGCGCGAAGGGAGTCTGCTGGGCATTGCGCAGGGCGCGGTGCTCGTCGATCCGTCGGCCAAAGCGGACGACCGCGTGGCCAACTGTCGTGGGCGGATTTTGGGGGGCGGCGTCTCGATGACCTCGCGCGAGTTGGGGCTGGTGCTCAAGAACGACGAGCGCAGCGTGCTGATCAGCGCGCAGATCGGCAACGCGATCAACAAACGCTTTCATACGTATGAAGGGGGCCTGAAGACGGGCGTCGCCAAGCCGAAGACCGACGAGTTCGTCACGCTCCGCGTGCATCCGCGCTATAAAGACAACCTGGAGCGTTACATTCGCGTCGTCCGCGCGTTGCCGCTGCGCGAGTCGGCTCAGGAGCAGATGGCCCGCACGCAACTCCTCGAGCGTCAATTGCTCGACCCGATCACGTCGAGCACGGCCGCGGTGCGGCTCGAAGCCCTTGGCAAGGAATCGGTCCCCGCGCTGAAAAAAGGCCTTGGCTCGAAAGACAACGAGGTGCGGTTTTACTCGGCCGAGGCGCTCGCGTATCTGGACGAGCACAGCTCGGCGGCGGTGCTCGGCGAGTTGGCCCGCGATGTTCCGGCGTTTCGGGCGTATGCACTGACGGCCTTGAGCGCGATGGACGACTACAGCGCCTACGAAGCGCTCCGCGAGCTGCTCAAGGTGAGCAGCGCCGAGACGCGCTATGGCGCGTTCCGCGCCCTGTGGGCGATCAATTCGCGCGATCCGCTCGTCAAGGGAGAACGGCTCGGCGACCCGGCGTTCAATTATCACATTTTGCGCGTCGAGGGTCCGCCGATGATCCATGCCACGCGCACGTTCCGGCCAGAGATCGTGCTGTTTGGCGCCGAGCAGCGTTTGAAGACGCCGATCGTCCTCGACGCCGGCAAGAAATTGATCCTGACGGCGCACGAGGCTCACAGCGACCAAGTCACGATCAGTCGCTTTGCGGTCAACCAGCCCGACCAGAAGCGACAGGTGAGCAACCGCATCGACGAGTGCATTCGGGCGATTGTGGACCTGGGCGGGACATACCCGGACGTGGTGCAGATATTGCAGCAGGCCAAGGCGGCCGGCGCGCTGCCGGGCCGTTTCGAGGTCGACGCCCTGCCGCAAGGAGGCCGCACCTACTACCGGCAGTCGCTCGACGACGAGAGCGTCACGCAGGAAACGTCCGAAATCGTGGTCGCCAACCCCCTGCCGAGCCTGTTCAGCCGGCCGCTCGCCGAGCGGACGCCCTCAAAAATCGCCGAAAATGCCTCCTCCGACGAGAAAAACTCGGCCGAAGAGGCCAAGTCACCCGGGCCGATGAAGGCGTTCTTTGGTAAGATATTTCGATAAGGATCGGGCTCGGTGACGCGGCAATTTTGCTGGCGAGGGCCTTTGATCGGCCCCGCCGACGCAGTCATGCGTCGCGTTCAATCCCTGTTCAAGTATGCTCAAGGCGCTCGAACTCATTGGCTTTAAGAGCTTCGCGGAGAAAACGCGATTCGAGTTCCCGAGCGGCATCACCGCCGTGGTCGGGCCCAACGGGTCGGGCAAGTCGAACGTCGTCGACGCCATCAAATGGGTCTTGGGCGAGCAGAGTGTCAAGAGCCTGCGCGGCAAAGAGATGGCCGACGTCATCTTCAACGGCTCAGGCAGCCGCGGCGCGCTCAACACGGCCGAAGTGACGCTGACCTTTGACAACACCAAGCGCGCGTTGCCGCTCGACACGAACGAGGTGCACATCACGCGCCGCGTGTACCGCAGCGGCGAAGGGGAGTATCTCATCAATCGGCAGCCGAGCCGGCTGCGCGACATTCGCGAGTTGTTCTTTGGCACAGGCGTGGGCGCCGAGGCCTACAGCGTCATCGAGCAGGGCAAAGTCGACAGCATGTTGCAGTCGTCTCCGCGCGATCGGCGGATGATCTTCGAAGAGGCCGCCGGCATCAGCCGCTTCAAGGCCAAGAAGGTCGAGTCGCTGCGACGGCTCGAACGGGTCGAACAGAATTTGCTGCGGCTGAGCGACATCGTCAGCGAGGTCGAGGGGCGGCTGCGCAGCGTGCGGCTCCAGGCCACCAAGGCGCGGCGCTATCAAGAGTATGCCGACCGCATGCAGGCGCTGCGCACTCAGGTGGCGCTCGTCGACTGGCGCGGCTTGGGGGACAAGCTGACCACGGCCGAGTCCGCGGTGGCCGAACTCGAGCGCTCTCGCGACGACACCCAAGCGCAGGTCGAGCAACTCGACGCGCGGCTGCAACAGCTCGACGCCGATTTGACCACGCAGGACGATACGCTGCGCCGTCACGAGGCGCTGACGGCCGAGGTCCGCGAGCAACTGCTGGCCTGCGAAGCGACCATCGCCCATGAGACCGACCGCACCGTCGAGTGCGAGCAGGCACTGCTGCGGCAACGTCAAACGCTTTCGGGGCTCGACCTGCGGGCCGGCGACGTGCGGCAACAGGTTCACGAGACGCTGGCCATGCTCTCGCAGGCGCAGCACGAACACCAAGCGCTCGTCGAGCGGCTCGCGCACGACGAGCGTCGGCTCTCTGAAGTGCTGTCGCAGCTCGACACGCAGCGGCAACAGGAGTCGTACTGCCGCTCGTCGCACGTGCAGGCCATGCGCAGCAGCGCGGCCTTGGGGCGCGAGATCTCGTCGTTCGACACGCAGTTGCTCGCCGCGCAGGACACGCTCGTGCGGCAGCAGCGTCAGCTCGCCGAGTTGACCACCACGCGCGAAACGCTCGAGCGGCAGCAGCAAAGCCTGATCGAACAGCAAGTCGAATTCACCCGCGCTGCCGAGCAGCAGCAGCATGCCCTGACGGCCAAGCTGGCCCAGACGCACGAATTGCGTGGCGAACTCCAGCGCCGCACGCGCGATTTGGCCGACCAGCGACAACGTCACGCCGTGGCCGTCGAGCGGGCCACACTGCTGTCCGAATTGGAAAGCCGCTTCGAGGGGCTCACCGCCGGCGTCAAGGAAGTGCTGCTCAACGCGCGTGAGTCGACCGCGGGACCGTTTCGCGACGTGCATGGCCTGGTCGCCGATTTGATTCGCGCGCCGGTCGAGTACGCGCCGCTGATCGACATCGCGCTGGGAGAATGCGGACAGCACGTGGTCGTGGGCCCCGACGACGAGCTGACCTCGCTGCTCAGCGAGCAACCCTACCCACTCACGGGGCGCGTGGCGTTCATTCGCCTGAGCACGATCGGCGAGCGAGGGGCGAGCGGCGCGGATCTGTCGCCGGAGCCGGGGGTGATCGGCCGCGCGGCGCAGCTCGTCGAGGCCGCCGGCGATTTTCAACCGCTCGTCGAGCGGCTGCTGGGCACGACCTGGCTCGTCGAGCGACTGAGCCACGCGCTCACGCTCTCGCGAACCGTCGGTCAAGGCTGCGCGTTCGTGACCCGCGACGGCGAGTTGCTCGCGGCCGACGGCACGCTGCACGTCGGGCCGCGCCATGCCACGACCGGTCTGGTGTCGCGGCGGAGCGAGTTGCGGGCCCTGCGCAAGCTGATCGACGAACTCGAGCTGGGCATCGCCCAGAACGCCGCGATTTGCGAGCACCTCGCGGAACAAAGTCAGTTGGCCGAACGAGAGCAACAGCAAGCTGCCCAGGCGCAGCTTGCCGCGCAGCAGGCGCTTATCGAGCATCGGGGTAAAATCCAAGCGGCCGAACAGCAGCGCGCGCGGATCGACGAGCAATGGCAGGGCATCGTCGCCGAACGGCGTGACGCGGAGCTCAAGATCGCCGAGGCCACGCAGCAACGTCGGCTGTGCCAGCAACACCGCGACGAAGCCGAGAAGCAAGTCCTGGCCGCCGAGGAGCAACTGACCGCCTTGGCCAGCCGACTCGGCGAGTTGGTACTGGCGCGTGAGGCCGCCGAGCAGCGCACGACCGAGCTGAAAGTCGAGCAGGCCCGCAGCGATGCCCGGCTGAATCACCTGCTCTCGCGGCAGCAGCAATTCGAGCGCGACCAGCAAGAGCGGCGGCAGGCGATCGACTTAAGCCGCGGCGAGCTGCTGCAGATCGAGCACCGGCTGAGCGCCTCGCAACTGTGCATCCTCCGCGCCGAATCGCACTCGGCGGAGCTTCATGCTCGCAAGGAACAACTCTCGGCGCAGACCCAAGCGTTCGTGACGATCCGCGACCGTGGCCGAGTCGAGCGCGGCGAGCTGGCCCAGCAGGCGCAGCTTCATCGCGGCCAGGTCCGCAAGTTCGAGGAGCAATTGCACCAGCGGCAATTGCAGGTGCAGGAAGTGCGTCTGGAGAGGACCACGCTCGCCGAACGGATGCGCGAGGATTACAGCCTCGACCTGGCCGCGCTCGAATCGCAACCGAGCGACGATGGCCGACCCCGGTCCGAAGTGGAGCAGGAGATCAGCGAGCTGCGGCGGAAATTGCAGAACCTGGGGAACGTGAATCTCGACGCGCTCGCGGAGCTGGACGACCTTGAGCAGCGTTTCACGGCCTTGTCGGCGCAGCACACCGACCTCACCAAGGCCAAGCAGGCGCTCGAACAAATCATACAGAAGATCAATGTCGACAGTCGGCGGTTGTTTGTCGAGACGCTCGAACATGTCAAAGTCAACTTCCAGGCCTTGTTTCGCAAATTGTTCGGTGGCGGGCAGGCTGACATCGTGCTCGAGGCGGGCGAGGACGTGCTGGAGAGCGGCATCGAGATCATTGCCCGGCCGCCGGGCAAAGAGCTGCGCAGCATTTCGCTCATGAGCGGCGGCGAGAAGACGATGACCTGCGTGGCCTTGCTGCTGGCCATCTTTCAGTATCGCCCCAGCCCCTTTTGCGTGCTCGACGAGGTCGACGCGGCGCTCGACGAGGCGAACATCGAACGCTTTGCCGGCGTATTGCGCGAGTTTTTGTCCTGGACGCAGTTCATCGTCATCACGCACTCGAAGAAGACGATGACCTGCGCGTCGACGCTTTACGGCGTGACGATGCAGGAGTCGGGCATTAGCAAGCGCGTGGCCGTCCGCTTCGACGACGTGCATGAGGACGGGCGGATCGACCCCGCCGCGGAGCGCGAGCAGGACGAGACCGAGGCCGCGTAGCGGCTAACGCAGGACGGGACGGCATTGTCTCGCGTGGCGTCATGGTCCCTGCGGCGGCGGCAGGTGATTGTGAAGGGCATGTTGACCGCTGGGTTCCAAGAACCCGATGCCGTAGGCGAGCGCGACGCCCAACAGCAGGGCCGCCGAGAGCTTGATCCGATCGTGGGCGTGAAACTGCAATTCGGGGAGCAGGTCGCCCAGCGCGATGCACAGGAACACGCCGGCCGAGAAGGCCAGCGCCGCGCCGATGATCGGCTGTTGATCGATGGCCAATTGGCTCAGGCCAATCCAGAACAGCAAGGCTCCGATCGGACACATGAGCGCGAAACCGGCGTTGACCATCTGCCGGACGTAAGGGGGCCAGTGGCGCTCGGACATGAGCGAGGTGATCGAGAGCGCGTCGAGCGGCTTGTGCATGAGGATGGCGAGGAACGTGCCGAGCCCGAGCAAGAGCGGGCTGGGCTGATGACGCGCGTCGGCCACAATGGCCGCCCCGAGCGCCATGCCATCGAGCGCGGTGTGCAGCGACAGGCCGACGGCCACGCCCAGCCAGCTATAGGGGTGTTGGCCTGCGTCGTGGGCATGAGCGTGGGGGTGCTCGTGCTGACAAGCGGGGGCGTGCTCGTGGTGGGCCAACGCATGCTCGGCGGGTTCGAGTTCGATGGGTCCATGTTCGTGAAAGTGGAACATGCGGACGAGGAAGAACATCGTGAGCAGGCCGGCCATCAGGGCGACGACGGCGTGATCGATCGAGCCGAGTTCGCTGGCCGCATGGGGCAGCATGTGAAACAGGCCCACGCCGAGCATCAGCCCCGCCACGAAGCTCATGACGATTTGCATGCGCGTATGGGTGAGGCGCACGAGCATCGGCAACCAGCCCCCCAGCAGGCTGGCCGAGACGATGAGCAGGCTATAGAGGAGAACCAGAACCGTAGGCCACATTGCCAAGACGCCCCAGAGAAGAGCGAAGATCAAACGGTCGACAATAGGCTGCCGGGCTGACAAAATCAACGGGGGCAAGGGGACAAAGCGGCGGTATGTTCGGGCGGGCTATCATAATCGGCACGATCGACCGCGTGCCCAGCGGCGCTCGCGCTTCATTTTCGTTGCCTGTGCCGCAATCGACGCCATAATTGTAACGAGCCAAGTTTCTTCAGCCGTATCGCGTTCCCTCGAGGCCTTGAGTATGGGCAAGCTGACCGTCCACGAAACGCCCCTCGCTGGGGTCGTGGTGATCGAACCGACCGTGTTTCGGGACGCGCGAGGGTTCTTCCTCGAGACGTACCATCGCCAGGAGTTCCAGGAGTTGGGGCTCGATTGGGACTTTGTGCAGGACAATCACTCGCGGAGCGTGGGGGGCACGCTGCGTGGCTTGCATTTTCAGGTCCAGCAGCCGCAGGGCAAGCTGATCCGCGTGTTGCAAGGGGAGATTTTCGACGTCGCCGTCGATTTGCGCCTCGATTCGCCCACGTTCGGCCAATGGTACGGCATCCGGCTCAACTGCGAGAACATGTGGCAGTTGTATATTCCGCCGGGGCTGGCGCACGGTTTTTGTGCCACGAGCGACACGGCCGAGATTCTCTACAAGTGCACCGATTTCTACGCGCCGCAGTTTGACCGCACGCTGCTGTGGAGCGATCCGCAGGTGGCGGTGCAGTGGCCCGTCGCCGAGCCGCTGCTGTCGGACAAGGACCGCCGGGGCAAGACGCTCGCCGAACTGTTGCCCGAACTCCGCGACGCGCAGCAGCTCACGCGGCTCGGCAGCGCGCACGAGGATCCGCTCAAAACGCCGCTGGGCGTAAGGGTTCGTCCACGCTAAAGTGGGCTGGTCCAGCGATTGGGCCGGTGCGGGGTCGAGTGCCTGCGCCGTTGACCCACGCCCTCGACCGAGAACACCACACGATGAGCGACTCCGATTCAGCCCGGTTGCGGCGCATGGCCACCCAAGCGCTCGATTCGCTCCAACGAGCGGGAGTGACGCACATGCCCAAGCCCCAGCGCCGCGCGACCCCAGCCGCGTCGGCTCAGGTCGCCGCACCGGCAACCACCACCGCCGCGCCCACTACGTCCAAGCCGACCGCAAAGCCCGCCGCTTCACCTCAGGTCGTCGCGCTCAAAACACCGGCCGAGCGCAACGCCGCGCTCGATATCATTCGTGGCGAGGTGACTGCGTGTCGGCAGTGTGGCGAGTTGGCCTCGACCCGCACGCAGACCGTGTTTGGCGTTGGCAACCCGCTGGCCCGGCTCTGCTTTGTGGGCGAGGCACCGGGAGCCGACGAGGATGAGCAAGGGGAACCGTTCGTCGGCCGCGCCGGGCAACTGCTCAGCAAGATCATCGAGGCCTGCAAGCTGAAGCGCGAAGACGTTTACATTCTCAATGTGCTCAAGTGCCGGCCGCCCAACAATCGGCCCCCGCAGGCCGACGAAGTGGTCCATTGTCGCGGGTTCCTCGACCGGCAGCTCGCAATCATTCGGCCCGAAATGATTTGCTGTCTGGGGGGCGTGGCGGCCCAAACGCTGCTCGAAACCGATGCCACGATCGGCAAGCTGCGGGGCACGTTTCACAGCTATCAGGGCATTCGCGTGCGGTGTACGTATCATCCGGCGTATTTGTTGCGCAATCCCAGCGCCAAGCGCGACGTCTGGGACGATATGAAGATCATCATGGCCGAGTTGGGCGTGACGCTGTAAGCGGCCGACGGGCGCACTCAGGGCACCACGCGCCACATGAGGGGCTGTGAAGCTTCAGCAGGCCCTGATCCGGCCTTCGGCCACCTTCTTCCAGAGGGAATAGGGGTCTTTTTCACCTACTTTCGTGACGCTCACACGTCGGCACAGGTGTGAGCGCCAGCGTTGTGGGTGGCTGGTGGTTTGCGAAGCAAACCCCGGCGAGTGACATGTGACACCGCCTCGAAGTGAGCCGGGGTTTGCAGACGCAAACCGCCAGCCACCCGCTGAATGATGCCCTTGATGTCAGATCCTCTGATTTACCAACTTTGAAGACGCTCACACGTCGGCACAGGCCAACAGCCGAAAAGAATTGAATCCGATCGCCCGGATTGTTAGATTAGTGCATGCTTATGAATTGCCTTTGATGGTGTGAATTGGGAGCGTTCCAGCCATGCCTTGCAGCCGACGCCTGTTACCGTGCTGTGTCGGGTTCGTGACCCTGTTTGCGCCGCTGCTGGCGGGGGCTCAGAGTACGGGGAAGACCCCCAAGGCCGCGCTCGAGTTTTTCGAGAAGAAGGTTCGGCCGGTCTTCGTGGCGCATTGCTTCAACTGCCACTCGGCCAATACGAACTCGCGCGGCGGCTTGCGCGTGGATGATCGCAATGGCTTGATCGCGGGCGGAGATCGTGGCCCGGCGGTGGTGCCCGGCGATCCGGAGAAGAGCCTGCTGATGCAAGCGATTCGGCATACGCATCGCGAGCTCAAGATGCCTCCCAAGGAGCAGCTCACGGAGGAGCAGATCGCCGACGTGGCGCGATGGATCAAGGACGGGGCGGCTTGGCCCGAGGTGCAAGCGACGGTCAAGCTGGGGCGCGCCCCACCGGAATATGCCAAGCTGCGCGCCGAGCATTGGGCTTGGCAGGCTTTGCGTGCGCCGCGGGTGCCAGACGTTAAGAATGGCGCATGGGCGCGCGACGACCTGGATCGCTTTGTCCTCGCCGCGTTGGAAGCGAAGGGTTTGGCCCCGGTCAAGGACGCCTCGCCCGAAGAACTGATTCGCCGCATGACGTTTGACCTAAATGGCCTGCCGCCCCGGTATGAGGAGGTGCAGGCGTTTCTGAGCGATGTGGCCAGCACGAGCCTGCGCGCGGCGACCGAGCGACTGGTCGATCGGCTGTTGGCCTCGCCGCAATTCGGCGAGCGCTGGGGGCGACACTGGCTCGACGTGGCCCGCTACGGAGAGTCGACCGGCTCGGCCCGGAATGTCGTTTATCCGCACGCGTGGCGATATCGCGATTACGTCATCGACTCGTTCAACAGCGACAAGCCGTACGACCGCTTTTTGCGCGAGCAGATTGCCGGCGATCTGCTGAAGGCCGATTCGCAAGCGCAGCGTGACGAGCAGTTGGTGGCGACCGGTTTTTTGGCCCTGGGCGTGTGTGATGTCAACCAGCGGTTCAAAGTCCGGTTCGTAATGGACAACATCGACGAGCAGATCGATACGGTCAGCCGCGCCGTCCTGGGACTGACCGTGAGCTGCGCCCGGTGCCACGATCACAAGTTCGATCCGATCCCCACGGCCGACTATTACGCCCTGGCGGGCATCTTTCATAGCAGCCAGCGCTGTGCCGGGGTGCGTAACAAGATGGGGGGCGGAGGCCTCGACTACTACGACACGGCCATGCTGCTGCCGCTGCGATCACCCACGGGCAAGCTCCCCGCGATGGGTGAAAAGATCGAGCCGACCAAGCTGGCCTTGGCCAAAGCGAAGGCGGAGTTGCAGTCGTTGCAGGGCTCGGGAGACAACACCACCGATGCCGAACGCGAGAAATCGATCGGCGCGGCGCGGGCTCAGGTCAAAAAGATGCAGGAGGAATTGCTGACCCTGAACGATCCTGCGGCGCATGGGCCGGTGGCGCTGGGCGTGCGTGACGCGGAATCGGTCGGCGACACACAGATTCGCATCCGCGGCGAGGCCGAGAAGCTGGGCCCCACGGTCCCACGCGGCTTTCTCTCGGTCTTCAAGGTGCCCCACGCACCCACGATTGATCCGAGCCACAGCGGACGGCTGGAACTCGCCGAGTGGCTCTCCAGCAAGCACAACCCGCTCACCTCGCGGGTCATGGCCAATCGAATTTGGCTCCATCTCTTCGGCGAGGGCTTGGTCAGCAGCGTGGATAATTTTGGCGTCACGGGAGATTTACCCTCGCACCCCGACTTGCTCGATCATCTTTCGACGCGGTTCATGGCGGACGACTGGTCGGTCAAGAAGCTTGTGCGCAGCATTGTGCTCAGCCGGGCTTATCAGTTGGATTCAGAAGCGCCGGCCAAGCATCTCGACGTGGATCCGGGCAACCGCCTGATCTGGCGGCACGCGCCGCGTCGGCTCGACGCGGAAGAAACCCGCGATGCGATGCTCTCTGTGGCCGGGCGGCTCGAACTGAGCCGTCCCGAGGGATCGCCGGCCCAGCAGTTCAAAGTCGTTGAGCTGCGCAATGACGGCGCGGAGGCCAAGCGGCTCGAAGCGCACGCGCTCTCCAGCCCGCATCGCAGCATTTACCTGCCGCTGTTGCGCGGCCTGACGCCCCGCTCGCTCGAGGTGTTTGATTTTGCCGAACAAGGAATGGTGACCGGCAGTCGAGAAACCACGACGGTCGCCACGCAGGCCTTGTACCTGTTGAACGACTCGTTTGTCCGTCAGCAAGCGCGTGCGCTGACCGATCGCCTGTTGGAACTCAGCGTGGAGAGCGAAGGGGACCGGGTCAGCGAGGCGTATCGGCTAACCTTGGGCCGGACGCCGACGGCCCGGGAGATTTCGCACTCGACCCGCTATCTTGCCGAATACGAAGCGGCCGTCCGCAACGAAAAGCCCCAGCCGAAAACGAATCCCAAGGCCGAGGCCTGGACCAGTTTTTGCCAGGCCATTTTGGCGTCGGCCGAGTTTAGATACATCCAATAAGGCTCAGCTTGGAGAAGCTTTGATGTTGAACCCGCACTTGCGCTCGAGCGCCCCGCCGGTCTTCTCGCGCCGACATGTTCTGAAGACCGCCCATGCCGGTTTTGGCTACCTGGCCCTGGCCAGCCTGCTTGGCCAGCGCGGAGCGGCGTCGGACTCGCAGTCGCCGCTTGCGCCCAAGGCGCCGCACTTTCCGGTCAAGGCCAAGCGCATCATCTTCGTGTTCATGGAAGGTGCCATGTCGCAGATGGACACGCTGGAGTACAAGCCGCAACTGCAAGCGAGCAACGGCAAGAGCGCCCCGGGGGGTGCCACGCTGACGGCCTCGAAGTTCAAGTTTGCCCAGCATGGCGAAACCGGCACCTGGGTCTCGGAACTCCTGCCGAACATGGCCCGGCACGTCGACAAACTGTGCTTTATTCGCGGCTTGCACACCGATACGCCGGCACATCCGCAGGCGGTCGTGCAACTGCATACCGGCACGGCCATCGCCTCGCTCACGCGCCCCTCGATGGGGGCGTGGCTGCTCTACGGCCTGGGATCCGAGAACCAAGACTTGCCCGGCTACATCACCGTCAACCCGTCGCCCAACTTTGGCGGGGCGGTCAACTACGGGAGCGCGTTCCTGCCGGCGCACTTTCAGGGCACGCGCGTCAACGACAGCGGCACGATGCAAAACCTGCGTCCCGAGTTGCCCGCGTCGCTCCAGCGTCGCCAGCTCGAACTCATTCAGTCGATGAACCGCGAGCTAGCCAAAAAGCCCGGCGCTCCAGACGAAATCGACGGCGTCATTCGATCCTTCGAACTCGCGTTTCGCATGCAAGACAAAGTCCCCGCCCTGCTCGATACCTCGCGCGAGCCCAAGTCGGTGCTCGACGCTTACGGCGTGCGACCGGGTCCCGAGGGGAGCTTTGCCCGGCAGTGCCTAATGGCACGGCGGCTGAGCGAGGCCGGCGTCCGATTTGTGGAGATCACGCAGTCGGGCTGGGACCACCACAGCAACCTGCACAAGGGCCTGATCAAACAGACGTCGATCATCGATCAACCCGTGGCCGCCTTGTTGGCCGATCTGCACCAGCGCGGCTTGCTGGAGGAGACCTTGGTGCTGTTTGGCAGCGAGTTTGGACGCATGCCCACCGCGCAAGGCGTCGATGGCCGCGATCACAACATCACCGGCTACCCGATGTGGCTGGCCGGTGCCGGTGTCAAACCGGGCTTCTCCTACGGCAACACCGACGAATTCGGCCAGCATGCCGTCGAAGGGCGCATGCACACCACCGACCTGCATGCCACGCTGCTCGCCCTGATGGGCCTCGATCACGAGAGCCTCACCTACAGCTACGCGGGGCGCGACTTCCGGCTCACCGACGTCGCCGGGGTCGTCGCCAAGGACATCATGGCCTGAGCGGATGAAGGGAGTACCCGTTAGAACCGGTCCCAGAGGGACCGGCTATGGACATCGAATCACGTTCACATAGCCGGTCCCTCTGGGACCGGACGTGAAAGCACCGTGCTTTCCTCGATCATTGAGCTCGACGCTTACCTCCCTTCGTGCTGAAAGCCTCGAGGCAACTATCCAAAGGCTTACAATCGCTCTCATGCAATACCCGCCACACCCCAGCTCGTCTCGCGTCTTCGATCAACGATATCTCTTGGATCGACGGCGGTTTTTGCAGTCCAGTGCGGCCGCCTCGGCAGCGCTGCTCGGGCGCGGACTGCTCGCCTCCGATGCGCCACCCCTCCCCACGGCCGACAAGGCGCTCGCCGGAAAAGACCGCCGGTTGATCGTCTACAACACCAAGGTCTTCGAGATCGAAACGCCCCTGGAGCTGCTCCGCGAACATCGGCAAACGCCCGTCGACTTGATGTTCGTGCGCAACAACCAGCACCCTGACTGGGCGCTGACGCTCCAGCCGGTGGAGCCCAAAAACTGGACCGTGGAAGTCGCCGGGCTGGTCGAATATCCCCGCGCGATCACCTGGGACCGGCTCATGCAATTGCCGCGTGTCGAGCATGAGGTGGTGCTGCAATGCTCGGGCAACGGTCGGGCCATGTTCAGCAAGACCGTGTTTTGCAAAGGGAGCCCCTGGTCGCATGGTGCCATGGCCAATGTCACTTTTCGCGGCGTGAGCGTGCGGTCGGTGATCGAAGCGCTCGATGTTCGTCCGCATCCCCGCGCCAAGTTTTTAACCGCCGAGGGGCAAGACAGCCCCTCCTCGACCGCCGACGCCGATTTCGAACACAGCCTCCCGCTCGCCGATGCCCTGGATCGCTCACTGCTCGCCACGCACATGAACGGTCAACCGCTCGCGGCCGTGCATGGCGGCCCATTGCGATTGGTCACGCCCGGCTATTACGGCACGATGAACGTGAAGTGGCTCTCTCGGCTGCGGTTTGAAGCTCAAGAGTCGTTCAACCATCATCAGACCAAGCGCTATCGCACGCCGCTGCAACCGCTGCAGCCTGGCTCGGCATTTGACTATGGGCTCGACAACAGCGAGCCGAATTGGGATATGCGCATTAAGAACACGATCTTCGCGCCGCTCGACGGCGAGCGCGTGCGCGCCGGTCGTGTGACGCTGCGCGGCGTCGCCTGGAACGACGGCCGGGCCCGGATCGACGCCGTGGAATGGTCACGCGACGGCGGAGCGCACTGGCAGCGAGCCGAACTCGAACGCCCCAAGAGCCCCTATGCGTGGCATCACTGGCAAACCGAGCTCATGCTCGAACCGGGCACGCACACGTTGCACACCCGCGCGGTCGACGCGCTCGGCCGCACCCAGCCGATCGACGGCGCGATCGATTGGAATCCGGCCGGCTACTGCTGGCGCGGCGCGCATGTCATCAGCGTGGTCGCCAGCTAGCGCCGTGACGTCGACCCAGCCGCAGCGCCCCGCGTGAGCATCTCAAAAATGGGTGGCAAATAGACACTGGCATCCAGGGCATGATTTAGTAGGGTGGCTGGCGTTTTGCACAGCAAAACCCGGAAAATCACCTCTGACACCACCTCAGAGTGCCGGGTTTTGCTGCGCAAAACACCAGCCACCCACAACGGTGACGCTCACTCTCCGCGCCCCGCGTGAGGGGGCTTCGTGGCGCGCAGCCACAAGTACCGCGGGCCCGAGCTGGGGGCGCTATGCGCGGCCGGGCCGGCGCTGAAGTGCGCGAAGATGTTCTCCGGCGGGCCTTGCGGCGCAATGCGATACGAGTCCACGTGCAAGTGATCGAGCAACAAGCCGCGGATCGTGCGCTCGTCGAGCCGTTGCGGCTCGCACAGGCTCGGCGGCTCGTCGAGATTCAGCGAGGCGATGAACGTGCCGCCCGGCGCCAAGATGCGCAACAGCTCGCGGCACATCACCCGCAAGTTGCTCACATGATCGAGCGCGTTGACCGTCCAGAGCACATCCACGTAGTTGCTCGGCAGCGGAATCACGGCCTCGCTCGAACAGACGTACGTCATGCGATGCTGGCGAATGCCCAGCGGCGCGTAGGCGTCGGCCAGCACGTCGATGCCGATCCGCTGAGCGGCCGAGCTGGCCCAATTCAAACTGCCACGCGGACCACAGCCGAAATCGGCCACAATCTTGCCGGCCAGAAACGAGTCGTCGGGCTCGTCGGCCACGGCCAGCATGAGTTGGCGATAGTACAGGTCCGCCTGGGCGTTATCCTGTCCGTGCGCGAGCTGTGCGTTCCAGAAACCCAGCTCGCGCTGATGTTTCCAGCGCGTCCGCCAAGCATGTGGTAGGACCGGAGCCATCCGGCCGTAGAGCTGCTTGATCCAAGGACGCAGGGACTGTTGCGCCCAGTGACGCCAAGCGCCGCGCGCCGCGATCGAGGTCGAGTGAGGTTGCATCGCTAAGCAAGCCGGAGCCAATCTTTGCCCGGGCGACCATGCCCACGGCGAGCGCTTATCATGCCGCGAGTCTGCGACGAAGGGCAAGATCAGTTGCCGCGCGATCGGTGCTAGCAAAGGGGGCTCACGACGACGGGGCTCAGACGTCTTCGTAGCGCGTGCTGCGACGACGATAGAAAGGCCGCCGCGCGACCGAAGCGGCTTGCGGTGCGTCGCCATACATCTGTTGGCGTCGCAGCCACGGTCCGGCGAGCAGCCGGTACATGCCCAGCAGCAACAGCGTGCCCAGCATGGCCGTGAAGAAACCGATGACGCTGATGGGCGTGACCCGATGCCCTTCCCAGGCAAACGCGAGCACGCCGCCGCCAATGACGCTGCCGGCAATCCCCAGCAGCAGCGTGGTGAGCGCTCCGCCTGGATCGCGGCCGGGCATCAGCGCCTTGGCGGTCAGACCAACCACCGTGCCAAAGCCCACCCACAGTAGAAACGTGTGCACCCAAGCATGAATTAGCTGGACTGTGTCGGGGCTCGACATGACTTTGGGCCTTAGCGCTAGGGCGGGATGTGATCAAACCACGGTCGGCGCGTTACATGCCGGGCGGGATCGCCTCGCCAGCGGGTGGTACCGCCTCGGCGCCAGGCACGGGAGCCGGAGCAGGGGGTGGAGGCGTAATGATCGGGCCGCTCGGCGAGCTCGCACCGGTCTGCATGGCCTTCATTGCCGCCGCCTCGCGGGTCAGCTTAAACTCATAACCCGGCGGAAAGTACTGGACGTCGTCATCCAGATAGTACGGACTGGGAAGCGTTTGCCCAGCCATGTCGACCTGGCAGCCGGTCATGGCCACGCAGCCCAGCAGAGCCAACAGTGCAGCGAGCCCAGTTCGTCCGTCCATCCGTTTCATCATGATTCTCCGTAGCTCGTCGTTCGCCGTGAACCCATCCGCCAGCAACGCTGTCGGCCGTTCGCCTCATCACCATGCGCAAGCGAGGCAACTTCCCGGCGGTCGAGTTGTCAGGGCTAGATATCGACCCGCTCCAAAACGAACTTGTGGAATAATCGTCAAAATCGGCAAGAAGGCCTCCCTGAGAGCGTCGATTCCGATCGGCCCGGCCTGAACGGTCGAGCGTTTTGCCCCCGGCTGGATAAAATAGTAAGTTGAAGATCCGGATTGTCGTCCGACTTACGGCGACAGTCCCGATCATTCGAGCGATTCCCATTCGAGAGATCACGTCATGAATCGGCAATCGAGCTGGCCGTGGTTGCTGTCGCGGCGATGCTGGCAACTCGCCCTCTGCGTGCTGGCGCTCGTCAGCGGCGTGCTGGCCGACATTCGACCGGCGTCGGCTCAGGCGATGCGCGCCCCCTCGAACCGCTACTTCCTGTACCTGCAAGACTACTACGACGGTTCCTATCAGGCGGCGCTCGCCAATTTGCAAGGCGAAGCGCAGTCCGGGGTCATCAAAAGCTTCCAAGGCAATTGGATCGACTCGATCTGCGTCTACGCCATGATTGGCGAGTGCTCGTACCAACTCGGCGAGCATAACAACGCGCTCGCGGCCTTTACCACCGCGCTCAACGTCTATCTGCAACACGCCGACTGGATGGTCAACGCCCGCTTCACGCCCATCCGCGGACTACAGCCCGGCCAACTCATCAACGCGCCGTGGGGACCGTCGCGCCGCCAGCGACAACTGGGAACCTACGATGAGACGTTTCTGATGGCGATGGGGCAACTCAACCAGCAGCAGGCCCTGTTGCGCGGCGGCGTCGTGCAAAACCCGACCTTGTTTCCCCTCAACGTCGCCGAGGTCGTCCGCTGCACCGCGCTGGCGCTCAAACGACGCACCGAGCTGTTGGGCCCACTGAGCCCACACGACGCGCTCAATGCCCAGGTCCTGACCACCTTGTCGCGCCGGCCCGGGCAACCCAACCATTGGTCCGAATGCTGGATCAGTCTGCAACTCGGCATGGCCTACGTGGCCAACGGCAAAGACGCCCAGGCCAAGCAAGAACTCGAACGCGCCGTGCTCGCCGGTGGCCAATTCGATCACCCGCTCACCAGCATGGCCTTGCTCGAGCTCGGACGGATCGCGGTCACCAACAACGATTACGACGGCGCGTTGAACTTGTTGCTCGAAGCGAGTTTGTCGGCCGTCCAGTATCCGAACCCGCAGGTGCTCGAAGAGGCGTTCCGGCTGGGGTTCACGATCCACATGGCCACGCAGCGTCAGGGCATCTTCCCGCCGCTGTTGCTGGCGACGCAATGGGCCCAGCGAAATAGCTTCCTGCACCTGCTCACCTCGCTGCACATCATGACGGCCGAAAACGCCATCGTGCTGGGAGAGAACAAAATCGCGCAGCAGTCGTTGGATCAGGCCCGCATTCGCATGACCGGCAGCGGCATGCCCGCCGGCAAGATCGGCGCTCGCTATCAGTACCTGGTGGCCCAATCGAATTACAAAGACGGCCAGGTCGCCAACGGCGACAAGGCCTTCGAGCGGGCGATGACCTTCCAGCGCGGCGGGTCGATGTGGCTCTGGCACATCACGCTCGTCGACAATTGGTCGAAAACGCAGTTGATCACGCCGCGCGTGGCCATGGACACCTACACGACCTTGCTCCGCGACCCGACAGCGGCCGACTGGTCGGTCGATCCGCTCGAGACGATGGGCAAGCTCGTCTGGCCGCACGGCATCAGCTACGAGAACTGGTTCGAAGTGGCGATCGAACGCCAAGAGTACGAACGAGCGGTCGAGATCGCCGACATGGCGCGGCGGCACCGATTTTTGTCGGCGCTCGAGTTTGGCGGCCGGCTGCTCAATTTGCGCTGGGTGCTTGAATCGCCCCTCGAGTCGTTGGATCGCACCACGCAATTACAACGGCAAGAAATTTTGACCCGTTACCCGCAATATGCCAAGGCGTCGGAGACGGTTCGCAAGCTGCGTGAGCAGTTGAAGGACGCGCCGCTCGCGCCGAGCGAGCAGCCCGCGCAGCGCGCGTTGATTGCCAAGTGTGACGAGATGGCCGTGGCCAGCGCGGCGCAGGAGGTTGTGCTGCGCGAGATCGCGACCCGCCGCGAGGCCTGCAACTTGGTCTTCCCCCCCTTGCATAGCATTAAAGACGTGCAGAAGTCGCTACCCAGCGGTCACGCGCTCTGGGCGTTCTTCAACACGAGCAAGCAGTTACACGCCTTCTTGATGACCAACGACAAGTACGGTTACTGGGGCGTGCCACCCCTTGCGCAGCTCCACAAGTCGCTCGACCCCATGCTACGCGGACTAGGCAACTGGGATCAGAACAAGCAGCTCAAGCTCGATGACCTGCGCGACGACAAATGGAAGAAGCCGGCGCAAGAGCTGTTCACGGCCCTCTGGAGCGGCTCGAAAGCGGACATCAAGCAGTTTCAAGAACTGATCATCATCCCTGACAACGTCATCTGGTATGTCCCGTTCGAGTCGTTGCTCGTGGCGGGCAGCGATACTCCCGCGCCGCTGCTGAGCCGCGTGCGACTCCGTTACGCGCCAACCGTCGGGCTGGCGCTGAGCGACTCTCGGCCGCGGAACGTCAAGGGAAACATGGTCGCCATGCTCGGCCGG
This sequence comes from uncultured Planctomycetaceae bacterium, assembly GCA_964652155.1. Taxonomy (GTDB): domain Bacteria; phylum Planctomycetota; class Planctomycetia; order Pirellulales; family PNKZ01; genus CAZZBK01. Next base: position 7,484 of record CAZZBK010000040.1, on the reverse strand, counting down.
CTCTACCCGCAAGACGACGATGACGTCGCGCGGCAGGCCTTTGACGAAATCGCCCGCTCGATCAAGGGGGCCATCGCCGTGCAAGGGCACCTGCTCCCCGGCGCCAACGTGTACACCACGCTCATGGATCGGCTGATGGTCTTGGGCGAGGTGCAGCCAAGCGAGACCGATCTGTTCGGCGTGCAGTTGTTTCCACTCGACAAAGCGGCACCATCGAGTTCGTTGGGCAGTTGGCTGCGATTGCCTTGGGGCGGCCCGCAAGAAATTTTTCTGCCCGGCTTTCACACCCCGGCCGAAGGCGCGCTGAAGAAAGCGGGCGACGGCTCCGAGTTGTTCGTCACCACGTGCGGGCTCATGGCCACCGGCGCGCGAACCATTCTCATCAGCCGCTGGCGACCCGGCGGACACAGCAGCTACGAACTGGTGCGCGAGTTTGCCCAGGAGTTGCCCCACTCGACCGCGTCGGCCTCCTGGCAGCGTGCCGTCAAGCTCACCTCGGCGACGCCGATCGACGTGTCGGCCGAGCCCCGCATTCTCCCCACCGGCATCGACGTGCCGCCGCTCGCGAATCATCCGTTCTTCTGGTCGTCGTTCATGGTCATCGACACCGGCAGCGAGCCGCCGAAGGACGACGCCGCAAACGCCGACGGGGTCATTAAGGTGAAATGAGGGGTGAGGGGCGAGGGGCGAGACGGGAGACGCGTCAGCGTTCCTTTTCATCCTTCATCCGTGTTGATCGGTGTTCATCCGTGGTTTCATTCCTCCTGCAAGAGTGGCAACTACAAGAGGTTCTCGAATCGACGTGCGCCATGCAGGACGCGAATTAATCGGATGCCGTTTTCGATCGCACGGTAGAAGAGCACGTAGTTTCCGACGCTAAAGGAGCGTACTCCAGCGCGGTAACGATCTTGGGGCACACCCATTTCTGGCTGCGAGGCCAGCAGCCGGAGCACGACATCAACTCGCGTCAGGAGACGGTCGGCGGCGTCAGGGCTGAGTTGATCGATGGCAATGTAGGTCCAGATCGCCAAAACGTCCTCCAGCGATTGCGCTGTCCGCTCGATACGGCTCATGAGGCTCGTTGACGCTCCGCCAGTCGACGTCCGGCTTCCGCTCGTATCGATGCGACGTCCCACTCGGCAACTTCGCCACGAGACTCTTGATCGAGTCCCACTTGAAGCCATTGAACAAATTCATGTTCAATGAGTTGGCGATACTCCTGCTTCGAGACTAACACGTAGTCTGTGTTGGTCTGGTCGTCATGCACCTCGAGCGGGCTCCCCTGCTGACGAAGCGCGTCGAGCAATTCAGTGCTGATTTTCGGAGTCATAATTCACCATTATACCACATCTGCCGCGGTTCCATAATCGTGCCCGCCGCGACCGGACCAGAGCACCAAGAGCAGCCCAACAAACATCAGCGCGGCGGCCAGTAACAGCGGCAAACTCGATTGGCGATGATAGAGCGAGACGCCCACGACCGGACCCAAGATGCGGGCCAACGAGTTGACGCTCTGCAACACGCCCATGATGCCCCCTTGTTTCTTCGGATCGCTGCGCCGGCTGATCAGCCCATTGATCGACGGGGTGATAAACGCGAAGCCGCCGACAATCACCCCAAGCGCGATTAGAATCTGCGCGAGCGACTCGCTCCGGTTGGCGTAGATAAGGTACGCGAAGCCGAAGATCTCGAGCGCCGCGCCGGCCGAGGCCAGCTTGACCTCGCTGATCTTGCCGCTTAGCCGCCGCACAATGCCCCCTTGCACCAGCATGAGCATAAAGCCCACATAGGCGAACAGCAGGCACACACGCTCCAGCCGGGCTGCGCCGTGAAGGGCCTCGCCGCCGGCGTGAACCACGCTCTCGTTGATGAGCAGCGACAGGGTCGACTCGAAATTGGCGAACGAGAACACGCACACGAACGACGTGATCATGAGCGGAGCGACCGACGGCGTCGCGAGCGCCTCGCGCAGCGAGCTCCAGTCGAACCAGTGCCGCTCGCTCGGCTGATTGTTGGGAGGCAACGACTCGCTCAGCCGGAACCAAGCGAACAGCAGCGCGACGAGCGAGAGCGCCGCGGCGGCAAAGCCGGGCCCCGCCCCCAACTCGCCGGGGCTTTCGAGCAGCGTCAGGTACGCGAGCAGCGGGCCGAACGTGAAGCCCAATCCGAACGCGGCCCCGATCAGTGCCATCCCCTTCGAGCGCTTCTCGAGCGAGGTCACGTCGGCAATGTACGCTTGGGCGGTCGAGATGGTCGCGCCGGCAATGCCCGCCCCGATGCGTGTGATGAACAACAGCGGCAGGCTCCGGATGATCGTGGCCACGCCAAAGAGCGCGTACGACACGACCGAGCCCGCCAGGCCGATGAGCAGCACGGGTCGACGCCCCAGCCGATCGCTGACCCGACCCCAGATCGGCGAGAAGATAAACTGCATCAGCGAGAAGCTGGCCATCAGGCTCCCCACGAGCAAGCCGATCTTGGGGTCCCCCTCGACCAGGTTCAACTGACGGGCAAACTCTTTGCCATAGATCGGCAATAGCGGCAACACCATGCCGAAACCAATCAGGTCGATGAACACGGTCAGAAAAATGACCGCCAACGAGGCTTTACGAGCCATAGCACTTACTCGGGGGAAAGGGCAAACAAAGCGAGGCGGGCAAATATAGCACGTCCCGCTGACCCTTGAGAGTGCCGTTTTTCTCGCCCTACACGCATTTCGCGGGTCCTTGAACCCTCTGCCACCCTCGCCTACGATTGAGCTTTTCAACGGTGTTGCCTGTATTTGGCGGAGTTCGTTATGCCCCCCGTGATCTCGAAGATCGTCCAAGCTCTTGAACCCTCTGCCACATTGGCCATGGCCGCCAAAGCCCGCGAGCTCAAGGCCTCGGGCAAGACGGTCTTCGACTTCAGCGTCGGCGAGCCGGACTTCAACACCCCTGCCCACATCTGCGAAGCCGCCCAAGACGCCATGAAGAAGGGTCACACCCACTACACGGCCAGCTCGGGCATCAACGAATTGCGTACCGCGATCGCCAAGCATTACCAACGCAGCCACGGCCTCGAATACGCGATGCAGCAGGTCATTGTCAGCAACGGAGCCAAGCACTCGCTGCACAACGCCTTCACCACGCTCTGTAATAGCGGCGACGAAGTGATCATTCCCGCCCCCTACTGGGTCAGTTATGCCGAGCTCGTCAAGCTAACCGGCGCCAAGCCCGTGATCGTCTCGACCGACGAGGCCAGCAACTTCAAGCTCAGCCCCGCTCAACTGCGGTCGGCCATCACCCCCAAGACCAAGATCCTGCTGCTCTGCAGCCCCTCGAACCCGACCGGCAGCATGTACACGCGCGACGAGCTGGCCGCGCTGGCCGACGTGGTCATCGAGCAGGACCTGACCGTTATCAGCGACGAGATCTACGAGCGCCTGGTCTACGGCGACCACAAGTTCGCCAGCTTCGCGACGGTCCGGCCGGGCCTACAAGACCGTGTCATCACCATCAACGGCGTGAGCAAGGCGTATGCGATGACCGGCTGGCGCATCGGTTGGCTCCTCGCGCCGCTCCCGATCGCCAAGGCGATCGACGGCCTGCAAAGCCAAGAGACCAGCAACCCATCGAGCGTGAGCCAATACGCGGCCCTGGCCGCTTTGGAAGGTCCGCAAACCTGCGTCGACACCATGCTCGTCGAGTTCGCCAAACGCCGTGAGTTCGTCCGCAAGCGGATCGCGTCGCTCCCGGGTGTCACTTGTCCCGAGATGGGGGGCGCGTTCTATGCCTTCTGCAACATCCAGGCTCATCTGGGGCGAACATACTCGGGCGTGGCGGTGAACAACTCGGCCGACTGGTGTTTGCAACTGCTCGCGCAGCAAGGGGTCGCCTCCGTGATGGGCTCGGCCTTTGGCGCCGAGGGTTACATGCGTATCTCGTTCGCCACGAGCATGGCCAACCTCGAAGCTGGCTTCGACCGCATCGAGGCGTTCTTGAAAGCAGCGCGCCATTGAGATGCTGGTCACGAAGCTATGGACCGCCGCGCAGTGAATGCGCCCCGGCGAGCAACGCGAGTGACGGAAAACGCCGGGCTTCCGGTGCTTGACTCCCCATAGCCGGTCCCTCTGAGGCCGGATGGGTTGAGCCGCGCCGCGTCGTTCGCTTCGATCGCTTCACGACGGACGGGCCAGGCGTCGCACATCCGGTCCGAGACGGACCGGCTCTGAACACGTTTGACGGTGCCTGGTTCGATCGTTGCCTGTTCGATTCTTCCGAGCCCCGACCTCACGGTCGGAGTTTGAGTGTAGGTGCAATGCCGAACAACTCCCGGTGTACGTTGCGATGCAGCGATCGCCGAGGGCTAAGGTATGGAGGCGATGCCAACCGATTCGCGACGACCGGCGGCAAAGCCGCCGCCTTGGGTCTGAAACCAAACACCAAACACCAAACACTTTCCACAAGCGCAATCGCGTCCACGATCACTTCTGCACTCGCCCCTAGCCTCTCACCCCTCGTCCCTCTCCCTAGTCGATCAACACGATCGTCTCGACCTCGACCGCGATGTCGCCGGGGAGCGAGCCCATGCCGACCGCACTGCGCGCGCCGACACCCGCGTCGGGCCCAAAGATCTCGGCGAACAATTCGCTGAAGCCGTTGATGACGGCCGGATGCTTGTCGAACCCTGGAGGGCTATAGACCATGCCGAGCGTTTTGACGACCTGCTTGACGCGATCGAGGCTCCCTAGGTTGGCCTTGAGCGTGGCGAGAATGGCGAGCCCCACCTGACGGGCTGCCAAGTAACCCTCTTGCTGATCGAGCTCGACCCCCACGCGGCCAACGATCATCGTGCCGTCGCTGCGCAATGGGCCGTGTCCCGACACGTAGGCCATGTTGCCGACGATGAGCACCGGCTTGTACACGCCCGCCGGCTTGGGGGCCGGAGGAAGTTGCAACTGATGTTTCTGCAAATAGGCTTGCAGACGGGCTTCGGCGCTCACGGCGGGGGTCTCCAAAAGGTGCTATCGAGAGGCGAACGCCACGATTGTATCACCCCCACTTCGAGTGTCCAGCCGCGCATGCTATCAGCGCTTCGAGCCGCAAACTCACCTTGCCACCAAGCCACAAAGCGGGTATTCACCCGCACGCGAAATTCTCGTTCGTACCGCAGTGCAGCGTTACCCTTGCAGGCATCGGCCGATGATCTACTCGCCACGGCTCGCTGATCGTTCGCGCCGCGCGGCCCTGGCCGGGCTGCTCGTGTTGTGGGCGGTCGGCTGCGCCGGCTGCAAAGCGATCATCCCCTCGAACGATCGGGTATGGGCCAAAGACCAAGCGCGGCTTCCCGCGATCGACATTGCCGATCAGCAGGTGCTCGTGCATAACGTGCGCCATTGCGAGTACCGCTCGAGCGACAACTATCAGCCGCGTTGGCACGACAAGCAGTACGACCTCGACCAACTCAAATCGGTCGACTTCATCGTCATGCCGTTTCAAGGCAGCCAGAGCCTGGCCCACACGATGCTCAGCTTCGGTTTCGATGACCAGGAGTATCTGGACGTGAGCGTTGAGATTCGCAAGGAGGCGGGCGAACGGTACTCGACCATCGCCGGGTTCTTCAACCAGTACGAAATCATGTACGTGCTCAGCGACGAGCGCGACAGCATTGGCACGACGGCCAATCAACTGCTCCGCGACGTCTATATTTACCGCACGATCGCCAACCCCGCGCAGGCCAAGGCCTTGTTCCTGGACGTGGCCCAGCGGGTGAACAAGCTCAACTCACAGCCCGAGTTCTACAACACGGTCACGAACAACTGCACGACCAATTTACTGGCGCATGTGAACGACATCGCCACGCAAAAGATCCCGTACAGTCATCAGATCCTGTTCCCGGGCCTAGCCGACCGGCTGGCGTATGATCGCGGGTTGCTGGTCGCGCAAGGATCGTTCGAGCAGACGAAGCTTGCCGCGCGGGTGAACGAAAAGGCCTACGTGTTTCGCGATCAGCCGGACTTTGCCGTGCAGATACGACGCTGAGCGAGAAGTGATAAATGATGAGTGCTAAGTGATAAGTGTTCAGAGGAGCTCGCCAACCTTCTCGCAACGCAGTCGCGCAAGCGCCATTTATCACTTAGCACTCATCACTTATCATTTCTGCTAGTTTTCCGCGGCGGGGGCGATCACGTTTGTGTCGGTGGTCCGTTCGGCATGACTGCCGCGGCGAGCGACATCGGTGCCGGGCACGACGAGCGGGCCGGGTGAGTTGGCCTCGATGATGTCCTTGAGTTCGGCACCGTCGATCACCTCGCGCTCGATGAGCCGCTCGGCCATTGCCTTGAGCGCGGCCTTGCGGGTGTCGAGGATGTACCGGACCCGATCGATGGCTTCGTTGATGATCCGCTTGACTTCTTCGTCGATCTCGCGCGAGGTTTGCTCGCTATGGACGTGCTCGCGGCCCATCTCGCCCGATCCGGCCAGGAACGCAGCGCGATTGCTCTCGCGATACGACACGCGCCCGAGCCGGCTCATGCCGTACTCCATCACCATGCTGCGCGAGATTTCAGTGGCCCGTTCGAGATCGTTCTGCGCGCCGGTCGAGACGTCGTGAAAGGTCATCTCTTCGGCGAGCGTGCCGGCCAAGAGCACCTGGAGCCGGCTTTCCAACTCCCCTTGGGTCAACAAGTAGCGGTCCCCTTCGGGGCGTTGCATCATGTAGCCCAGCGCGCCAATGCCGCGCGGAATGATCGACACCTTATGCACCGGATCGGTGTTCGGCAGGCTATAGGCCACCAGGGCATGGCCGCTCTCGTGATACGCGACGCGCTGCTTCTCATCGACATTGATGATGCGTTGCTTCTTTTCGAGGCCGGCCGTGACGCGCTCGACCCCTTCGTTGAACTCTTGCATGCCGACGGCCGAGCGTCCCTTGCGCGCGGCCAGTAGCGCCGCTTCGTTGACGAGGTTGGCCAGGTCGGCACCCACAAAACCCGAGGTGATCCGCGCCACCTCGCAGAGCTTGACGGTGTCGTCCAGCTTGACGTTTTGCACATGCACCTTGAGGATCTGCTCGCGGCCTTTGACGTCGGGGCGATCGACAAGCACGTGCCGGTCGAATCGGCCGGGTCGCAGCAGCGCGGGGTCGAGCGTTTCGGGTCGATTGGTCGCGGCGAGCACAATGACGCCGCTGTTGCTGCCAAAGCCGTCCATCTCGACGAGCAGCGCGTTGAGCGTTTGCTCGCGTTCGTCATGGCCGCCGACGATGCTCGTGCCGCGCGTTTTGCCCAGCGCGTCGAGTTCGTCAATGAAGATGATGCAGGGGCTCTTGGCCTCGGCCTGTTGGAACATATCGCGGACACGCGCGGCACCGACGCCCACGAACATTTCGACAAAGTCGCTGCCCGAGAGACTGAAGAACGGCACGCCCGCCTCGCCGGCGATGGCTTTGGCGAGCAACGTCTTGCCGGTCCCCGGTGGGCCGATGAGCAGCACCCCCTTGGG
>CAZZBK010000039.1:0-39275 GCA_964652155.1 uncultured Planctomycetaceae bacterium | reverse complement strand
TTCTCCGACGGTGGACGGTACCTCGACCCGGGCGCGGCTGTCGCGCAGGCCGAGCGACTCGTGGCCGACGGCGCCGACGTGCTCGACATCGGCGGCGAGAGTACCCGGCCGTACTCGACGGCCGTCGCGGCCGATGAAGAGCATCGCCGCGTGATTCCGGTCGTCGAGGCGATCTGCCGCCAGCTCAAGGTGCCCGTCTCGATCGACACCTCGAAAGCCGACGTCGCCCGCGCAGCGCTCGACGCTGGGGCCGAGATCGTCAACGACGTGACCGGCTTGCAAGGGGATCCCGACATGCTGCGCGTGGTGGTCGAAAGCCGCTGCGGCGTGTGTGTCATGCACATGCAGGGGACTCCGCAAACGATGCAAGACGACCCGCAGTACCGGGACGTGGTGCTCGATATCTACGCCTACTTGTCGCAGCGGCGCGATGCGCTGCTCGCGGCAGGGGTGGACCCGACGCGCATTTGTCTCGACCCGGGCATTGGCTTTGGCAAGACCCACCAGCACAATCTGACACTGGCGGCGCATACGTGGCGCTTTCATGCGCTCGGGTGTCCGCTGCTGGTCGGCCACTCGCGCAAGGGATTTATTGCCAAGGTGCTCGGCGAGCCCAGCGTGGATCGGACCTACGGCACGATCGGCGTGAGCTTGTCACTTGCTCGGCAAGGGGTGCAAGTGCTGCGCGTGCATGACGTCGCCGCGACCCGACAGGCGCTGCTGTTATTTGAGGCCACCGGCGGCATCAACGGCCGACCTCTGCAATTGCCTATCAAAGAGAGCCTGACATGAACGAGCAGTATCGCGTGCGGATGACGAAAGACTACCTGGTCTTTAGCGCGGCGCACTTCATTACCTTCGGCGGCAATGTCTGCGAACGGCTGCATGGGCATAACTACCGGGTCTCGGCCGACGTGTCGGGCCCGCTCGACGAGAATCACTATGTGGTCGACTTTATCGCGCTCCGCGACACGCTCAAGAGCATCGTCGACGACTGGGATCATCACATGCTGCTACCGACACAGCACCCAACGATTCGCGTGGTCGCCGACGAGCAGAGTGTCGAGGCGATCTTTGAGGACCGCCGTTGGGTGTTTCCGCGCGGCGACTGTATCCTGCTGCCGATCCCCAACACCACGGCCGAATTGCTGGCGAAGCTCATTGCCACGCGATTGATCGAGCAGTTGCAGGCCAAGACTGGCTGGCGACCCACGCGCGCCGCGGTCGAGGTGGACGAGTGCAACGGTCAGTCGGCCGTTTGCGAGCTGAGCGAACTTTAAGAGCGAGGTGAGATGATGCGTATTGCCGTGGCCGAGTTGGCTCAGGAGACCGACTCCTTCAGCCCGATCGTCGCGGAGCGGTCGGATTTTGAGGAGTATGGCCTGTACTTCGGTCACGAGGTTATCGAACGGATGCAGGGCGTGGGGCCAATCGGCGGATTTCTCGAGGTGGTCGCCGAGTCGAATCAGGCCATCACGCTGCTGCCGCTCATTCGGGCCTGGGGGAGCGCCGGCGGTACGATCACGGCTCCCACGTTGGAATTTCTTACGCAGCGATTACTCTCCGCGCTACGTGAGTCGCTGCCGGTCGACGGCGTGTTTCTGTCATTGCACGGCGCGGCCGCGTCGGAGCGCGTCGACGACGTCGAGGGGCATGTGTTGCAGCAGGTGCGCGAGCTGGTCGGCCCAAGCGTGCCCATCGTCGTCGCCTTCGATCATCATGCGAATATCACGCGCCAGATGGTGGCGTGCGCCGACGCCCTGGTCGGTCACGAGACGCAACCTCACGACCCTCCGGCCACGGGGCGGAAAGCAGGTCGAATTCTGCTCCGCATGTTGCAGAGCGAAATTCGTCCCGTGCGCGCGTGGCGCAAAATCCCCATGATCACGCCGCAGGATCAGTTCCTGACGTCAGCGGGTCCGATGCAGCAATGGTTCGACCGGGCGCGCGAGTTGGAGCGGCAACCAAACGTGCTGGATGTTTCGCCCTACCCGATGCAACCGTGGTTGGACGTGGCCGAGGGGGGCTGGGCCGTCGTGGTCCACACGGATAACGATCCGCGGTTGGCCGAGTCACTCGCGATCGAAATGGCCAACCTGGCCTGGAGCCTGCGCGAGCAATTCTGGCGCTCCGAGCGTGTCGCGGCCAACAGCGCGGTGCGGCAGGCTCAACAAGCTCCCGCGGGGTTAATCATCCTGTCGGACACGGGGGACTCGGTGTTTGGCGGCGCGCCTGGAGACAGTACCTGCATTCTTCGTGCGATGCTCGAAGAGAATATCACCGCGCCGGCACTCGTTCCGATGGTGGACCACGAGGCGCTCGAGACGGCCATCGCGGCCGGGGTCGGCGCGACGATTACGGTCGAGTTGGGAGGCAAAATCGATCACGTGTTCAGTCAACCCGTGCAGGTCACCGGCCAAGTGGCGGCTGTGTCGCTCGGCTGTTGTGTCGATCTGCGCGATCGAGGCCTCTGCGATCTGCAACGCACCGCCTTGCTGCAGGTCGGCTCGATCTCGATTGCCCTGGTCGGCCATCGCAGTTTCGCCGTCAATCACCCGGTGCTCTACACGCACCTGGGGCTCGACATCACCGACGCGAAAATGGTGGTCGTGAAGACAGCCAGCAATTTTCAATTCTTCGCGCGGTGGCGACAGGGGCTGATCCGGGTCGACTCGCCGGGGACCACGCAGTCGGATCTGACCGCGTTCACGTGGCATCGCACGCCGCGGCCGATCTATCCGCTCGATCCGCTCGACCATTGGCAAGCCCACTAACGGACTTTCCGCCACGCGGTCGCTACAAGCGTTACGATCGCACCCTTGACCATCGCCGCGAGGGATTTCTTGGAGCGGTCATTTTGACTCGGAACATTCTAAACCTAGAGTTCGAGTGACATTGTCCTGCTCGTTGTCTCGGCTCGGTGCCGCAAGTGACGTGCGGACGATTGAGCCCCGGGTGGTTTGCTCTCATGATGCGTGCTGAATACATCAATCCGTTTTTGCTGTCGACGGCCAATACCTTTCGGACGATGTTGAGTTGCGAAATTCAACGCGGCGAATTGGGCCTGCAGACCGGCCGACTGCATGAGATCAGCGGCATCATTGGCCTGTCAGGTCGAGCGATGGGCATGGTCATCCTAAGCCTGTCGCAGAGCGTCGCACTCAAGGTGGCCAGCACGCTGTTGATGGTCGAAACCGACGAGATTGACGACGACGTGATCGACGCCGTCGGCGAAATGACCAACATGGTGGCCGGGTCGGCCAAGGCCGAACTGAGCGAGTTCGATATGTCGATCAGTTTGCCCAGCGTGATTACCGGCGGACGACACCGCATTCGCTTCCCCTCGAATGTCACCCCGGTCAGTGTCCCTTACGAAACGCCTTGGGGCCCGATGAAGCTGGAAGTCGGCCTGACCCCGTCGCCCGAACTGGCCCGAGTCTGATTCAGCGGTGCTGTCACTGCTGGCGGACTCAAGTCGAAGCGTGCAAAGGGTCGATGCGCGCTGAGAACGCGCGGCGGTGGATGCCAGCGCCGGAACCTTTTCGAGGCTCGTCCAACATGGTGGCCACCGAACTCCGCAAGGCGGCCGTGCTGTTGATGAGCATGCCCGAGGACTTGGCCGGCAATTTGCTCTCCAAGCTCACTCCCAAGCAGGTCGAGGCGGTTTCGATCGAAATCGCCAAAATGTCGGCCATCGGCGGCGAGGAACAAGAGGCCGCGATCCTCGAATTCGCCAACGCCAACCCGAACTCGACGAGCAACAGCACCGGCGGGCTCGACCTGGCCAAAAATTTGGTCGAAAAGGCGCTCGGCAAAAACGCTTCGGGCACGCTCGAAAACGTGCGCCAGCAAATCGAGGCGCTGCCGTTCAGCTTTCTCAAGCAGATCGACAGCCAGCAATTGCTCACCTTTATTATGGACGAGCACCCGCAGACCATCGCGCTCATCCTCACCCACTTGCAGGCCGCCAAGGCAGCCGAGATCGTGGCGGGTTTGCCCACCGATCGCCAACTGGCCGTCATTCGTCGCATTGCCCACATGGGCCAAACGAATCCTGAGATCATCAAGGATGTCGAATCGGGCTTGGAACGCCGCATGGCCAGCCTGATGAACCAGCAGTTCGAGACGGCCGGCGGCGTTGAGAGCGTGGCCGGGATCCTGAACGTGACCGATCGGGCCACCGAACGGGCGCTGCTCGAAAACCTCTCGCAGGAAGACCCCGATCTCGTCGAAGAGATTCGCCGCTTGATGTTTGTCTTCGAGGACATTGTCAAGTTCGGGCCCAAGGAGGTTCAGGCCTTGCTCAAGAACGTCGAGACCTCGCAATGGGCGATGGCCCTCAAAACGGCCAGCGAGGAACTCAAGCAGAAGATCTTGGGCAATATGTCGAGTCGCGCGGCCGACATGCTCCGCGAAGAGATGGAGTACCTCGGGCCGGTCAAGCGTTCGGCCGTCGAGCAGGTGCAGCAGCAGATCGTCGACATCGTGCGTCGTCTGGAAGACGCTGGCGAGATCCAACTGCAAGGCGAAGAAGAGAACGAAGAGCTTGTGTAGTTCCCTCGCCACCGGTCCCGGCTTGCGATCGGACGTCTCCGCAGAGCCGGTCCGTCTCGGACCGGACGGGCACGGTTGAGACTCATCGATTGCCGGTCAAGTTTCGATCGACTTGTACCTCGCACATCCGGTCCGTCTCGGACCGGCTATCGATGCAAGATTTGCCGCCGGGGTGGTCCCTCGCATAGAATGCGAACAAAGGGTCATCTTTCTTTCCGCGGCGGCCATCGATCATGAGCTTTGCAAAGCTGCCAAGCAAACGGTTTCTTGGGGGGCTTTTCTTACTGACCTTCCTGGCCACGAGGGCCACTCAAGCGGCGCCTCCAGGATCGATGGATCTCGACATGGCGGTTCGATTGTCGCGCGAATACCTCGCGACAGTCGATAACCGAGAGAGGTTGCAAACGCGATTGAGGCAGTTTTCTGGCGACATCGAAGCGGTCATTCGCGCCTTAAGTGCGCGGGCCTTTCCGGCGGTCAAAGCGGGTTATCATGCGGAAGAAAAATTTCGATCGGTCGAGCGGCTCGAAAAGTATCCAGACGATTTGTTGTATTTCGTGGTCCCCAAGAGTTACCAAGCCACAACCCCCACGGGGCTAATCGTGTTTATGCACGGTGGCGGGCTCAATACGTCGCGCGACGCCGCGATGCACACGCTGCGTTATCCGTTACCCGACTCCCCCTCCAGCACATATCGCTCGGGCGATATGTTCGAGGCGACGGGTATGATCACGGTGGGGCCCTCGGCCCCCGGCAAGTACGAGTCCTCTTATCGCTGGTGCCTACGCAGCTCAGAGGCCTACTTGGCAGACGTCATCGCGGATTGCAAAGAACGGTTTAACATTGATCCGAACCGGGTGTTTCTCCTCGGGCACTCAATGGGAGGCTTCGGAGCATTTCATCACGCCGGACGACAACCGGATCGCTTTGCGTCGATCATCTCTTGTGCCGGGGCTTGGGACTACGGCTATTGGCCCGTGATCCGCGGTACGCCGATGTGCATCGTGCAAGCGATTCATGACGCAGAAAAAGGGGAGCGCTGGCACCATACCGATATCGAGTACGGACGCTGGAGCCATCGCATCTTTACCCGTGAAAACTTGGACCACACCTATTACGAGCTGGATGGGTCACACGATTTTGCGCTAATGCGCCCGCAGGTTGCGGAATACCTCAAACGATCGCAAACACTCCGGCGAGACCCCTACTACGCTCACATCACATTGGCTTCGCCGCAGGGCTTTGCGCCGAACTACCTACATCCGGTGCGTCACAATCGCTGGTTGACTTTGAATGAGGCGTCCGCCGGATCGTTGGAATATGACGAACTGATCGGCCAAGGCGAGGATTTCGATGAATGGCGATTAGAGCATCGGCGCGTCACACGTCGCGGGGCGATGATCGACGCCATTAATCGAGGCGACAATCGATTCGATGTCACCACCGAGAATGTCTCAAGGCTGACCATCTGGTTGCATCCACGCATGGTCGATGTCGCTAAAAGCGTCACGGTTACGGTTGATGGCCGTAAGCGATTCGAAGGGCTTGTTAAGCCAGATCTGGTGACCGCACTTGAGTCATACGAACGCCGGCACGACTGGGGATTGATCTATCCGATCAAGCTCACGATTGATGTGGAGTGAGCGCGGCGAGCCAGATATTTTTCTTAGGCAGGCCTTGCACATCCGGTCCGAGTCGGACCGGCTATGAATGTTTTGTGACAGGTCTCCGATAGCCTGTCCCTCAGAGGCCCCGGATGAGTGGGGCAATGAGCCCATTGGCTGCGCAGCCTTCAATCGATACATGCCCAGTCGCGGATCGACCCGACCTTGCATCAAGGGCCCAAGACGCTGCGGCTCTCAGCGGTATCGCTCATGGGGGTAAAAAGAAAAACGGCCCGCTCGTCTTGCACAACGAGGGGCCGTTTGGTTTGGTCAAAACCGCGGAGGCGACTTGCTGCCCCCAGTGCGTCGCTTCGCGGCGACGCATCGAGACTACTTGGCGGCGCAAGCCGGTTCGCAAGCGCAGGTCTTTTCGCAGCAGCTGTTGTTGTTGCAGCAGCGCGAGAAGAGAGGCTTACGGCAGTGGTTGTGGCAGCACTTCGGGGCGGCGCAGCATTTGGGCTCGGCGCAGCACTTCGGCTCACAGCACTTGTTGCAACGGTCGCGACGGCAACGTTGCTTGCAGCAGTCGTCCTTGCAGCACTTCGGTGCGGCGCAGCACTTGGGCTCGGCACAGCACTTCGGTTCGCAGCACTTCGGCTCACAGCAACGCGAGAAGAGCGGCTTGCGGCAATGGCTCTTGCAGCAATCGTTCTTCGCACAGCAGGTGGGTTCGGCCTTCGCACAGCAAGTCGGCTCACAGCACGACTTGGCACAACAGCCACGGCTCAACAGGCTGGCATCGGCGTTGGCGCTCACGGCGAACAACGCAACCAAAGCCAGCACGGCGGTAAACAAACGCGATTTCATGGGATATTGCTCCAATAGGGGAGGCACAGACTACGGGGAATACGTTTAGCTTGCTGCAGCTATGCGAACTGATCGGCGCGATTGGGCAGACTTGTGAATGCTGGCAACTGATTTCGATTTCTAGTGACTGTGCCAGTTCTACAGTCCGTAACGCCCGCGCTGACTGTGCCGTCAGTAGCAGCAGTTTTCGCCAATCAGCAACTGAGCGGCCCCGAACAATCGCGCCAGCCGCTATCGACTGAACGACCAACGACCACGCGCTGTGCGAAAGTGCCCAGGCAAGACTTGCCCGATGATTTCAGCCTGGCGGGTCACCTTGGTCCGCAAAGGTGTGAAACGCATCACAATCGAACCAGTTTCAACGTCGAATCGCCGCTGCGAGCGGTATTCACGCCGATGGATTCGCGTTCAGTTCCGGGCATATGTGTGAGCGTCACCGTTGTGGGTGGCTCAATGATGCCCTCGAGGCCAGATCCGATGACTTACCAACGTTGAAGATGCTCACACCGGGCATATCCGGCCAATTTCGCGCCTGAGGACCGTGAACGGCCAGAAATAAACGCGAATGAACGGAATTCAGAGGAGCGAGACACTCGGCCTCTAGGGGCCAGCCTAGCCATGCGTCTTGAGGTACAGCGTCACCAGATACGGCACCGGGCTGCTGCCGAGCGCGTTGAGCACCGTGCCGCCGGCCGTAAAGCAATGCGTGATCCAGTCGTCGTGACCGTACTTCTCAAGCGCTGTCCCCCCTTCGCCGCCACCGATATAAACTTCCAGACCGGCATCTTTCATCCGCTTGAGCTGGGCGATGAACGCCTTGGTGCCCGACTCGAAGCGTGGATCCTCGAACATGCCGAACACGCCGTTATAGAATACGACTGCCGGTGGGGAGCCGGCCCCACGCTGCTGTTGGGCCGCGATAAACTCGCCGACCTTGGCGGCGAAATGCGCGTTCGTCTTCGCGCCCACGTCAAACTGTTGATCGCTCGGGCCGATCACCTCGGAGGTGCGGCCGTCTTGCAGCACGAAATCAACCGGCAGCACAAATTGAATTCCCTTGCCTCGGCCCGCGGTGAGCATTTGCTTGGCCTGCTCGATCCGGCTCCGCTCAATATAATACGGCTTGTCGGCATGCTCGCTCGACTCGGCGACCCCCAGCGAACAGGGTTGGCCGGCCAACTCGGCGTCCGCCTTCTTGAGCGCCATGGCCAGCGAACCGGCCGTGAACACCACGCGGATCGTGCCCCGATCGATCATCGCTTGCAGGTCGTCGAGTTTGTCGGTCTTCAAGCCGCTGAACACAACCAACTCGGTCGCCAGGCAGCGGCGCATCGGGCCATCAAACTCGCCCGCAACGTATTCACCGAGCGCCACGCGATCCATCGCCAGCGGCACGATCGTGCTCGATGTGTCGAGGCTGCCGGCCGACAGGGCTTCGTTCACATAGACCTTGGCCACCTTGTCGGCCATCTGCTGCGCAAAATTCGCCAGCACGGGCGCGAGCGTGTCGGCCTCGGCAACCTTGGCCTTCCAGAGCACGCGCTCGATGTCGTACTTACGGGTATTTTCCAGCACGATCACACTGCCGGGCGCGGCTGCGGCGATCGTCTTGGTCAACGCGTCGCTCACCGTCTTCGTCGCGTCGTCGTACCAGTTGTCGACGAGTTGCACGTCGGTCTTGAGCAGCTCGCCCAACCGCTGGGCAACGGCCTTGAGGCTCCCTTCGGGCTTGCGGCCAATGTGACCGAACACGATTTGCTTCCAACCGTGCTGGCGGCCAAATTCGAGCGTGGCGACCATCGAACGCAACCGGACGTCCCCTTCGCCCACGGTCGCGCCGGGCTTGGCGTCCACGTCGCCGCGGACCAGCACGGGGGTGCCTCTCGGCACGTCGGCGAGCGACTTCAGGCGTGGGATGCCGTCGAGGTACTCGGTCAGTTTCCGGGCATTGCACGCCGCGTCGGCCCCCAACAAGGCTCGAATCGCTTGCGACACTCGTGAGGTGCTGAATGACATGCTAGGGAGATCTCTCGACAGGACAAAACTAGGTTCATGGGGCGTGCGTAAGATAGCAGATCGACTCCACCGCCGACAATGAGCCCTACGGCGGCAACTTAGCGCTCGAATTCCACCACAACTTTCGAGCCGGGGGCGTGAGCCCCCGAATAACGTTGCGTACGAAGAGGCCTGCTTATCCGGGGACTCACGTCCCCGGCTCGGAGTGAGACGTGAGTCCCCGGCTCATTTGCCTGGGCCGGCTGCTTCCAGGGCCTCGACTCCCTGGCTACTGCTGATGATCAGCAGCGGCTTGTCCCCTGCCAGGGCCGAGATGCCTGAGATCGCGACACCGTAGTTGAACCGATCGATGAGCGTGCCGTCGGCGGCGATCAGATGGACCGAGCCATCGGGCCCCGCCGCGAGCCATTGCTTGATGGGTGACTGGAGCAGATTCGCGGCCACGACCGACTCGAGGGCCGGGTGACCGTGCATCCCCTGCGGCAACGGATACGCCCATTGCTCGCGTCCGCCCTTGTCGAGGCCGATCAACTCATCCTTGCCGGGGCCCGTCGAGGCGAGCGCGCAGAGTTCGCTCGTGCCGTCACCGTCGAGGTCTTCGGCATAAACGGCGCGGATAAATCGTCGACCCACTTGGACGGGCGCCCCTTCGAGCCCCTGATGATTGATTGGCACCAGGGTCCCTAGCTGATGGGCGCACAGCAACCCGCGCTGGGGGCTTCCGGCGGTGTTCATGACCGCCAGGCGAAAAACATTCGAGAGCGAGCGGACCCACCAGCGTCGTTTGCCGTCGAGGCTGACATTTTGCACTCCCACGACATCGTAGTAGCCGATGTTGAGCTCCGGCTGGCCATCGCCGTCGAGATCGGAGAGTTGGCAGTCGGCGACCCCGCCGGCACTGGCCTGATCGGGATAGCTGAGCGTGCGGCGGAACTGATCGTCGAACAGGTGTACCTGTTGTCGGGCGGTCGCGCCGCCGGCGAACCACCGTCGTCCCGCGCCGTCGACCGTTGTCCGCAGGTAGAGCACGATCCCCTCCTCGGGCGTTTTCGGCAGTTCGAGCGAGAACGTCGACATGAGCTGCCCGGCGGGGTCGATCTCTGCGACCTTGCCCCAGCCGTCATTGACAAACAACGTTGGCTTGCCTGGGTGTCGCTCGACGACGAGCGCGTTGCCCGGTTCCTTGAGCGAGGTGACTTTCCATTTCGACTTGAGTTGCAGCGTGACCGGCGGTGACGGGGCGGCCACGACGGCGCGCGACATCTCGGCCCCTTGCGTCTCGCTTTGTCGGAACTGAGCTTCGTACTCGCGCTGCTGCTGGTCGTGACGGCGCAACGCTTCTTCCTTGAGGCTTCCGCCCGCGAGCAACTGGTCGATCCGCCGAGGCAAATCGGTCGCCAGCTCGGGGTTCACGCCCGTCTCATGGTCTTGCAGCGTGCCGTCCGGACCGAGGATGAACAGGCTGGGGATTTTTTCGACCAGAAAGGTTTTTCGCGCGTGCTGCTCGACGTCGCGCAAGATCGTCAAGTTGAGTTTGGCTTTTGTGAATGCGGCTTGGGCATCGGCGTTCGTGATGCTCTCGGCCTGGGCGTTGGTCGCCACGGTGTTTGATTTCCCCGTGGCCGACGGTCCCGCGACCGACTCGATATTCACGGCAAAGATCGCAACCTTGTCGTTGCCCCGATAGCGGCCATCGACTTGGTTCAGATTGGGCAAACTCTGGAAACAGGGACCGCACCAGGTGGCCCAAAAATCGAGCACGACCACCTTGCCCAACAGGCTCTCGGACGTAACGCTCTGACCATCAAGCGTCGTGAATTGATAGTTGGCAAGTTTGCGTCCCAGCAGCGGCGAGAGGGGCTCGGGCCGCTGCACGAGTTCAAATTGCTCGACGGTCTTCAGGCCCGACGGGATCTCGAAGCGGAAGGCCTCGGCGGCGATGGCCTGATTGAGCGTGGCTCCGTGAAAGTCGGCGACCAGCGAGACGTCGCGGACCGTGCCGTGACGTTTGAGAAAGCTGGTGAAATCGTCGATCGGGTACTCGGCGCGCACGAGCGCGTACGTGAGCCGATCGATCCAGAAAGTCAGCGTGCCGTCGGCGCGGCGTATCTGCACGCCAAGGCACGCGCGGTCGTTGATCGTTCGCGCTGCGAGCAACTCGGGCACGTCGGCCCCGCTCAGGATACTGCTCAGCGGATCATCGTCGAGCAGCAGCGCCAATTGCAACGAACCGCTCGCGGGCCCCTCGAAGATCGTCTGATACAAAGCCTGGTCGGTCGAGACGTCTTTGGTTTGCAGCTTGCTCGGCGCGGCGCGATCGAGTACCTGGTCGGGCAACTCTTGGATCGACGCGCGAAACCGTTGGCCATCGGACACAACGTTGGCCGAGTAAATGTGCATCCGCAACTTGTTGGGGCGCTCAAAGGCGACCGAGAAGTTGTACTGCTCGTCGGTCGGTTGGTCGCCGAGCACGAACTTGCGATGCACCTCGCCGCTGTCTTGGTAGCTGGTCGCCTCGCGGTAGGCGCGCAGCATGCGCTCCAGCAGCTCGCGACCCGACCTGGGCTCGGCCGGCGGCTTGCGCGCGTCGTTGCAGCCTGCCAGGCAAAGGCTCACCAGCAGGCCCACGAGCAGTAGGGTCAGCCGGCTCGGTGAGCGACCGTCTTGAAGCAGGGTCATGCGTACCTCGAGGCCAGGATCGGCAAAGTTCGATGAGTTCGGAGTGGTCGAGCATTATCCCTCAAGCGAGCAAAAGTCGTAAAGCTCGGTTCTTGACCGCGAGGACCACGATTTGATAATGAGGAGCTTATTGCTTGCGCACCCCCTCTAACTTGACAAGTCTCCACACCATGCCGATCTCGCTCGACTACGGCGACGCCACGTCGCTGTCGTTCACCCCGCCGGCATCGTGTCGCGTGGAGTTTTTGGATCTCCCCGCGTCGGCTGCGACGAGCAGCCTCTTCGAGCAAGTGCGAGCTGCACTCGAAGCGCCGCTCGAGTATCCGCCGCTCCGCATGTCGGTCGTGCCCGGCGACCACGTGGCGTTGGTCATCGAGCCCGGCCTGGATGCCGCCCCCACGATCGTCGCCGAGATCGTCGCGGCGCTGGCTCAGGGGGGAGTCGCCGCGGCCGATGTGGTCGTGGTCCGCTCGCAACTCGACGACACGGCCCAACTGGCCGATCCGCGGGCGAATTTGCCCATCGAGATCCGCGCCGCCGTGCAGCTCGAAACGCACGACCCGGGCAACCGCCAGCAGGTCGAGTACCTGGGCGCGACCCACAAAGGGCGTTCGCTGTATTTGAATCGAGTGATCTGCGACGCCGACGTGGTCGTGACGGTCGGCATGCTCCGGGGCGAGTCGGCGCTCAACTACTACGGTGTGCATAGCGCGGTGTATCCGACATTCTCGGACGAGGCCACGCTGAAGCGGTTTTGCAATCCGGGCCTGCTCGACCGCGCCGGCGGACTCAAACGCCGCGCGATGGTCGAGGTCAACGGTGCCGGCTGGCTGTGCGGGGCCACGTTCACCGTGCAGCTCGTCCCCGGCGCGCTCGACGAGACGCTCGGGGTGTTTTGCGGCGAGCCGCGCGCCGTGTACAAGGCCGGTCGCGCGCGGTACGACTCGATCTGGCAAACCTCGGTGGCCGCACCCGCCACCATGGTCGTCGCGGCCGTGGATGGCCAGCCCAGTCAAATGACCTGGGAGAACGCCGCTCGAGCGCTGATCGCGGCCGACCGGTTGGTCGACGAGGGGGGCATGATCGTGCTGCTCGATACGATCGTCGATCCGCTCGGCAGAGCGCTCGCCACGGTCGATGTCGACGACGACGACGCGGTGACCTACCGCAAGATCGTCGAGCAACGCCCGATCGACACCTTGCTGGCCATCGAGCTGGCGCGAATCGTGCGTCGTTCGCGGGTCTACGTGAACGCGCCGCTCGACCCGGCCACGCTCGAAAAGTTGTCACTCATACCGCTTTCCAACGGCCAGGAGTTGGAGCGATTGCTCAGCGGCCACGCCGCGTGCATTGTGTTGCCACATGCTCAATTCGCCGATGTGCGTTTGCTTGAGGAGGGGTGAGGGGCGTGGGGTGAGAGATGAGTGGGGCGAAATTAGCGGCTGTCGCTGCCGCGCGAGAGCATGGCGGCGTGAATGCGGTCGCTGCGGCGCAGAGCCCGCACGAGCACCAAGCCGACGAGCGCGGCGTTGGCGAGGAGTTGCTGAAGCGGTCGCCTCTGAAAAGTACGTGAGAGCTGCGCTCGACGCACGCTCGCCAACTCCTCGACGAGCACGAAGCGATAACGATCCATCATCTCGAGCGTCGAGACGAGCAGCGCCGGCATGCCGAGTCGCCGCAGAGCGCCGAGCAGCTCGCGCATGGGGGTCGTTTGCACGAGGATCAACAGTGTCGTGAATGCCAGCGTGCCTTTGACGATCATCCCCAGCATGCGTGGCGCGCCGGACTCCCAGCCCTGCGAGAGCGGGATCGACGCCGAGAGCGACACGAGCCACGGCAGAAACAATACCCAGCGACGTAACAGCATGCGCCAGGAAATTTTCGCGACGCTGATCGTGAGCCCCAAACCGATCGCAATGACGCCGCAAATTACGCTGCCAGATACGCCCAGCCACGCGCGGCTTAGGTCGGCGCTGAGGCAACTGATGAGCATGAGGACGCTGAGTGCCGAGAGCAATCGTCGCACGCTGGAGCCCTCTGCGCGCGGAGTCAGGAGCGCATTCAATTCGGCGGTCGATGGCAAGTAGTGCATGGACAGATCAAGGTGCGGCGAGCGGGGGCCCTCGATCACCACGATAATCGTTCACTGCCTCGCTTGGCCAGGGGCGCGTGACTCGTTGCCAGGTGTCGATCCAGGTCGTCCAGCGGATCGGTGTGTCGGCAAAGACCAGCCGATGGCGGTCGAGCGTGGGCAACTGGCAGGGGGCCGACGGAGCGATAATCGGCGTCCGGTCGGCGTTCGTGCGCAGGTCGTATGTCACTTCCTGGTCGCCGTGCGGGTCGGAGCGGACGATCAACCCCAGGTCGCCAATGCGGTAGCGCGACGCGGCCGAGCCGAGGCAATTTTCGATTTGTTCATGAATCAATTCGACGCCGCAATACTTGTAGAAGCCGCTGAGCGCCGCGCGGAATGCTCCCGATTGCTCAGGCCCGAGCCGCTCGAACCAGCCGGGCTCGATGAGCCGCGAGGCGAGCCAGTTGCCCTTCTCCTGAAACACGATCTGCAAGAGCTCGCCGGGCTCGGCCGGGTTTTGCAACATGACCCGCACATGCGTGATGGCCAGCCGCACCTCGACGACGCGCAAGGGCGAGGCTTGCCAGGCGGGGCTCATGTCGACCAGTGCGAGCAGGTCCCGTTCGACGAAGCGTTGGATGTCGTGCTCGACTTGTTGCAAGCGGTCGTGATACAGGCGGGGCTTTTTCCAATGCCCAGTGGCGAGCGCCGCGCGGTCGACCCGCCGCAGGCGGTGGAACAGTTTGGGGATGGTGCCCGAGTGAAAGCCCGCGCGCAGCAGCCGGACCATTGTCTCGCCATGATGGCCGATCAACGCAGGTTGCAAATTCAGCGGACGATTGGCGGCGTACAGACGCCAATTCTCTTTCAGCTCCCAGACTAAAAAGCCGAACACGCCCGGGATGAGCCAGATGGTCGACCAGACGACGGCGTTCGCTTCGGCGATACCCAGCACGGGAGCCAATTGCGCGACGAAGAACGGTCCCAAAGGCAGGATGACTTTGTGGGAGACGGTGACGACCGGGAAGTGTTTGATCGGGTTGATCTGCGGCTCGACCAGGAGCGTGATGCAGAAGCGGACTCCGTAATTGAACACGGTCCACACGCTGACGAGTATCGACTTGACGATGATCGCCCCACGGGGCTCGCCGCCTCGGAAGCGGAGCCATTCGTCGACGGCATACAAGAGCCGTTCGACATCTTCGAGCAGTTGTTGAAAGGCTTCGATGATCCACTGCACGGCCGCGGCGAAGATGCGGATGCGTAATTGATACCAGGAGCGGACGACCCAATCGGTCAGCAGCTCGTCGACGCTCCGTCCGAGGCGTGAGTTGAGCAGCGCGTTGTAGCCCAGGAACAGGGCTAAGAACGAGCCGGCATCGAACGCCCAGGAGCCAAAGAACGCGAACGGAGTGACGGTCACCGCCGACCAGACGAGTGGCTTGAAGAAAAACCGTTCCCACTGTCGGAAGAGCGGATTGTCGAGCAGGCGGCGAACCCAAGGGACTTGGATGATACGGCGCGGCAAATCGATGGTCAGGCGGTGCAACCCTCGTCCGGCCGAGCGACACGCGTCGGCGACGACGCGTCGAAAGGCGGCGTTGTAGAGCCCGAGCAGAAAGAGTCCGACGACGATGATCGAGCGAAGCGACGCGATGTGCGCGTGCTCGCCCAGCGCCCAGCTCAAGGGGGTGTGGAACATGTGCTGGACGAACGAGAGCAGGATGTACGCGCCTCCAAAGGGGATGGCGAGGTAGCGTGTCGCGAATCGGCCTGGTGGCGTGCCGAAGGCGATCGAGCTCAAGGTCTGGGGCCAGCGGAGGTACACTTCGCCGCGGCGATACACGCCTTCGAGCGACTCGCTGAGCCGTTGGTCGACACGCAGCAACTGGTCGCCGCCGAGCATTTCGCGCCAGCCGCTGACGTCGCGCAACTTGATCTGATTGCGCGAGATCGCGTCGCGGACGTTGCCCATGTTCAGGTAGCCGAACTCGGTCAGCCGGTCGAGCAGTTCCTCGACGAGCTTGCGGCGGGCGACGATCTCGGGCCGATTGCCGGGGACGAGCCCCACGGAGTCCAGCGCACTCTCAATGCGGGGGCGGAAATTCGAGCGCAGCCGACTCTCGACGCGGCGGGCCGCCGTGTGCAGCAAGCTTGAGAGCCGATCGCGGGGCATGGCCGGCAGACGCATCGAGGGGAGGCGGTGTGTCGCCGAGAGCAAATGCTTGGCCAGCAAGACATCGCGTTGGGCCGGTAGCGGGCGGCGCAACGGCGACTGGCCGCGCGACAACGCCCAGCGGAGCACATCGAGCTTGTAGACGCCCCGTTCGTGGTCGAGACAGACCTTTTGCAGGTCGTACAGAAAGCGAGTCTCGGCGGTCCAAATGCCTCGGATCGCCTGCGGCAACAGCTCGGCGAGACATTCGCCCCATTCGGTCACGTCGGCCGCTGGGAGGTCGAGGGCCTGGCCGAGACGTAGGGCGAGGTGCTCGACATCGGCGCGACCGGCGTCGCGCGCGGCCTTGGCGAGCTTGGGGCCAATGAAGAGCGCGGCCCGGCAGCGCATCATGGCCGAGTGGACATCGTTGCCGCGCGATCGGGCCCGATCGCCGTACTCCATCATTCGGCAGTAGATCTTTTCCGACTGCTTACGCGGATTGAGCGGTTGGACGTCCACGCGCGACTCGAGCGTGTGCTCGTCGTCTTCGATCGTCGCGAGTTCGCCGGGCAACGGACACTGCGGCAGGCGTGTCGAGAGAAAGAGGCGCTGTGCGTCGACGTCGAGGTTCAGCAGCCTCTCGACTCGGTCCAGGTCGTCGATCGCCGGGAAGTAATCTCGCACTAGCCGGGGCGCGAAGCAGCGCAGCTCTAGAAACGTGGCCAGGAACTCGACGTAGATCGAAGTGTCGTCAGCCGTGCGGAGCACGTACTCTTCGTGCTTGAGCACCACGGCGATGTCGTCGAACACCGCGCGGCCCAACGACTCGATCCGCTCGGCAACCCTTTCGCACGACAGTCGCCCGTCGGCAAAGCGTTGATCGAGCTCCAGGTGCAGCCGGGCATGATAGAGCAGCCGCCAGTAGCGTAGCAGCGCGCGGTCGCGGGTCATGCCCGAGAGCTCTTCGCTGTCGAGCCGCGCGAGCAACACGATTTGCGGGGGCAACGTGGCGTTGGCCGCCAGGCCGAGTTCGATGGGGGAGACGACTTCGAGCAGTTTGTCGCGCGCGAGCACGAAGCTCTTGCGATGCGGGACGCGGACGACCGGCTCGGGGAGTTGCCAGTGATGTTTGATCACGCGGCGCAAAATGCGGGGCGGGACCAACAGCGCGGCGGGATCGACCGCCGCGAGGGCGGTTTCCAGCTCGTGATGGGTGAGTCCCCAGCGGCGCGGTTCGTCCATGCGGATGGTTGCCAGGTCGCGAAATCTTGGACCGCCGATGGAGGTGCCATCGGCGGCTATTGATCCTCAGAAAAACAGCTCAACAGGCCGAGCAACGCGAGGCCGGTATGATCGGACTCCCGCTGATCGTCCTAGTTAACTTAATTACCTGAACCACAATAAAAAGCAGGTTGCAGTTTGGTCGAACGTCCGCCTCTTGAGAAGTGTAGGGGCGTGGGGGCGGAACTGACAACTTGAAGATTGGTCGGTGAGCTGGGAAAGCTCTGCCGATTGAAACAAAAAAACCCCGGGTCAGCAGGCCGAAGCCCACCGACACCGGGGCTCTCTTTGGCTAGGCGGAAGCCAAGAAGAGGTGAAAGGGCTGGTGTCGACGGAGGGTTGATTCCGCCGGACACTCAGCCGCCTTGACCGCACCCGACGACGAAAGTGGCGTCCTTGCCCGATCGTCCTCCATGAACGAGGCACGTCAACAAGACCCTCGAATTACTCGCTGCGTGACAGGACGAAGCCGTGGTAGGCTTCGTTGCCGTGCTCGCCGACGTCGAGGCCTTCGATTTCTTCCTCGGCCGAGACGCGGAGACCCATGATCGCCTTGATCGCAATCCAGCAGATGCTGGAGATGACAACGACATAGACGCCCGTGGCCACGACGCCGATCAACTGAGTCATCAACTGCGAGGTTCCGCCGCCGTAGAACAGGCCGGCCATCTCTTTGCCCGCCAAGCGCGCCTTGACCAAGCCTGGTTCGGCGAACAGGCCGATACAGAGCGTGCCGAACACGCCATTGACCAAGTGCACCGAGGTGGCCCCGACGGGATCATCGATCTTGAGCTTGTCGAACGTCATGACGGCGATGACGACGAGCACACCGGCGATGAGGCCGATAATGGCCGCGGCGAACGGGGTGACCCAAGCACATGGGGCCGTGATGGCGACCAAGCCAGCCAAGCAACCGTTGAGGGTCATGCCGATGTCCGGCTTCTTGAGCAGAATCCAAGCGGTGGCCGTGGCGCTCAAGGTGGCCATCGCGGCAGCGAGGTTGGTCACCATCGCCACGTCGGCGATGAACTGCGGATCGGCGGCCATTGTGCTGCCGGGGTTGAAACCGAACCAACCGAACCACAGCACCAAGCAGCCAATGAAGGCGGCGGTCATGTTGTGGCCGGGGATGGCGTTAACACGGCCATTGGGACCGTACTTGCCAATACGCGGGCCGAGGAACAGGATGCCCGTCAGAGCGGCCCAACCACCGATCGAGTGGACTTGGGTCGAACCGGCGAAGTCGAGGAAGCCGAAAGTCGGATCGTACAGGGCCAACCAGCCGCCGCCCCAGACCCAGTGACCGACGACCGGATAAATGCAAACGGCCATCAGCACGGTGAAGACGATAAACGAAAGGTACTTAATACGCTCGGCAACGGCACCCGACACGATGGTCGCGGCGGTCCCGGCGAACACGAGTTGAAAGAAGAACTTGGCGGTCAGTGGCACACCAGTCCAGTTGATGGCCGAGTACACACCCTTGTAGTCAGCCGCAGTGGCCGGACTGTTATCAGCGCCGCCGGCAAACCACAGGCCTTGTTGACCAATGAAGGGCGTGCCGTCGCCGAACATCAAGCCCCAGCCGATGACCCAAAAGCCGAGGGTCGAGGCAGCGAAGACGATGAAGTTCTTCGAGAGAATGTTCACGCAGTTCTTGGCCCGGCAGAAGCCGGACTCGACGCAGCCGAAGCCCAGGTTCATGAAGAACACGAGCATGCCCGTGATCATGACCCAGAGGGTATCGGCGGCGACTTTCAGGTCGCCGGTCGAGATTGGGGCGGGGGCTGGCGGCGCGGCCGCCGGAGCCTCCTGAGCCAGTGCCCACGAGGCACAGCTACACAACATAAAGGCGGCTGCCAGCAGCGGCAGACCGCGACGCACTAAACCTTGTCGCATGAGAATACTCCCTCAGAGCAAGTCGTGAATGAACGAACAGGGGTTGAGGTACGGTGAGAGCGCGACGCACGAGCGTTCGTCGTTCACCGACCCGCTAAGCCGCCTTGGAGAAAAACCGCCAGGGCCCCGAGACCGCCTCGATGCTGACGTGAGCCGCGTCGATCGCTCACGGAACGTCCGCCTAGAGGCGCATCAGCGCCATGACAAGGCCGAACTGATAGCAAGGAGTGTGCCAAAGCTGCACACACCACGCACTTTCGCGAAGCAGAGGCTTGCCAGGTCTACTGAAGTCCCTGACAGCACAAATGGTTGGGTCGTTTGGACCAGACCGTTAATTATTCCCGCGCACGGGCCGGTGTCACCTCAGAGTACCCCCTGCCGAAGCGAGTACGTCGCGCCCCTGGGCAGTCTTCGCTAAGATTCTGTGCAGGCTCGGAGAGCTTAACCCTTGACCCAGACCGTTGCTCCGAGCGGCGGTTTCAAGGGGAGCTTTTGAGTCGTCGGAACCGAGGGCAACATCGAAGGCGCGGCCGGCTTCGGAGTCCCGAATTTGACCCCCGACGAGCGATTGATGGGGGGCGCGAGGGTCGGCTCGCCCAGGTTTTTATTGTCAGGAGCTATGGTCGGGGTGGGCTCGTCAACCGCACTCGGGGAGCTAGCCGGGGGCGTTGGCAAAGCCGGGGTAGGGCGGAAGGTGGCTCGCGTGCTTCCGGCCGGCGTCGGCTGGCTCGTCGAGGGACTCGGAGCGCTCGGTGACACGGTCTTGGGCAACTCGGCCGGCAGTACTGGCTGGGTGATCGGCGCCGTCACCGCAGGTTTTTCGACGCGCGGAGCCAAAACGGGTTCGTTCGCGGCGGGAGTCGCGGTGTCCGGTTCGGTGGATGGCGCGGCGGACGTCGAGTTCTTGCGTCGAGCCGACGGCGTGTACGGATTCAACGGCTCTGCAGGTAACGTCGTCGGCGTGGCTGTTTCGTCCGGGGCGACAACGCTCGCCGCCGGGGGCGACAACTGCGGCGCGCTCGACAGCGAAGGCTCATCCGACGCGGATGGGGTCGACGGCGGCGGATTCACGCGCCGACTCGTCGGTCGACCGTCGGGCGTGAGACGTTGCACGGCGGGCAACTCGTCGCTGGCCGCGCTCTCGATCGTCGGCCCTAACGCCTCGGTCGTGGGCTTGAGTGGCGGTTCGACGACCGGTTCTGGAGCGACGACCGGAGGGGGCGAGACTCGATTCGCGAACGGCTGTGCCGACTTGGTGGTCTTGAGTGCCGGCTGACGAGGCGCGGGCCGGGCCGGTTCGGCAAAGCTCGGCGCCGGCGCGACAGGCTCGGCAATCGGCGCTTCGCTCACGCTCGGCTCCGGTTGACGGCTCGGGTTGGCAAAGCCGATTCCGGTCCGCGACGAGTTTGAAAACGTGCCGGAACTCGGCCCAGGTTGAATGAATCGGGGCGCCGACTCAGGCGCTTGAGGCACCGTACTCGACACGCTGGGCTGGGCAGGTACAAACCGGGTCGCCGAGTTGGTTGCGGGTAAGGATCGGGCCGGCTCATCGTCGGCTGCCGCGATGCCCGGCCGTGGCGCAATGTCATCGTCGACGCTGTCTCGCAACGTCGCGTTGGGGGTCGACCTCGATAGGCTGTCGGCGCGGGTCTTGTGGGCCGCCCGAACCACATCGCGCGCGGCGCTGCGTACGAGCTCGGAGCGTTCCAGCGATTGGCCGCTCGAGTCGCGGCCGTAGGCCATGTCGGCCACGATGCTCGCAATCACGTCGTCGCGACACAGCGCGCGATCGCACCGCTGACAACGATGGTTCACATGATCGAGCACGGCTTGAATGGCTTCGTAACGCAGATCTTCTTTCGAACTCGTCAGCGCTGCGATCAGCGCCCGTTTGGCCTCGGGATGGCACGCGCAGGCTTGAGTCGCCAGCCGGGCGAGTTCTTGCGAGGACATTGCCGGCCGTGACGGGGTGATGACCCGCGGCAGATTCGGGATCGAATACGAATGCAGCGTGCCCGGCTTCGGGCTCGCGCTCGATTTGGTTGTCCCTGGCTTGGGCGACACGACGCTTGGGCTCGGGCTCGAAAACGGAATCATCGAGCTGGTGCGCTCTTTCCAGAAGCCGGTCGTTTTGCGTGGCGTCTCGCTGTCGAGCTCCGTGGGGGACGGTTTCGCCATCTTGGGCGCCAAGGTGCGAAAGAACGAGCGGATCGGGCCCACGTTCTCCGGCACGGCAATTTCTTCGCCGCCGAAATCGTCTCGCGGCGGTGCGGCGAACGCGACCACCGTGAGTGTCGCGATTCCCCACCAGGCCATGCCAGTCGTCCATGCTCGTCGCATCGTCGGTGCTCTCCTACACTACGGTCTAGCGTCGGTTGGTCGGCGGTCGGCTCGTACGCCCCCCGCCGTGCCTCGCCGCTCGGGACCCGGGAAGGGTGAGCGGCGCGTCGACGCCATCGTGCTATCATATAATCGCTACCACCGGCAAAATCGGTCCGGTGTCGGTTGGTATCGGCGCGCACTTCGAGCGTGCATAAACCGATTCCTGCGCCGCGGTCCATTTCCCGCGGCGTCAGAGGGACGCCGATGGCTAGCAGCGTCACTGCTGGCAGGCATGTTCGAGCAAGGCAACGACAGCGCGCGGACGACGTGCAACGAAAGACTCGCCATGAGCCAACGGAACGAATCACGCCTCGGCGGCGTCGTCTTGTGCGGCGGACAAAGTCGCCGGATGGGACAATCCAAAGCTTGGCTGCCGTTCGGCGACGAGCGCATGTTGCCGCGCATCGTGCGATTGCTGGGCGAAGTCGTCGAGGCGGTTGTGGTCGTCGCCGCGCCGCGGCAAGAGTTGCCTCCGCTCGGCGAGAATGTGACCGTGGCCCGCGATGCGCGTGAAGGGCGAGGTCCGCTCCAGGGTTTGGCTGCCGGACTCTCGCTGTGCGTCGACCGGTTCGACGCCGTCTATGTGACCAGTTGCGACGTGCCGTTGCTTCAGGCAGCGTTCGTGCGGCGGATGTTTGAGTTGCTCGGCGACCATGCGATCGCGGTCCCCCAGGTCGACGGCTACCACCATCCGCTCGCGGCCGTGTATCGGCCGCGCGTGGTCGACGAGATCGATCGGTTGCTCGCCGCCGACGTGCTTCGGGTCGGAGAGCTGTTCGAGGCGTGCCCCACCCGAACTGTGTCGCGCGAGGAATTGATCGAGGTCGACTGTGAGCTGTCAACGCTGCGTAACCTGAATCAGCCAGAGGACTACCGCAACGCACTGTGGGCCGCGGGGCTGGCCTCCCTCGACCACCCGAGCGGGCTCAACCCTTGACGCCTCGGGACGTCACGATTAGCGTGGCGATCGTTTTGATGCTGACTTTATCGATTCCCTCCGTTCGTACTCGGTCTGCCGTTGAGCCCAACAGGCTTGCAGCATTGTCCATGCGTTAAAGCATTCGTAGACCCACCGTCGAACGACCTCTTCATGATGAGAGTCGACGCACCCGGTTCTGGGATAAAGCGTCGAAACCACTATGGTCCCCGATGACCAAAATGATCCGAATAGCTCGTGGGTTGATCGTGTCAAAACGGTCGTGGTGGGCAAGCCCCGCAATTTGACCGACGACTCGATTCACAAACACGTGACGCTGATTGCGTTTCTGGCCTGGGTTGGCTTGGGGGCCGACGGCTTATCCAGCTCGTGCTATGGCCCGTCCGAGGCCTTTGCCCATCTGATTGATCCCCAGCACGGCGACTACCATTACCTGGCCATCTTTTTGACGGCCGCGATTGTGCTGACCGTGTTCATCATCTCGGCCTGCTACAGCCACATTATCGAGGAGTTCTCGACGGGTGGCGGCGGCTACTTGGTTGCTTCCAAGTTACTGGGTCGAAAAGCCGGCGTGGTCTCGGGTTGCGCGCTGCTCGTCGATTACGTGCTGACGATCACGGTCTCGATTGCCGCGGCGGGCCAAGCCATTTTTGGACTCGTGGATCCGTTCTGGCAGCCGTGGAAGATTCCGTTCGAGATTGCCCTGATCCTGTTGCTCATCGTACTCAATTTGCGCGGCGTGCAAGAGTCGGTCAAAGTCCTGCTGCCGATCTTCATTCTGTTCTTGATTAGCCATTTGGTCGTCATCCTCGGCGCGGTGGGGCTCCACCTCGGAGAGACCAGCCATGTCGTCGAGCGCGTCTCGCAGGATGTTAACACAAGCGTATCGAGCCTGGGCGTCTTTGGCATGCTGTGGTTGTTGCTGCACGCCTACTCGATGGGCGCAGGCACCTATACGGGCATCGAGGCCGTGTCGAGCAGCATGAACGTCATGCGCGAACCGCGTGTTGCCACGGCCAAGCGAACCATGCTCTACATGGCCATCTCGCTGGCCTTCACC
Source organism: uncultured Planctomycetaceae bacterium (assembly GCA_964652155.1). Classification (GTDB taxonomy): domain Bacteria; phylum Planctomycetota; class Planctomycetia; order Pirellulales; family PNKZ01; genus CAZZBK01. The sequence goes on along the minus strand of CAZZBK010000039.1, from coordinate 15,764 downwards.
GCCGGCGGCCTGATGCTCGCGTACCTGCTCATGGATATTCGACCCGAGGCCGATCGTACGATGAACCTCATCTTGACCGAACGGCTACTCGACGAGGTCGGCTGGTCGGGGACCTTCGGACAGGTGCTGCTCTGGCTGACGATATTCTCGGAAGGTGCGTTGTTGTTTGTCGCCGCTCAGGCGGGCTTTATTGGCGGTCCGCGCGTGCTGGCTTACATGGCCCGCGACTCATGGATGCCCCATTGGTTCGCACACCTCTCCGAGCGACTGGCCACGCACAACGGCATCATGCTGATGGGGCTCACGGCCTTGGCCGCGCTGTTGTTTACGCATGGCAGCCTGGAACTGCTCATCACGATGTACTCGATCAACGTGTTCGTGACCTTTGCCCTGTCGATGGTCGGCATGGTCCGGCATTGGTGGCAATTGCGCGGCACAAATCCGCTCTGGAAACGCCGCCTCGCGCTGTTCTTGCTCGGCGCGACCCTGTGTATCGCCGTGCTCTGCGTGACCGTCGTCATCAAGTTCAACAGCGGAGGCTGGGTCACGGTCGCCGTCACCAGCGCGCTCGTGTACCTGTGCTTCTACATCAATCGCCATTACCGCGACGTGCTCGTCGAGCTGCGCAAGCTCGACAAGACCTTGGGCAACGTCGCCACGGTCGGCGAGCCCATCACCACGCCTCCCGACCCGACCCAGCCCACGGCCGTCGTGCTCGTCGGCGGCTACAGCGGCCTGGGCGTGCATACGCTCCTCAACGCGATGGCCTTCATTCCCAATCATTTTCGCAACGTCGTGTTTATCTCGGCCGCAGTCGTCGACTCGGGCAATTTCAAAGGCTCCGGCGCGGTCGAAGAGTTGCAGGCGTTCGTCGGCAACGCACTGGGACGCTACGTCGATCTGGCCAACCGACTCGGCATTCCCGCCACCTCGTACTCGGCCATCGGCATCGACGCGGTCGACGAGTTGGAAACGCTCTGCCGCCGGGTGGCGACCGACTTTCCACGCTGCGTATTTTTCGCCGGGCAGCTCATCTTTGCCCGCGACACGCTGACCCATCGGTTGTTGCACAATCAGACCGCGTTCTCGTTGCAACGTCGCCTGCAATGGGACGGCTTGCCCATGGTCATCCTGCCGACCCGCGTGCGGCAGACGCTCAAAACTCCGCTGTCGCGATCGCCTCAACCCAAAGGTGAGCCAATCGCGACGCTCTGACCCCGTGAGGCCGACTCCTCGGCGGCCGCCACCGCCGCCACGGCGTCGCGGGCCTCGCGCGGCGTGACGACCGTCGGTTGCGTGTTGTCTCGCGCGCAGCGGATAAAGTACTCCAACTCAGTCCGCAGCGCGCCGACAAGCTCGCCGTGCATCTCAGGCCAGTACAGCGTGTCGGGCGCATCGAGCTGTTGCCGCGACTGAATGACCACGTTCGTGTCGCTGCCGTGAATGTACACGGCCCCCTCGGTCCCAATGATCTCGAACTGCTCGTGAATCCGGAACGGGGTACCCTCGGGCAGGAACCAAACGTTTTCAATCACGCCGATCGCCCCGGTCTCAAAGCGGTACATCGCCCAGCCAAGGTCCGGATGGCGCAGTCCGCGCTTCGAGTGCGTGAGCGCATACGCCGACTCGATCTTCGCCCCGCTCATCCACAGCATCAGGTCCGTGTCGTGCACGCCATCGCCGAGCAGCGGGCCAAGATTCTCCAGCACGCCAGCGCTGCGCGCCGCGGGAATGTTTCGCCGCGCGTACATCGAGACGATCTCGCCAATCTCGCCCCGAACGATCCGCTCGCGGACCAGAGCATAACGCGGATTAAAGCGGCAAATATGGCCGACCATTAATATGCCCGGGGCTTTTGCAGCGGCCGCGAGGATCCGATCGCACGCCGCGGCGGTCCGCGCCAGAGGCTTTTCGACGAGCACGTGCTTGCCGGCCGCCAGGGCGTCGATCGTCGGTTGCTCATGATCGTCAACGTGCGTGACGATGCTAACCGCCTCGATCGCCGGGTCGGCGAGCAGTTCGCGATAATCGGCGTAGCCGTGCTCGATGCCGAACCGCTGTTGGATCTGCTCGCGCCGTTCTGGGCGACGAGTGCAGACGCCCCGCAACTCGACCTGCGGCAGCGACGCGAGCACCTCGACATGCTTTTCGCCGAACCAGCCCAATCCAATGACTCCGCAAACGACCTTGCGCATGATGAAAAGACTCAGGGGTGTAACGAATTGATTGCGTCTTGGGATCGCTCGGCGGTATTCTAGCATCGTCAGACGAACTCCTCTCCCTCCGGGAGAGGCGGGCCGAAGGCCAGCAGGGTAGCCCCGACAACTCGTTGTCGGGGTCGCGCTAGCGACAAGAGGCGCAGCTTAGCCAAGCTTCCGTGTCCTCTTGTGGCTAGCGCCACCCGGACAACAAGTTGTCCGGGCCACCCGCGCATTGCAGTCTGCTGTGAGAATGGATTTTGATATTGTCTCTGACTTGCAGAAGGTGTTTTGTCATGAGTGTTGTTCCGGCGGTGGCGGCGTACTTGGCCCAACTCAAACAGGCCCAGCAGCCCGACATGGCCCAGGTCACCGTGGCCGAGGCGCGTGAGCAGATGGTGCAGGGGACCGCGGCGCTCGGAACCAGCGAGCCTGTGCAATCGGTTGAGAACACATCGATCGACGGCCCGGCAGGTCATTTGCCTTTGCGCATTTATCGACCCCGCGCTGGCGTGTTGCCAGGGATTGTCTTTTTTCACGGCGGCGGTTGGGTCGTCGGCAGCGTCGACTCGCACGACGGCATGGCTCGCGCGATTGCCAATGCCTGCGGCGCGGTCGTGGTGAGCGTCGACTATCGCTTGGCACCGGAGCACAAGTATCCCGCCGCGGCCGAGGACGCGTATGCCGCGACCGCCTGGGTCGCCAAGCACGCCGAGGCATTGCAGATTGCGCCCACGCGACTGGCCGTGGCCGGTGACAGCGCCGGAGGCAACCTGGCGGCGGTCGTCGCGCTGCTGGCCCGTGATCGCGGCGGCCCTCCACTCGCTCAGCAGACGTTGATCTACCCGGTCTGCGATGCCAATTTCGAGACCAGCTCGTATCGCAACTGTGCCGAAGGGTACATGCTCACTCGGGCCTCGATGCAGTGGTTTTGGCAGCATTACTGCCCGGCCGCGGGCGATCAACAGCAAGCCTATGCCTCGCCATTGCGAGCCGAGAGCCTGCAGGGTTTGCCTCCGGCGCTTGTCATCACCGCCGAGTACGACCCCCTGTGCGACGAAGGGGAGGCCTACGCGCGACGGTTGCAATCGTCGGGCGTCTCGACCCGGCTGCTCCGTTACCCAGGCCAGATTCACGGCTTCATGCGACGCATTCATTTATTCACGGAAGCCCGCGCGGCGATTAACGAGATGGCCCAGGCCATCGCCCAACTTTAAGGAGCATCTCATGGCCAAGCTACGCGCCGGCGCGGCGACGAGCAATATCTCGCCTTCGCTGGGAGTGTCGATCAACGGCGGCATGCAAGACCGCGCTGCCGAGCATATCCACGACGAGTTGCACGCTCGCTGCTTGGTGCTCGACGATGGTCACGAGCGCGTGGCCCTGGTGGTCGTCGACAGCTGCATGATCCCGGCGCTCATCCACGACGCGGCCAAGGAGTTGATCCAAGGGGCGACCATGTTGCCGCTTGATCGCGTGCTCGTGTCAGCCACGCATGCCCACAGTTGCCCGACGGTCGCCGGCGTCTTTCAGAGCGAGCCCGACGCGCAATACAGCGAGTTTTTGGCGATCCGTCTGGCCGACGGTGTCCGCCGCGCGATCCACAACCTGGCACCCGCCAAGGCCGCCTGGGGAGTGGGCCGCGTGCCGCAGCATGTCTTCAACCGACGTTGGAAGATGCGCGAGGGCTTTAATCTGACCAACCCCTTTGGCCTCGTCGATTATGTGAAGATGAACCCGCCCTCGGGCAGTCCGGAGCTTGTCGAGCCGGCCGGGACCACCGACCCGGCCGTGACCGTGTTGGCGGTGCGACACGAGTCGGGCGCGCCGCTTGGGCTGCTGGCGAATTACTCACTGCATTACGTCGGAGGGACGGGGCCGGGCGAAATCAGCGCCGACTATTTTGGCGAGTTCGCTCGGCAGATCACGCGCCGCTTGCAAGTCGACGCGCAAGATCCGCCCTTTGTGGCGATGATGAGCAACGGCACGAGTGGCGACGTCAACAATGTGAACTTTCAGCAGGCCCGGCCTCGGCAACCGCCTTACGAGCAGATTCGCCGCGTGGCGAGCGAAGTGGCCGACGAGGTGCAGCGCGTCTGGCAGTCGCTCGAGTTTCGCGACGACGTGCCGCTCGCCATGCACGAAGAGCGAGTCGATGTCCGCCGACGATTGCCCACGCTGGATGAGGTGGCCAAGGCCCGGTTCATTCTCGGCCAAGGAAACGGCTTTCCGCTCAAAACCATCAACGAGATTTACGCCCGCGAAACCGTCTTGCTCGCCGATGCGCCCATTCGCTTTGCGACGCTCGTGCAGGCCGTGCGGATCGGCGAGTTGGGGATCGTCACGAGTCCCTGCGAGACGTTTGTCGAGACGGGCTTGGCGATCAAAACCGCGAGTCCTCTGAAGCCGACGATGGTGATTTCGCTGGCCAACGACTACGCCGGCTACTTGCCCTCGCCCGAGCAGCATCGCCTGGGTGGTTACGAGACTTGGCGCGCCCGGAGCAGTTGCCTGAACGTCGATGCCGAGCCGACCATTCGCGCCGCGATGCTCAGCGCGTTGCGGCAGGTCGCCCATTAACGGCGAGGCCCGTCAAGCGATTCGGATTTTAATCTGCGGGAGCTTGCTCAAAACGGCTCTTTCTGTTCGTGATTGAGCGCGTGATTTGATTGCAGGCGTGGGACAACGCGCGGCCGGTATTTACGGACTCCCGTTGGTCGTCCTGTTAATATAATTGCCTGAACCTCAATAGCCGGATTTTTACAGCATCGCTTAAGGCGCTGAAGCCCCGAGCTTGCGGTCGAGTTCGATCATGGGTTGTTGGCTGACTTGCAAAGTCCCCTGGGTCACGCGATCCAAGTCCGCGATCAGGCCAATCACAATGGAAAACGCCAGGGCCAAGAATAAACTGATGGCGATGTCACGCGAGCCTGTCTGGCCAAATTGGTATCCCACGCCGGCCATCGAGAGTATCGAGACGGCGTAAAGGGCCAGCCAGATGACGTCGGGAACACGATATTGGGCTACGACCAGTCGCTTGGTGTGAAAGTCGATCACTTCATTGAGCGAATCAACGAACAAGGCGTTCATCTCCGAGTTGCTGTCCTGCTTGGCAACCAGGATGGCTTGCGACCACATTTCGTCGTGCAGCCATTGCGATCGAGTGATGACTTGCGGCAGCGAGTGCGGCTGTTTTATCACCTCCGCGCGGAGGTGTACGTACTCGCGCAGACGTTGGCGGATTTCGAGTCGCTCGGGGTCGGGTACCAACCCCGCTCGCAAATAACAGGTCTCAATTGCATTCACTTCGTCGAGCAGCAGTTCACGACGCGTCTCGTAGCGCGAGGCGGCCATGCCAAACGTGAACGCCAGCAGGAAGGCCAACAGCCCCAGTGTGCCGCCGATCACCGAGCCGATCGGAGCGTCATTTTCATGATCCGAGGGACGTTTGCGAACAACGGCAAGTCGAAAACCGCCTTCGATGGCCGCGAAAACCAGCATGACCGTAATCGGCAGTATTGCCCAAAGCGGTAGGTAGTCGAGCCAGGAATGGGTGAGCATGGAGTCCCTTTCAACGGTCGTTGCCTCGACGCTAATCTTCTTCGATGAAGGCTTCGAGTCGCCCTGCGCGCACGGCTTGCGTGAGTGCCTCGTGGTCACGTTCGCTCTGATCGGCATACGCGATCGAGAAGTCAGCAATGGCCTTGTCGAACTTGTCGCTCTTGCCCAGGTAACCGCTGATCTTGGCAGGCTCACCCGAGCGGGCGTGAGCGTGGGCGAGCGTCCAGCCACATAATTCAGCGTATTCGCACATCACGCTTGGCGTGAACACTTCGACCATCGGCTTAATCTTCATGTCCTTGAGTTGGCGAACGTAGAAATGCCGGCCGCGATCCCCTTCGGTCCAACCCAGGAAGAGATCACTGGCCGATTGCATCATGCGGCAGCCATGTACGATCCGCTGGCCATTGTTGGCATGCTGGCTTTTACCGGCAAAGGCTTCGAGGACCGAGGGACGGGCTTGCTTGAACTGAAGAAATAGCGGGTCGTGCTCACTCGCCATCAGGAGAATAATGCCACAATAGGTGCCAACACTGCCGACGCCGACGACTTTAATGGCGACATCCATGAGCTTGAAACGGTCCAGCAGTAGCCGCCGGTCCTCATGCATGGTTTCCCGATATCGAGCGAATGCCCGTTGAACCATTGCAGTTTGCTCATCGTGCCCTCGTTCGCGTAGATGATAAATCAGCGGCGGGTTGTCTTTGATCGCCGGAGCGAAGCCGGCGGTCGTCGCAAGCTGTGGAAACTCATGCTCCAATACGCTTCGTTCGCGGGCTTTGGTCAAGCGTTTCTGCATTCGCTTTACAGCTTCTTCATCACGAATTGATAAGAGCACTTTTTCAACGTCGATACTCGCATACCAAACTTCCATGACGTTCATGTCGCGATATTCTGCCATGTGTTCACGATACGATCGAACACAGGACAGAACCGAATCCCGCGCACAGTCTTCGCTGAAGCCGTTGTTGCGGCAGGCCAGGACAAAGCTGGCAGTCAGACGCTTCACGTCCCACTCCCAGGGAGCAGGGAGCGTCTCGTCCAGGTCGTTGATGTCGAAAATCACCCGTCGTTCTGGCGTGGCGTAAGCGCCGAAGTTGAGCAAATGGCAGTCGCCGCAGGCTTGCACGCGCAGACCGGAAGTCGGCGTACCAGCCAAGTCCGCGGCCATATTCAACGCCGCCCCGCGGTAAAAGGTAAACGGCGATTGCAGCATGCGCCCATGACGGATCGGAACGAGTTCAGCAATGCGTCCTTGGTTTGAATCCTCCATCAACGCAATGGGATCAGGACGATTGTTCGGCGGCTGCCAAACGGCATGGTCCTGACGAGGAGTCTTCGCGCGCAGGCTTTTCCCCAGCGCGTAAAGTTCAGCGCGAGTGGGATGAGACTGAAAAGATGACCGAGTCTCCACGGACGCGCTTTGCTTGGATGACTTATGGTCGTTTGCCACAGGCGAGCTCCTCACGACAGCTTGGTTCATGTTACCCCAGTGTAATCCAACAACGGCGTGGCACCATCATGTGATGCCCCTTTCTCTGGTCGAACCTGGCTGTCGTCCCTGGCGAAAGTCTGCAACCAATATCAATGTGCTGAGCAACAGCACCCAAATCGGCAAGAGCAGGAAGATCCATGCAAAGTCGGTGATGCTCAATAGCATGGCCAAGGCACAAGCGAAGCCGACGAACGAAACCCATCGGGCGAGGACCGCCGTGCGGAGTCCGATCGTCGAAGTCACGAACATGAACACCGCAGCCATTTTCAGGGCGAAGGTATTCATCAGCGCATGGCTCATTGACCGACCAACGGCATAGGCTTCACTCAGAATGGGAGCGCGGTCATCCACTGAAAAAGTATCCAGCAGCCCTCTGGCGACGGCGGCAGAGGCAAACAACATCGCGACAAATAGCAGACCGCTGCCCAGAAAAACGGTGGCAAAGAATCGGTCTTCGAGTAACCCGATGCGATTTCGCAGCACCGCCATGAACCACAGAAACGCAAGACCCGTGAACGGAACCAAGTTCAGCGCAAGGCAGACCCGGTTTCGCAACGCTGCATTGGCAAGCCAGACACCCGGCTCGGTCGGATCAGCCGGGACCGCGAGCCGGACGATCACCAGACTGACGATAAACAGCACGGAAAACAGGATGCCGCTGATGGCAACGACCCGTGGTGGCGCTGGAGGCTGGACGGTTTCCTTCGCTGCCGTGTTCATCGTGTCCTCGAAAAGTTGGCTGCGTGGAGCTATCGCTTTCAGGCCGCGGAGTCCTTCTCAAATCCAGCACCGCCGCGATGACCAGTTCCTCAAAAATACGTCGCCCCTCAAGGGCAACTCAACACGACGCTACTATAGTCACATCGGCAAGGCGGTGTGAGCATCACCGTTGTGGGTGGCTGGCGGTTTGCGAAGCAAACCCCGGCGAGTGGCATGTGACACTGCCTCGAAGTGAGCCGGGGTTTGCAGACGCAAACCGCCAGCCACCCGCCGAATGATGCCCTGGATGCCAGATCGTATGATTTACCAACTTTGAAGATGCTCACACGGCAAGACGTGTGCCGGGGGAGCCACAATTTGGCTGGCAATCCCTCATCACCGGCGACCTGGCTGTGGTCGCTTTGTCAGCTCGGTGATCGATCACAGCGATGGGGTGGGTGGATTCGTCGTCACACCTCCGCAACGGCTCTTTCTGTTCGCAATTCGACTCGCTTTTGGCTATATTAATGCAGTTCGGGCTCGAAGCCCTTCCCACCTGAATTTACCCCCCGTTGCTCTTGCCACCTGGAGATGCATTCCGATGGCCGTTGTGCATTTGTTCGTTCGCGGCGTGTTGATCGCCGCCGTTGTTGGTTTCGTGGCCACTTCGGCAGGGGCGCAAGACACCGCGCCCCGCGTGTACACACAAGCCGCCGAGGTCGCCCCCTCGCAGGAGCGAGGCGCTCCGCCCAAGGGAGAGCCCGTCAAGGCAGCGGCCGACACGTCGATCTGGAAGCAAGGCCCGACACCGCAGTGGATTTGGGGCGACGACCCGAACAAGAAATACTACCTGCGGACCGAGTTCGACGGGCCCGCCAAGTTCGGCCAACTCCGCGTCACCTGCGACAACCAATGTCTCGTGCGGATCAATGACCGTATCGCCGCGCGGAACAGCGATTGGCAAGTTCCCGGCGACGCCGACGTGACCGACTTCCTCAAGCCGGGCAAGAACGTCATTGAAGTCGAAGCCACGAACGAAGGGAGCGTGGCTGGTCTGGCGCTCAAGCTCGTTTTATCGGCGCGCGACAACACCCAGCGGCATGTCGTCACCGACGCGTCATGGACCGCCAAGGAAGTTGCTCCCGAGGCGACCGCCAAGTCTGTCAAGGTCATCGGGCCCGTGGGCATTAAGCCCTGGGGCGATGCGTTCTACGGCAATGTCGCTCCCACCGACTCGATTGTCCGCGACGTGTTCAACGTGCTGCCGGGCTTCAAGGTCGAGCGCCTCTTCACCGTCCCCAAGGACCAACTCGGTTCGTGGGTCAATATCGTGGTCGACTCCAAAGGGCGGATCATCGCCAGCGACCAAGGCAACCAAGGTCTCTGCCGCATCACGCCAAGCCCGATCGGCAGCAGCGAGCCCTCGAAGGTCGAACGCCTCGACGTGAAAATCAACGGTGCGAATATCTCGGGCGTGCAGGGATTCTTGTTCGCGTTCGACAGTCTGTACGTGATGTGCAACGGCGGACCGGGCAGCGGCCTGTATCGACTCCGTGACACGAACAACGACGACCAGTTCGACGAGGTCGTCAAGCTCAAGGACCTGCAAGGGGGCGGCGAGCATGGTCCCCACGCGCTGCTGCTGTCGCCCGATGGCAAAAGCATTTACTGCTTGGCGGGCAACCATACCAAGCCTCCGTTCGAGGTGACTCGCAACAGCGACACGCAAACGATGGGCGGTCTTCGACCCCAGCAACTTCGCGCCTCGCTCAGCGATTATGCCACGAGTCGTCTGGTTCCCAACTGGGACGAAGACCTCGTGCTGCCGCGTCAGTGGGACGGCAACGGTCACGCGGCCGGCATTCTGGCCCCAGGCGGCTGGGTCGCCCGCACCGACCCCGATGGCAAAACCTGGGACATGTTCAGCGTCGGCTACCGTAACCCGTTCGACATGGCCTTCAACGCCGATGGCGAGCTGTTCGTGTACGACGCCGACATGGAATGGGACTACGGCATGCCCTGGTATCGCCCGACTCGTGTGAGTCACTCGCCGAGCGGTAGCGAACTGGGCTGGCGAAGCGGCACGGGCAAATGGGCCCCGTACTACGTTGACAGCTTGCCCGCGACCGTCGACATCGGGCCAGGCTCCCCTGTCGGGGCCACGTTCGGCTACGGCAGCAAATTCCCCGCCAAGTATCAAAAGGCCATGTACGTTTGCGACTGGACGTTTGGCACCATGTACGCGCTGCATTTCGAGCCCAACGGGGCCAGCTACAAGGGAGTGAAAGAAGAGTTCATCTCCCGCACCCCTCTGCCGCTGACCGATGCGGTCGTCGGCCGCGATGGCGCGCTGTACTTCTCCATCGGCGGCCGAGGCACGCAGTCCGAGTTGTTCCGGGTCACCTACGTGGGCAACGAGTCCACCGCGCCTGCTAACTTGCACGACAGCACGTTCGCCGAGCAACGCGCCTTGCGTCACCAGCTCGAAGCCTTGCACCGCAAAGCGTCCGATCCGTCACAAGCTCTCGACTTGATCTGGAAGCACCTCGGACATGCCGACCGGTATATCCGTTATGCGGCCCGCGTGGCACTCGAGCATCAGGATGTCGCCCTGTGGCAAGACCGAGTGATCGGCGAACAGGACCCCGAGACGCTCATCACGGCCGCGGTGGCATTGGCTCGGCAAGGGGACAAGCCGAACCAGACCCCGTTGCTCGGCGCGCTCGATCGAATGAGCTATTCGTCGCTCAACGACGAACCAAAGCTCGAGTTGCTCCGCGCATATCAACTGATTTTAACTCGCCTGGGGACTCCCGAGCCCGCCGCGGCTACGAAGTTGATCGCGAAACTTGATCCGTTGTTCCCCTCGGGAAGCGAACATCATGATCGCGAACTGAGCAACGTGCTTGTCGCGCTCAAGAGCCCGACGATTGTCGCCAAGGCGACGGCCGAGTTGGCCAAGCCGTCGATTGTCAAGGAAGCGGTGGTCGAAGAGGTGTTGCTGCGTAACCCAGGCTACGGCGGCACGGTCCGCGCCGTGCTCGCCAACTCGCCCGACGCCCAGAAGATCCACTACCTCTTTGCCCTGCGAAACGTCAAGGAAGGCTGGACCCTCGACGAGCGCAAGACCTACTTCACGGCGCTCAACGATCAACGGAGCAAGAAGGGGGGCGCGAGCTACATGAACTTCCTCAAGCACATCGACGCCGAGGCGTTCGACAACGCCAGCGACAAAGAGCGGCTGGCGATCGAGGCCTTCGGCGCGCGGCAGCCGTTCAAGCTTCCCGAACTGCCCAAGCCCAAGGGGCCCGGCAAGGATTGGACCCTCGCCGAACTGGTCGAGTTGTCGAAGGATAACATGTCGGGCCGAGACTTTGCCAACGGCGTGAAGATGTACGCCGCGGCCCGCTGCGTGATCTGTCATCGCTTTGCCGGAGACGGTGGCGCGACTGGACCTGACCTCACGCAGTTGGCGGGCCGCTTCAACTTCAAAGACATGAGCGAGGCGATTGTCGATCCCAGCAAGGTGATCAGCGATCAGTACAAAGCCTCGATCATCCAGACCTCCGATGGCAAGAGCATCACGGGGCGCGTGGTCTCGGAGAGCAAAGACTCGATCATCGTCGTGATCGATCCCGAGGACGCGACCAAGAACGTCACGCTTCGCAAGGACAAGATCGAAGAGCACGTCCCCTCGAACGTGTCGCTCATGCCCAAGGACCTGCTCAAGGCACTCAATCAGGACGAGGCCCTTGATCTGATGGCCTATTTGCTCTCGCGTGGGAATAAGAACGACCCGATGTTCAAGCCCTCGCCGAAGAAGGGGAGAAAGTAGGCAGAGAGAAGTCGGCAGTAGACAGAGGGCAGAAGGCAGTTGAGATGGAATGGGGCGAGGACGGATGAGGATGAACTCGAGATGAAACGTTGCCTTCGACTTCTCTTGACGTGGGTGTTGATTTTATTGAGCGTGGCGACCGTCTCGGCGGCGCCGCTCGACTTCAATCGCGACGTCAAGCCGATCCTGTCCAACAACTGCTACCAGTGTCATGGCCCCGACGCCGACGAGCGCAAAGGGGGCAGCGACGGCCTGCGGCTCGACACGGCCGACGGCGCAACGCACGACCTGGGAGGCTACGCGGCGATCGTCCCCGGCAAGCCCGAGTCGAGCGAAGCGATCAAGAGGATATTGAGCGCCGACCCCGACGAGGTCATGCCTCCGAAGCACACGGGCAAACGGCTCTCACCGCGTGAAATCGATGTGTTGCGCCGCTGGATTAGCGAGGGGGGGCGCTATGCGACGCACTGGTCCTATGCCCAGCCGGTGCGGCCCGAGTTGCCTAAGATCAGCGACGCCGCATGGGTCAAAACGCCTGTCGATCGGTTCATCCTGTCGCGGCTCGATCAGGAGCGACTCAAGCCGCAAGCCGAGGCCGACCGTTACGCACTCATTCGCCGCTTGGCCCTCGATCTGACCGGTCTGCCGCCGACGATCGAAGAAGTCGATCAATTCGTGGCTGACAAGGACCCGAGTGCTTACGACAAGTTGGTTACACGGCTGCTGGAGAAGCCGACCTTCGGCGAGCATTGGGCCCACATGTGGCTGGACCTGGCCCGGTATGCTGACTCGGCGGGTTACGCGGACGATCCGTCTCGAACGATCTGGCTGTATCGCGATTATGTGATTCGCTCGTTGAATGCGAACAAGCCATTCGATCAATTCACGCTTGAGCAGATCGCCGGCGACATGCTTGCGTCGCCCAGCGACGAACAGTTGATCGCCACGGCGTTCCATCGCAACACGCTCACCAATAACGAGGGGGGGACGAACGACGAGGAGTTTCGCAATGTTGCGGTGGTCGATCGTGTGAACACGACGCTGGCCGTGTGGATGGGGACGACCATCGCCTGCGCGCAGTGTCACAACCACAAGTACGATCCGATCTCGCAGGAAGAGTTCTTCCGCGTGTTCGACATCTTCAACCAGAGCGAAGACGCCGACCGCCGCGACGAGTCGCCGCTGCTCTCGTACTACACCAGCGAACAAAAGCAGCAGCGCTCGGCCTGGGAGCACGAACTCAAATCGCTCGACGAGACGCTGTCGAAAATGACCCCCGAACTCCAAGCGTCACTCAAGAGTTGGGAGAAAAAATTCCCCCGCGAACTCGACTGGCGCGTGCTCAAGCCATCGGTGGTCAAAACGCAAGCCGGGGCCGACTCGAAGGTCGGTGACGATTCGAGCGTACTCATCTCGAGCGTGAAGAACAAGAACGACACGTACACCATCGAGTTGCCGCTGAGCGAGTCGAAACTGCGCGCGTTGCGGATCGAGTCATTGCCGCACGAGCAATTGCCCGCTAAGGGAGCAGGGCACGACAAGGGCAACTTCCTCGTGACTCGCGTGACGGCGAAGGTCGTGACCGATACGCTCGACAAGCCGTTTCCAATCGCCACGGCGGTCGCCGATTTCACGCCGGCCGGGCTCGACCCTCAGCACGTGGTCAAAAACCCCGATGCGAAAAAGAACGGCTGGAGCGTCACGGGCCAACCGTCTCAACCGCATGCGTTGACACTCGTGGCGAGCGCGGATGTGAACGTGCCGCCGAATAGCACGTTGGTCGTGACCATCGAGCATGGCGGGCAAGTGGCCAACCAGACATTGGGTCACTTTCGGCTCAGTGTGACCGCCGACCCTCGTGCCGCCGAACAGGGACGCACGCCACTGAGCGTTCTCGCCGCGTTGGAGGTCGAGCCCGAGAAGCGTCAGCCCGCGCAGGTCAAGGCGATTGAGCAGCATTTCTTGAGCGTGGCACCTGAGTTGAAGACGTCACGCGATCGGGCCGCGCTGTTGCGCAAGCAACTCGCCGACTTGCAGCCAGCCACCGTCCCCGTGCAACGCGAGCTGGCCAAGGACAAGCGTCGAGTGACGAAAATTCAGCATCGGGGCAACTTCCTGGACGAGGGGAGGCAAGTTGGCCCGGGCATTCCGGCCGTGTTCGCCTCTTCGAGCGGGCCGTTGCCGCAAAATCGGCTGGAGCTAGCGCGGTGGCTGGTCGATGCGAACAACCCACTGACGGCGCGGGTGATTGCGAACCGTTATTGGGAGCAGTTGTTTGGCACGGGCATCGTGGCGACCAGCGAAGAGTTTGGCGCGCAGGGTGACTTGCCGTTTCATCCGGAGTTGCTCGATTGGCTGGCCACCGAATTGGTGCGCCTCAAGTGGGACACGAAGGCGTTCATCCGACTGCTCGTCTCGTCCGCCGCGTATCGGCAGTCGACCCGGGTCACGCCTGAGTTGCAACAGCGTGATCCGGACAACCGTCTGCTGGCGCGAGGGCCTCGGTTTCGCTCGTCGGCCGAGGTGGTTCGCGATCAGGCGTTGTTCGTAGCGGGTTTGCTGAGCACCAAGCAGTTCGGGCCACCCGTGAAGCCGCCGCAACCGTCGATGGGATTGAGCGCGGCCTTTGGCAGCGGCATCGATTGGCAAACGAGCAATGGCGAAGACAGGTATCGCCGCGCGCTCTACACGACCTGGCGGCGGTCGAACCCGTATCCGTCGATGGCCGCGTTCGACGCGCCCAATCGCGAGGTCTGCACCTTGCGGCGCGGCCGCACGAACACGCCGCTCCAAGCCTTAGTGACGCTCAACGACCCGGTGTACATCGAGGCGGCACAGGGATTGGGGCGGCGCGTCGTCGCTCACGGCGGCTCGTCGCTCACCGAGCGGATGCGTTACGCCTTCCGACTGTGTCTCGCCCGACCTCCGCGTGACGACGAGGCGACGCGGCTCGTGAAGCTCTACGAGCAGATGTTAGCCCAATATCGCGCCGATGCCGTCGAGGCGAAGAAGCTGGCGACCGACCCGTTGGGACCCGTTCCTGCCGGGGCCAACGAGGCCGAATTGGCCGCCTGGACCGTGGTGGGCAACGTGCTGTTGAATTTGGACGAAACGCTCATGAAGCGGTAGGAGAACATCGACATGGACCCGCGATTTGAATATCGGCAGCTGCAAACCCGGCGGCACTTTTTGCGGCAGAGCCAACTCGGCATCGGCGCGCTGGCGTTGTCGTCGCTGTTGAATCGCAACGCGGCGGCGGCAGCGACGAGCGACGTGCTCAACCCGCTCGCGCCCAAGCAGCCGCATTTTGCCGCCAAGGCCAAGCAAGTTATTTATCTGCACCTGACCGGCTCGCCGCCGCACCTCGACCTGTACGACTATAAGCCCGAGCTGGTCAAGCTCGACGGCCAAGCGGCCCCCGACTCGTTTATCAAGGGGAAGCGATTCGCATTTACGACCGGTGTGCCCAAGCTGATGGGCACGCCGCGCAAGTTCACGCAGCATGGCCAGGGAGGCGTGTGGCTCAGCGACGCGATTCCGCACTTGCACAGCGTGGCCGACGAGATGTGCGTCATCAAGTCGATGACCACCGACCAGTTCAATCACGCGCCGGCCGAGTTGCTGCTGTACACCGGCTCGCCGCGCTCGGGTCGTCCGAGCATGGGGGCCTGGGCGACCTACGGCTTGGGAAGCGAGAACGAGAACCTGCCGGGCTACGTCGTGCTCATCTCGAGCGGCGTGCAACCCAACGGCGGCAAGAACTCGTTCGGCAGCGGCTTTTTGCCCTCGGTCTATCAGGGTGTGCAGTGCCGCAGCAAGGGTGACCCGGTGCTGTATGCCTCGGACCCCGCCGGGATGAACCGTGACACGCGCCGTGCCAGCCTCGACGCCTTGCGCGACCTCAACGAACAGCAGGCCCAAGAGTTGGGCAACCCCGAGACGCTCACCCGCATCGCCCAGTACGAACTCGCGTTTC
>CAZZBK010000038.1:0-39340 GCA_964652155.1 uncultured Planctomycetaceae bacterium | reverse complement strand
TGAGCGTCACCGTACTGGGTGGCTGGCGGTTTGCGAAGCAAACCCCGGCGAGCGACATGTGACACCGCCTCGAAGTGAGCCGGGGTTTGCAGACGCAAACCGCCAGCCACCCGCTGAATGATGCCCTGATGCCAGATCCTATGATTGACCAACTTTGAAGATGCTCACACCCCGGGTTTGCTGAAGCAAACCGCCAGCCACTCGACCCATGCTCTTCGAGTATTCGTGGCACCCACAGCTGTTTTTCCCATCCGTGGGCCTGTTGCCAAGGACGCATTTGGCGCGATAATGCCGGATTACCGCCCGAACGGCCCACACGAGGACGCCGCCGATGGACCAGAAAATCGCCTATCAGGGAATCACGTTCGACGACATCCTGCTCGAACCCGCCTTTAGCGAGGTCGTCCCTTCCGACTGCGACGTCCGCACCCGGCTCACGCGGCGCATCGAATTGAACATCCCCCTGCTATCGGCCCCGATGGACACCGTGACCGAAGCCGAGATGGCGATCGCCCTGGCTCAGGAAGGGGGCATCGGCATCATTCATAAGAATATGTCGATCGAACGTCAGACCGAAGAGGTCGACAAGGTCAAGCGGTCGGCCAACGGCATCATTGCTGATCCCGTGACGCTATCTGCCGATGTCACCGTCCGCCGCGCCCGAGAGGTGATGGCGCAGCACAACGTGTCGGGCATCCCCATCACAGGCGAGGGAAGCAAGCTGATCGGAATCTTAACCAGGCGAGATATGCGGTTTCTGGAGAGTGAGGACCTTAGGGTGTCTGAGGTGATGACGAAGAATCACCTCGTGACGGCTACGGGAAATGTGACGTTAGAAGAGGCTGAGAAGATTTTAACGGCAAATAAAGTCGAGAAACTTTTGCTGGTGGACGAAAAATACTGCCTGACCGGACTCATCACGATCAAAGACATCGACAAGATGCGCCGCTTCCCGAACGCCTGCAAGGATCGTCAGGGAAGATTGCGTGCCGGTGCCGCGGTTGGCGTGTTCGAACTCGATCGGGTCGAGAGCCTGCTATCACGCGGGGTCGACTTGGTTGTGGTCGATAGCGCGCACGGGCACTCTTCGAACGTGGTCGAGACGGTCAAGCAGATCAAGCAGCGATTCGACGTCGACGTCGTGGCGGGTAATATCGCCACGCGCGAAGGCGCTCGCGACTTGATCCGCGCCGGTGCCGACGCCGTGAAGGTCGGGATCGGGCCGGGCTCGATCTGCACGACGCGCGTGATCAGCGGAGTGGGTGTGCCGCAAATCACCGCCGTGTGGAATGCGGCTCAGGAGGCTCGTGACGCGGGAGTCTCGGTGATCGCCGACGGCGGTATTCGGTACTCGGGCGACATGACCAAGGCCATCGCGGCCGGTGCGCATTGCGTGATGATCGGAGGGTTGTTTGCCGGATTGCTCGAAAGTCCCGGCGATCAGATCCTCTACCAAGGACGGACCTTCAAAACCTATCGCGGCATGGGCTCGATGGGGGCGATGGTCAAAGGCTCGAGCGAACGTTACCGACAATCGACAAGCAAGGAACGCGGATCGAACAAGTTGGTGCCCGAGGGCGTGGAAGGGCGTGTTCCCTTCCGTGGACCTCTGGGGCCGTTCGTCTATCAGTTGGTTGGCGGGTTGCGGGCCGGCATGGGCTATGTCGGGGCGCGCAACATCGATCAGCTGCGGACGCAAAGCCGGTTTATTCAGGTCTCTGCCGCCAGCGTGCGAGAAAGCCATCCTCATGACATTTCCATTACGCAGGAAGCACCGAATTACACCACGTCGGAGTTTTCATCCGGCGATCATTCGTGAGCAGCACGCGCGCCGCGCCGCGCGGGCCGTCACCTGGCACGTCGCGGAACACTCGGCGGCGCGCCATGCGTCTTGGTCTTGGCTAACCTGGATCGGCATCTTCGCAATCTTCATCATCCTCTCGAGCGTTTGGGCTGCTTGGGCCGACGCCGCCGACGCTCCGACCGGCGGCACGCAATGGTCTCGTTCTAAGTCTCCCCTCGATGTTTCGACGAGCGCGGCCGAGTCAATCTCATCGCCGCGCGCCAGCGCGGGGGACTCAGCCTGGAGACGTTCAACAACTCCCAACGGCGTCCCGAGCGAATCGACTCCGAGCATCGTTTCGTCGGTACCCCGCCTGCACTCCGCACCTTCTTCACTTCAATGGCGGTCGGCGCGATCAGCCGACGCGCAAGCCTCGCTAACGCAGGCTAAACCCGCGCCGGTCGTGCGTACAGCGTATCAGGGAGAAGCGGAACTCGGCGCGCCGAGCCTGCTGCCGGCCAGCCCGATCTCGATGACCAGTCAGCCCGCCGCGCCGCGTCGTCCGCTCCCGGCCGACGACGCGCTGTCGATCGAGGGGCAATCGCTGACAATCGACTGCGATAAAGAGCGGCTCAAGCTCAAGCGAATCCAAGCGATCACGAACAAGTCAGCCGCCGAGCCAGGCGAGTTCCCGCCCGAGTGTGGACTGGGGGACGAACGCTATCAGCGGCGACAATTTGAACCGCTCACCTATTCTTGGCGGGCCACGAATCTCGCTCACCTTCCGCTGTACTTTGAAGAATCTCGATTGGAACGCTATGGCCACGCTCTGCCGCCGGTCATTCAACCCATCGCGTCGGCAGCCCACTTCTTTGTCTCGGTGCCGCTGTTGCCTTACAAAATGGGGCTCGAAGCGCCAAACGAGTGCGTCTACACGCTGGGTTACTACCGACCGGGCAGTTGCGCCCCGTATCATCTTCCTGGCGTGCCGCTGAGCTTGCGCGGCGCGATTTACGAGACGGGTCTGATCGGTGGCCTGTTCTTGGTTCACTAATCAACTCAAACTGTAAACGCACTGAGTAACGACTGCATTGGATGCAAGAATGGCCGCAAAAAACTCAAAACAGTGCAAAGAAACGAATTCAGTCCACGCCTGCTAGCTTTCGTGGCGTTTCTCGCACTTTTTCGATTCCTGGCGTTTTTTGCGGCAATAATCCGCAGTTGATAGAACCGGTTCGTTTACCGTGTGAGTCACCTGCTAACGGCACACGTTGGAGGGGCAATCTCATCTGGGGACCCACATCGCGCGGTTGGCATTCATCTGAGAATCTGACATTTCCCTGCGGCCTCGCCTACTTCCCATCACCGCCTCTAGCGGGTAAATTTAGGGGGCTTAGGCATTCGCAATCTCGGCTGCCGATGAGAGGCCCCCGCGGTGGGGCTCTGTGAACCGGGTCAGGGGAGAAATCCAGCAGCCATAAGCAGCTCGCTCTTCGTGCGGCGGGCCTCTCATCGGCGGCCGAGAAATTGCAATTGAGGTCCCTCCTGTTCCCCGCTGTGGGCGAGGGGCCATCAATACCCGAGGCGATCGACCGACAACGGAGTACGGTTCACGGCTGGCCATGGCACCTGAAGAGACCGCCGCTGCGAAAGAACGGGAAGGCGAATACGTCGTCGTCGCGCGGCGTTATCGTCCGCAGACGTTCACCGAACTGATCGGTCAAGAACACGTTGCCCAGGCGCTCAGCGGCGCGATCACCACCCATCGGGTCGGTCATGCCTATCTGTTCACCGGAGCTCGCGGGGTCGGCAAGACCTCGTCGGCTCGCATTCTGGCCAAGGCACTCAACTGCGAAAAAGGGCCCAGCCCCGCGCCGTGCAACGAGTGCGACATCTGCCAAAGCATCAGCAGCGGCGACGATGTCGACGTGCTCGAGATCGACGGCGCGAGCAATCGCGGCATCGACGAAATTCGCGAACTGCGCCAGAAGGTCAACGTCCGGCCAAGCCGCGCGCGATTCAAAATCTACATCATCGACGAAGTCCACATGCTCACGCGCGAGGCGTTCAATGCCTTGCTCAAGACGCTCGAAGAGCCGCCCGAGCATGTGAAGTTTATCTTCTGCACGACCGAAGTCGAAAAAATCCCGATCACGATCCTGTCGCGCTGTCAGCGGTTCGACTTTGCCGGCATACGGCCCACGTCGATTCGGCAGCGTTTGCAGCAGATCGTTGAGACCGAGGGGGTCGAGGCCGAACCCGAGGCGCTCGAGATCATCGCGCGTCGCGCGGCGGGCTCAATGCGCGACAGCCAATCGCTGCTCGAACAGTTGCTGAGCTGCTGCGAGAAAAAGATCACCGTCGCCGATATCCATCGGTTGCTCGGCACGGCCGGCGACGAACGACTGATCGAACTGGTGCGCGCGGTCGTGCAACGCGATGCCAAGACCGGCTTGCAATTGATCGATCGCGCGTGCGCTGACGGTGTCGACATCGGCCAACTCATGGATCAACTGCTGGGCTATTTCCGTGACTTGCTGGTGTCGGTCGTGGGCATTGAGGCCGATGCGCTCATGTACGTGGCGTCCGCGTCGCGCGACATGATGCGGCAGGCGGCCGATCACTTGGGTGTCGATGCGATCCTCGCCGCGATGCAGATCGTCGAGACCGCCCTGGCGCGGATGCGGAGCAGCACGCACGGCCGCACGCTGGCCGAGATGGCGATCGTGCGGATTTGTCGATTGGAAGACCTCGTGCAACTCGGCGCGATCATCGCACAGTTGAGTGATGGTCAGCCCCCCGCGCTCACGGCCCCAGCCGTCGCGGTGCGATCGTTGAGCGATTCGGCTGTAAAAAAAAACGTTGAATCAGCGCCCGGGGTAAATTCGCCGGCCGCTACGACATCGAGCAGGCCCGCCCTCGCGCCGGTCGCCGAGACGGCTGCTCCACCGCAGTCGGAGGTCGTTGACCGAGCGGTTGACCCGGCCGACGCGGCCAAAATTTGGCAGCAAGCCGTGGCCCGCATGGACGATATGACGGCTCAGCGGGCCGGCTTGGCGGAGAGTCCTGCAATTTGCGCGCCTAACCGGCTGGTCGTTCGTTACCAGCAGCAGTATACTTTCTGGAAGCGATACTGCGAAAAGCCTGAAATCCTCTCTTCGATCGAGCAGGCCGTTCAGGCGGTTTGCGGCGCTAAGCTCAAGGTGGAATTTGAGTTAATACCGGACGCGCCTGGCTCTGGCAGCCCGACAACCGAGCCGCAATCGGCCGCCAAGTCCGCCCGGGACAATTTTTACGAGAAGCTCCAAGAACCGTTTGTCAAACGGGCCATGGAGTTGTTTCATGCTCGGCCTATACGCCCTGGCAGCTAATCGGGTCGCTTGAGTGGCCACTTAGCCTCGACGGGGCGGCAAGACCGGGCCGACCCGTCTGCGAAGGAGCGACACGAGCGTGGCCCAACTGTCTGAATCGGTAACCCGATTGGTCGACGAATTTGCCAAGTTGCCCGGCATTGGCAAGAAGTCGGCCGAGCGGCTCACGTACCACATTTTGCGCGTGCATCAGACCGAAGCCTTGGCGCTGGCCGAGGCGATTCGAGCGGTCAAGGAAAACGTCCACCATTGTAAGCATTGTTTTAATTTGGCCGAAGGTGACGAATGCACCGTCTGTAGCGACCCGCGCCGCGATCGGTCGCTGCTGTGTGTCGTTGAGCAGCCGCGCGACGTGATTGCGCTTGAGCAGCCCGGCACGTACAAGGGGCTCTATCACGTGCTGCTGGGCCGCATTGCTCCGCTCGAGGGCGTGGGCCCCGATCAGCTCACCATCGACGCGCTCGTCGAGCGGGTCCGCACGGGCGGCTTTCGCGAGGTGGTCATGGCGACCAATCCGACGCTCGAAGGGGATGGGACGGCCCTGTATATCTCGAACCTGCTCATGCCGTTGGGGGTCGAAATGACCCGGCTGGCGCGGGGGCTAACGACCGGCAGCGTGCTAGAATTTGCTAACAAGGAAATTTTGGCCGACGCCTTGGCGGGCCGACAAAAGTTTTGAACGTTTGGTGCCGCGCGGCGACGCACGGCTTTACTCCCAGGACACACCCATCATGCGACTGAGTTTCGGACAAGAAATGCGAATGGCGCAAAAGCAAGTGCTTGCGCCGCGCATGATTCAGTCGATGGAAATATTACAACTGCCGCTGATGGCCCTGCAGGAGCGGATCGAGCAGGAACTGCAAGAGAACCCCGTGCTCGAGATGGTCGAGAGCGACCCCGACTTGCCAGATGAGACCGAAGTTCGCGAGAACCCCGACGCGCCGACGACCGAGGAACGCGAACTGGTTGTCGACAACGCGCACGAGAACAAAGACGATTTCGAGCGGCTGGAGAATCTCGACAACGAAGAGTGGTCGGATAGCTATGACGACCGGCCGCGTCTTTCGAGCACGGCACTCGACGAAGAGTCGGACCGCAAGCACGACGCGATGGCCAACATGGAGTCGCGGCCGCAAACGCTGGCCGACCATTTAATCGAGCAACTCGGCTGGTACGGGCTCGACGCCGCCACGCGCGAAATGGCCGAGCGCATCGTCTACAGCCTGGACACGAGCGGCTATTTGACCACGCGATTGGAAGACCTGATCGACCCCAACGCGCCAGCGGAGGCGATGGGGCAAGCCCATCGGGCGCTCTCCGTGGTGCAGAAGCTCGACCCGGCGGGGGTCGGCGCGCGCGACTTAAAAGAATGCCTGCTGCTGCAATTGATGCCCGGCATGCATTGCTACGAGGAAGTCAAATCGCTGGTGACGCACCACCTCGAAGACCTGGAACACAATCGGCTCCCGGTCATCCAAAAGCGGACGGGATACACGTTCGATCAAATTCAAGAGGCGCTGCATGAGCTGCGCAAGCTCAATCCCAAGCCAGGCGCGATCTTTGCCGAAGTCCATAACCAAACCGTCACGCCCGACTTGTTTCTCGATGTGGTCGAAGGGGGCAAGTACAAGGTGCGGCTTGAGGACGGTGAACTGCCCACGCTGTTCATCAGCCCCACGTATCGCAAAATGCTCGCTCAAGGGGACGCCAGCGAGGCAACGCGAGAGTGGATCAAGCGCAAGCTGAACTCGGCCCAATGGCTGATCGAGTCAATCGAGCAGCGTCGCAACACGCTCACCAAGGTGTCGCAGGCGATCATCGATCATCAGACCGAGTTCCTCAACAAGGGGCCCGAGCACATCGAGCCGCTCAAGATGCAACAGATTGCCGACAAGGTCGGCGTGCATGTGACGACGGTCAGCCGGGCGGTGGACGACAAGTGGATTCAAACGCCGCGGGGTATTTTTCCGCTGAAGCGATTTTTTGGCGGCGGCACCAAGAATGTCGACGGCGACGAGGTTGCCTGGGACACGATCCGCCTCAAGCTGCAAGAAATCATCGACAAGGAAGACAAGCATCATCCGTTGTCGGACGATGACTTGGTCGAAGCGTTGGGCAAGCATGGCCTGACCGTCGCGCGTCGCACGATCACCAAGTATCGCAAGGCGATGAAAATTCCCAGCTCGCGCGAACGCAAAAGCTGGACCTAGCCATTTGCATTCGGTCGAGGTGCCGCGATCGACGAGGGCAGATTAGCTGAACAACTCGGCGATCGGCCCGACGCCGTTCTCGACGAGGTACTGCGGGCGACCGGTCAGGTCGGGCAAAGTGGTCGTGCGCGGATTGATGTTCAGCGTGTGATAGAGCGACGCAAACACCTCGGGGAACGTGACGGGGCGAGCGACCGCCTCGCCAGCATGTCGATCGGTCGCGCCGATCACCTGGCCGCCACGCACGCCGCCGCCACTGAGCATGGCGAACGAGACGTTGGGCCAGTGGTCGCGACCGACCTTGGCGTTGATCTTTGGCGTGCGGCCGAACTCGCCCCAGACGACGACCGCCACGTCCTTGCTAAGCCCGCGTTGTTCGAGGTCTTCGATGAGTGCGGTGAGCCCTTGATCGAGCATCGGCATATGGTGCCGCGAGTTCTCGAACGTCGTGTTGTGTGGCTGACCGTGCCAATCCCAACGACCGTAGGCCAGGGTGACCACGCGTACACCGGCCTCGACGAGGCGACGTGCGGTCAAGAAGTAGGTATTCAGCAACGGGCCGGCGTCACCGTAGCCGGCGGGCTCGGGAGAGCCGTAGCCGTAACGGTCGCGGACCGCGGGGCTCTCGCGCGACAGATCGAGTGCCGCGGCCAAGTTGCTCGAGGTGAGGATATCGAGCGCCTGGGTCTGAAAGCGATCGAGTCCGGCCATCATGCCGGAGGCGTCGGCCTCGCGGCGGAATTGATCGAACCGCTTGAGCAGCGATTGGCGATCGTGCAGGCGATCGAGCGAGATGCCATTGAGCAGCATGTCGGCCAGGCCGTCGTCGGTGGGACGAAACGCGCTGTGTGGCACGCCAAGGAACCCTGGCTGCCCAGGGTCGCCCCAAGCGGCGTTCTTCATCTTCGTCACGAGGCTCACGAACGGCGGAGTCGAGACATTGACCGGACCGTTGAGCTTCGAGACAGCCGAGCCGAGCGAGGGCCAGCCGCCCGGGGCTTGCTGCTTGACCGAACGGCCCGTCATGCACTGGAAGCCTGCGTGTCGCCCCTCGGATCCGACCATCGAGCGGATGAGGGCCCAACGGTCCATTGTCTTGGCCAAGCCGGGGAGCAGTTCGCCGATTTGAATGCCGGGGACGTTGGTCGCGATGGGCTCGAATTCGCCGCGAACCTCGACGGGGGCGTCGGGCTTGAGGTCGACCATGTCCTGGTGCGGCGGCCCGCCAGACAGGAACACCATGATGACCGACTTGTGCGAACGCTTCACGCCCGAGGCAGACTCGGCCGCGAGCAGTTGCGGCAACGAGAGGCCGCCGAGCCCCAGGCCGCCGATGCGGAGAAAGTCGCGTCGCGCGATGCCGTCACAGAACCCAGTTGACCGCGTGGGTTGTCGAACGCTCATGATGCACTTCCTGCAGGACCGGTTCGTGAGGTGGGCAACGTTATGCAAGGCCCATAGCATAGCAGCCCCTTCGCGGAACATCAACTTGTTCTTATGTTTCGACCAAATCGATCGCAAACTCAAATGCGCGAGGGAAGGGCGGAGTGCGCTGTGTTGGCAAATCGTGGCGAACGACGACCACAGCGGCGGCGAGGGGAGTCCATGCGTGCACTAGCGTTGCAGTGGCTGGCCGATCGCGGGCTGACCAATGAGTGGTTGCGCATTGAGCGGGATGTGGTCGTAAGGCCGGGTGCTGAGCTGTGCGCCAGAGATCGAGGGCTGCGTGTCGAAAATGGTCCAGACCTTGGTATTGTTCTTGAGTTCGGTCAGGTACTTGTTGGCGGCGTCGTTCATCCGTTCCTGACGAATCTTCTGCTTGATTTCGTTCTGCACATCGACGAAGGGGCGTTTGCCGGCGTTCTGACGTTCGAGCACTTTGATGATATGGAAGTTGCGGCCGTCGTCGATGATGGGGCTTAACTGTCCGACGGGGAGCGTGAAGATGGCCTGATCGATGGCGGTTGAGGAGAGACTGCCTTGGGTGGTCCAATCGTGCAGGCCTCCTTTGTCGGCCGTGAAGCCTTGCGAGAGTCGTTTGGCAACCTCGGCAAAGTCGCCCCCGGCGGCGATCTGGTTGCCCGCCTGGGCAATGGCCGCGTAGGCGGCTTGCTGATTGGGAAACTTGTCGACCCGCACCTGGAACTGTTGCCAGCGAGCTCGGGCGGTGTATTCGTACTCGGCGGCGTGGGCTTGATAATAAGCGAGCATTTGCTCGTGGGTGTACTCCTCATCGACCTTCACGCCCTGTTGGATCCAGCTCATGGACAAGGCCTTTTCGGCGAACACACGTTTCTCGCGTTCGAGCGAACTGCCCGCCTGACGCAGTTGGGCGTCGAGTTCGGCGCGGGTCTTGACGTTGCTCCGCTCCATCGCCTTGACCACTTCGACCGAGTCGAACTGCTCGTCGATCTTGCTCTGAATTTTCTTGTACGCCTCGGGGGCCACTTTGCGTTTGGCGTCGGCGAGCACCATCTTGGTTTCGATCAGTTGTTCGAGCCGCTGCTTGATCAGGTTGTTGCGCAGCGATTCGATCTGGTCGGGGGGCATGCGTTTGACCTGATCGGCGTTGCGGTTCAGGATATCGTTCACCGGGCCGAGCACGTCAGCCAGCAGGATAAATTCGGTGCCGACCTGGGCGATCTTCTTGGCCCCTTCGATTTGTTCTTCGTTGGGGTCGGGCCCGCCGAGCGGCGCAGCGGGGGGAGGCGCGGCGTTGGGGCCACCGACCCACCCCGCAGGTCGCGAGACGGCAGGGCCCGCCACGGGGGGCGTAATCGATTGGCCAAACGGCTGGGTGTTGCTGGGCGGGTTGTTCAGCCCTGGCAGGGGCGGAAATTGCGCCTGGGCATAGCGGGCGCCGACCAAGTCGAACAGCCGCGGCGACTCGTCGCGCTGCGACCACCAGGTCGCGCCCGCCAAGGCCGTCGAGGCATAGAGCGACAGATAAAACCAACGCACAATCGAATCTGCGTCGTTATCTTGCGTTGGCCGTGTCATAGCGATCCCGACGGGACTCTTGAGCGCGGAACGTGCAGGCATCCATGCCTACTCCGACGAGCAAGGGGCGGGAGTATAGCCAGCAGATCACCGTGGCTGCAACAGCGATTTAACCACACCGTAGATCATGTCGGGATCCGACACTTCGCCGCGCAGCGTGCAATACGCGCTGCAGCCGTCGACCACGCGCAATTGTCCTTTGTGCCGGCGCGCCAGCTCCTCGATTTTTGGCCGTGTGCGATACGCTAGCACCACGTAGCGGTCTTCCAAATGCACATCGACGACATCCCAGCGATGCGCCAGCACGGATAGTTCGACCCGTGCGAGCAGCCGCTCGACCTCGGCGGGCAACGGTCCAAAACGGTCCGCGAGTTCGGCCCGCAGATCGACAAGTTCGCTTTGTTGCGAGACCCGCGCGAGTCGGCGATAGAGGTCGATTTTGACGCGCATGTCGCTCACATAGCGGCGAGGAATAAAGGCCTCGCCGGGCAAGTCGATGTTCGTATCGATGACGACCTTGGGGGGCAAATCCTTGAGCTTGCGGACGGTCTTCTCGAGCAATTCGCAATACAGCTCATACCCGACCGCCGAGATGTGTCCGCTCTGTTCGGTGCCGAGGATGTTGCCCGCGCCGCGAATTTCCAGATCGCGCATGGCGATCGCGAAGCCGGCCCCCATGTTGCTGAACTCTTCGATCGCAGCCAGTCGTTTGGCCGCGTTGCTGACCAGCGGCTTGTTGGGGTCGAGCAGCAAATAGCAGTAGGCCCGATGCTTGTAGCGACCGACGCGACCGCGGAGCTGGTGCAGATCGGCGAGCCCGTACTGATCGGCCTGATCGATGAAGATCGTGTTGGCGTTGGGGATGTCGAGCCCGCTCTCGACGATGGTCGTGGCCAGCAGGATGTCGTACTTCCGCTCGATGAAGTCGACCATCACCTCTTCTAGTTCATGCTCGGGCATCTGCCCGTGAGCGATGCCGATCGAGGCCTCGGGGACAATCTGCTGCAATTCCCAGGCGACTTTCTTGATGTCATGCACTCGGTTGTGGACGAAGAACACTTGCCCATCGCGGTTTAACTCGCGCATCACGGCATGACGAATCACGGTGTTGTCCGAGCGGATCACGCGTGTCTCGACCGGCTGTCGATCGGCCGGCGCGGTTTCGAGGCTGGAGATGTCTCGCACGCCCAGCAATGACAAGTGCAAGGTTCGCGGGATGGGGGTGGCGGTCATCGTCAGCACGTCGACGATGTGGCGATAGACTTTTAGTCGTTCCTTGACCGCCACGCCGAAGCGTTGTTCCTCGTCGATGATGACCAGCCCCAGGTTATGGAACTGGATATCGGTCTGCGCCAGCCGATGGGTGCCGATCACGATATCGACCGAGCCGTCGGTGAGGCCGGCGATCGTGCGGCGTTCTTCCTTGGGGGTGCAAAAACGGCTGAGCACCTCGATGCGGAAGGGGTACTCGCTCATCCGCGCGCGAAAGGTGCGACCGTGCTGGGCGGCGAGGATGGTGGTCGGCACGAGCACGGCCACCTGGTAGCCCGCGTCGACCGCTTTGAACACGGCCCGCATGGCGACCTCGGTTTTGCCAAATCCGACATCGCCACAGAGCAGGCGGTCCATGGGTCGCGCGGCGAGCATGTCTTGCTTGATGGCGGCGATGGCCGAGAGCTGGTCGTTTGTTTCGCGATACGGAAAGGCGGCGTCGAATTCACGTTGCCAGTCGCTATCGGGCCGAAAGGCGATGCCCGGCCGCGCGGCGCGTGCCGCCTGCAACTCGAGCATGTCGCTGGCCAAGTCGACCACGGCGCTCTCGGCCGCCGCCTTCTGTTTGACCCACGACTTGCCGCCGATCTTGGCCAATTGAGGCCGGGCCTTCGCGCCTCCGACGTACTTTTGCACCAGTTCGATCTTGGCAGCCGGCACGAAGATTTTGACCTCATCGGCAAACTCGATCTCGAGGTGCTCTTCGGTCTGCGCTCCCTTCTCAAGCAGCTTCAGGCCACGGTAGCGGCCGATGCCGTGGCTGATGTGAACAACGTAGTCCCCCTCGCGCAGTTCGAGGAAACTGTCAATCACGCGCCCCAGGCGACGCCGCGTTGGCCGAGCCATGTCGGTGCGGTGGAACAACTCGCCGCCGCTGATCACCACCGTCCGCTCGCTGATGAGCCTAAAACCGCTCCGCAGTCGACCGATGACATAGTGCAGCTTGCCATCGTTGGCCAGCCGCGTGTCGCCAAAAATCTCGTTGAGCCGCTGCGTCTCGGCCTCGTTCTGGCAGACGAGGTAGACATCGTTCCCTTCGCCGGCGGCATCGAGTTCCTGCCGCACCTTGGCGATGTCGCCGCTGAATCGCTCGACCGAGTCGATGCGCAAATGGCAGGTCGTTTCGAGCGAGGTGATCGACAAGCTCGCGGCCGTCACCGACGGAAACTCATAGACCCGCCGCAGGGCGTCGCTCACGGTATGAAACGACTCGGGCCGCTCAAGCCGATTGAGGTAATGGCGACCTTCCTCTTCGAGTTCGCCCGGCTCGACGAGCACGAACCAGCTGCGCGGCGGCAAGTACGAGGCGAGGTGGTCGCGATCGCCGGTCGCGGCTCGCATGACCGTCACTTCGATCGCGTCGCGGGTTTCTAGGCTGCGTTGACTGGCGACCTCGAAGCGGCGAATCGACTCGACGGTATCGCCGAAGAACTCGATCCGGACCGGCTCGAACCAGTCGGGAGCGAACACGTCGATGATGCCGCCACGCAAGGAGAACTCGCCTGGCAACTCGACCGCCGACGTATGATCGAACCCTTGCTCGACGAGCCAACGCGACAGCTCCTCGGGATCGAGTCGATCGCCCACCGCCACGCGCTTGGTGCAGAGCGCGAGCCGCGCGGGCTCGGGGACGCTTTGCAACAATCCCTGGATGCTCGTGATGATCAGCCGGGGCGGCGCTGTTGAACGCAATAGCTTGAGCACCCGCAGCCGGTCGCCAAACACCTCGTCATGGACGAGCAGTTCTTCGGGGATGGAGTCCCAGGCGGGGAACCGCTCGACCGCGACCTGCGAGAAGAGCGTCAGATCGTCGGCGAACTCGTCGACATCATTTTGATGGGCGCAGACGACGATCAGCGTGCCGTCGCATAGGGGCTGGAGTGTGGCGGCGACGAGCGCGCAGCTCGAGCCCCGGACTCCGTCGAGCGTGGCCCCATGCCCGGCTTGCAGGCTGGTCACCACGTCGTCAAAGCCCTCGGCAGTCGCCAATCGACCAACCAGATGCCGAAGCTGGTCAGGATGCTGAGTCGGCACAGCGACAACGCTCATGGATGGCGAATTCTAGTCCGTGCGCGGCGGCTGGGAAAGCCGAGAATGCCAGCTCGCTCGACACGCTACGGTTACTCCGCTCGGGCTGTCATGGAGAGACGTGGCAGCATGATACGACCCGAGAGATGGGGGGGAAGGCTCCACTCGATTGAACTCGATTGCCGCACTCATGGTCATTGTTCCGTAAGGACTTTTGTCATCGAATTGATCGACTGACTCTTGGGCAAGGGGGCAGGGCAGAGGGCATTTTTGCGGCGGGTGGCTGGCGGTTTGCGTCTGCAAACCCCGGCTCACTTCGAGGCGGTGTCACATGTCACTCGCCGGGGTTTGCTTTGCAAACCACCAGCCACCCACAACGGTGACACTCACACTGGGCGAGGGGGCAGGGCAGAGGGCATTTTTGCGAAAATCTGCTCGACATATTGTCGCACTCTTGCAGAGCGAGCGAGATAGGATACGATACGCATATGCGTTACGGTTACCTGCCCCAACCGTAACGATAGGCCGCTAGGTTCCTGCCCCACCTAGCGGCCGCTTTTTTTTATATGCCGCTGCTTTTTTTTGCGCTGCGTGTATTTCGCAGCCTGCGATCGCAGTCTTACGAGTCCAAGGGTTGGGCCGTTGCGGTGCCGATGCCTGTCGCTCCGTAGCCGTTGCCGCAGTAGAACAGCCGCAACTGGTTGCTCTCGCGGACGACGTGCGGATACTCGACCATCTTGCTTTCCCAGCCCTTGCCGCTGGGGGCGATTGCCAAGTTTTCGCCCGGTTTGCCGCGTCGCCATGTGAGTCCGTCGTCACTCGCGGCTTCGCAGATCGAGTACGCGCCGAATTGCGTGCCGATACCCGCATAGATCGCGCGCCAGCCACGGGCGGTGCGCCACGGATTCAAGGCAATGGCCGCCGCGTTTTCGTATTTGGCGTCCAAGCGTGGGCCGAGCACCACGCGACGGTTTGTCCAGTTCACGCCATCTTCGCTCTCGGCGGTGACCGCGTATTTGGCTTGGTCGACGAGCAAGTCTTTGCTCGGCTTGCCCGTGGCCAGTGTGTAATACATTCGATAGAGCTTGCGACCGTCGGCTTGCGGCACCTCGATGATCGGCCCGCCTCCGGCGATGCCGCGATTGCCTGGAAACTCAGCGAAGCCATCCCCCAGCAGCACGGGCTCGTCGCTCGTCTTTTTCCAGTGGAGCAGATCATCGCTGACGGCCAGTCCGATGCCTCGAAAGCCTTGCAGTCCGACGCCGCGATCGCCGCTGCGCCCCGAGTAGTACAGATGCCACCGGTCGCCAAACTTATGCACGCAGGGGAGCACACACCAGGTGGCGTCAAAGGCGTCGGCTGACCCGAGGTCGAAGAGCGGCCCCAGACGTTTCCATTGAGTGACGTCATCGATGGGGCACCTCGCCAAGCAAATGCGCCGTGCGCCGCGTTTGTCGCCCCCGGCGTAAAAGAGCCAGTACTCGCCGTTGTGAATCACGACAAACGGATTCATGCAGCAGCTGACATCGAAGGGGCCACCCCCTGGCGGCAAGATCGGATTGCGTAGGTCGCGTTGCCAGTTGTGGACCCGAAATGCCGCGGTATCGTCAGCGGAGCTTGCCCAGCGACTCCCCACCGCGATGGTCGAAAGCGCTCCGATCAGGGCTGGCAAACAGTCTCGACGTCGCATGGGGCGCGCTCCGTAAAAAGTGGATTGGATTTCACCACCTTAACGCACGCCGATCGGTCGGCCAAATCGAATGCCGCCCGGCGATCGCCGTCGCTGTCAGGGCGCTGATTTTTCGCCCTGAAGGACAGCCCAGCCACAAGTCGGGTGGCCGTGACCACTTGTTGTCGGGGCTACTCAAGTCACTTTGCGATCCGCCTGTGATTTTTGCCCACCGGACAGTGGTCAACGGTCGGCTTCTCGATTAGAATCGTCCCTCGACTGAAGTCGTGGCCCAATCGTCGGTTGAGGGCCGCGCCGCCGCATCGAAATCACGAACGCCCCGGGCTCTTTCCTTCGCTGGGAAGGCCCCCACGTTCGTTTCGTAGTGCAGTGCCCGTGCCGCGCGCGGCATGCGAGCAAGCCAGGAGGTTCCCCTGATCGGTCCGCACAGCGATATGAATTGGTTAACCAAAGTGGCCTTGGTGCTGCTTCGGCTGAGTGTCGGTTGGCATTTCTTATATGCCGGCATCGACAAGCTCTCGCAGAGCGACTTCACGTCGGCCGGTTTTTTGGCCCAATCGAAGGGGCCATTTGCCGATCATTTTTACGCCCTGATACCGGACATCGACGGCCGCGAGCGGCTCGATCCCGCGCCCGTCGACGAGTCGAAGAGTGAGTCGCTGAGGAAAGGCGTGACCCGCGCCCACCTGGCGATTGACACATATCAGGACAAGTTCGCCCAGTATTTTGGTCTCAGCGAAGCGCAAACGACCCAGGCGCACGAGGCGAGCAAGGCCGCCAAGGATCGCGTGGTCGAGTATTTTGTCGAGCACGACAGCGAGTTGCAGGAATACTTTCATGAGTTGGGCCGCTTGGACAAAAACAAGCAGGCCCCCGACACCCCCTATCAGCGCAAACGCAATTGGGACGAGCAGCAGCGTCTGCGCGGCAAGGTCAAGGGCTGGCTCACCGCGCTCGATGGCTTGGCCAATCGCTATCACAGCGATTTGGTCGCTGTTCTGACCACCGAACAGCGCAAGTCCAAAGGTCTCGCCATTCCGCAAACCTGGAGCGAGAAACTGTCGACCGACCGCTTGGTCATGTACAGCAACGTGGCGATCGGCGTCTGCTTGATGCTCGGTCTATTTACCCGTTTGGCGGCCTTGGGTGGGGTGCTGTTCTTGGCGCAGATTGTCGCGGCTCAGCCGGACCTGCCCGGCCTGTATCCGCCACCGCACCCGTCGGCTGGGCGCTCCATGATCGTGAATAAAGAGTTTATTGAAATGATGGCCTTGTTCGTCCTGGCAACGACACGCGTGGGTCGTTGGGGCGGACTCGACGCCTTGATTCATCACGTTTTGTTTCGGCGCGATTTGCCGAAGGACTTGCCATGAACCTGTCCCCTGAAGAACGTCAGATCGGAAAAGATAACTTCTACAATGTCGTCGGCAGCGAATACACGCGCCGCGCGTTCTTGAAGAAGACCCTGGCCGCTGGCGCCGTCTCGGGCACGGGCCTGGGAGCGATGTACTTTGGCTATGAAAAGTTCGCCGGAGACCCGGTCCGCGTGGGTGTGATTGGCACCGGCGACGAAGGTTCGGTGCTCATCGGCGCGCACACGCCCGACTATGTCGACATTGTTGCCATTTGCGACATTCGCCCCTACAACGTCTGGCGCGCCTTTCACGGCGACTGGTCGAGTCCCAACGCCACCGCGGCCCGCCCGGGCTTGCTCAAAAAGCGCGGCTGGAAAAGCGAAGACGAGGCCCGCAAGCACGTCAAGGTCTACTCCGACTACAAGGAGATGCTCAAGCACTCTGGCTTGGAGGCGGTCATCATCGCCCTGCCGCTGCACCTGCACGACATCGCGGCGATCGAGGCCATGAAGGCCGGCAAGCATGTGCTCACCGAAAAGCTCATGGCCCACAGCGTGCATCAGTGCAAAGAGATGTCGCGCGTCGCGGCGCAGCAAAAGCTCTTGCTGGCCACCGGTCACCAGCGCCACTACAGCATTCTGTACGATAACGCGGTCGACACGATCCGCCGCGGGTTGATTGGCGACGTGCATCACATTCGCGCCCAGTGGCACCGTGGCAATTTGCCCGGCCGCGACAGTTGGAAGCAACCACTCCCCGGCGACGAAGCGCTCGCCAAGCAGATCGCGTCGCTCAACAAAGAACTCGACAAGACCCCGGGCAAGGCCGATCTGATGCGCCGCAAGGAGCAGATCGAAAAGCAGATCGAAGACCGCATCGTGGAGGCCGTAAAGTACGGCTACCAGGAGTACAAGCTTCCCGGTGGCGATGTCTCGCCGCTCGAAGAACTCATCCGCTGGAGATTGTTCAACCGCACCGGCGGCGGCCTGATGGCCGAACTCGGCAGCCACCAACTCGACGCCTCGGGCATCTTCTGCACGGCCCAGCGCAAGGACGGCAAGAAAGCCCTGCCGCTGACGGTGTCAGCCATCGGCGTACGCTCGCTGTTCCCGCACGACCGCGACGTCGACGATCACGTGCACTGCGTGTACGAGTACCCCAGTCCTGAATACAACCCGGAAGACCCCGACGCCGCGAACAAGAAAATTGTCGTGTCGTACTCATCGATCAACGGCAACGGCTTTGGCGACTACGGCGAAGTGGTCATGGGAACCAAGGGGACGCTGATCCTCGAGCGTGA
The DNA here is from genome assembly GCA_964652155.1 of uncultured Planctomycetaceae bacterium. Lineage (GTDB taxonomy): Bacteria > Planctomycetota > Planctomycetia > Pirellulales > PNKZ01 > CAZZBK01. The sequence goes on along the minus strand of CAZZBK010000038.1, from coordinate 21,331 downwards.
GCAAGAAGTGATGCTTTACGCCTCGTCGTCGGCGTCGACCAGCGTGTCGGTCAAAAAAGATGAGAAGGGGGGCACAACGCTCGATACGACCGCCAGTGGCGGTGGCGCGGCGGCCTTGGCTAAGGCGGCCATCGACGCGGGCCCCATCAGCCGCGGTTACACCGAAGAGATCGAGCACTGGGCCTACTGCATTCGCAACTTCAAGCCCGAGAACCTCGACGACAAAGAGAACAAGTACCGCCCCAAGTGCCATCCCGAGGTGGCCATGGCCGACGCGATCATCGCCCTGACGACGAACATCGCGATCAAGGAAAAGCGGCGCATCGACTTTAAGCCCGAATGGTTCGACATCAACAGCGACGAAACGCCCGAAGGGGTTGCTCCCTCGGTCAAGGCGACGACGTAACCCCACCTCACCGAGACCAGCACCACGCAACGAGACGGATCATGAGCATGTGGCCGATTGGAGTGTTTGCCAGTGTCGACGCCGGCTTGGGCGTCAAGCTTGAGGTGGCCAAGGAATTGGGCGTGCCGACGATCCAGTTGCACGCGCCGCACAAGCAGAGCCGCACCCCCGAGAAGGCCCGCGAGTTTCTCGCTCGCCTCAAGGAGTTCGGCATCACGTTGACCGCCGTGTTCGGCGGCTTCGATGGCGAGAGCTACGCCGATATTCCCACCGTGGTGCGGACCGTCGGACTCGTGCCAAGCGAGACCCGTGCCGCCCGAACTGCCGAGATGAAAGAGATCTCCGACTTCGCCAAGCTCTTGGGCTGCCCGGTGGTCGCCTTGCACCTGGGCTTTGTCCCGCACGATACCAAGTCGCCGCTGTACAAAGAGGTCATCGACATCACCCGCGACGTCTGCGATCACTGTCGGCTCAACGGACAAAGCCTGCACCTGGAAACCGGCCAGGAAACGGCCGACGACCTGCTGCAATTCATCGGCGACGTCCAACGCGACAACCTGTTCGTGAACTTCGATCCCGCCAACATGATTCTCTACGGCGCGGGAGAACCCATCGCCGCCTTGAAAAAGGTGGGCAAGTACGTTCGCAGCATCCACTGCAAAGACGGCACCTGGGCCAAACACCCGGGCAAAGAGTGGGGCTGCGAAGTGCCGCTGGGCCAGGGGGACGTCGGCTTCTACAACTACCTTAAAACCCTCAATGAGATCGGCTACACCGGTCCGCTCACCATCGAGCGCGAGATCCCGCAGGAGCCCGAGCGTCAGAAGGCCGAGATCGGCCATGCCGTCCGGGTCCTCACTGAGTTACGGGACAAATTGCTGTAATGGGCTTGCTGCTCGATGTGCCGCAGGAAGTTGGCATGTTCGTGGCTCTTGTCGTGGGAGCCGCCGCGGGGAGTCTTGCGAATTGGGCCATCTACACCTTTCGATTGCAACCGACCTGCGACAGTCCCTGGTCGCGCGGCTATCGTCGCCACGGCAGTGCCTTGTGGCTTGATCGACTGCCCGTCTTCGGCTGGCTCCGCGCTCGACCTAGGGTCGAGGCCCCTGGCGGTTGGTGGCGGCCGCTGCTCGTTGAACTCGGCAACAGTACGGCCTGGGCGATGCTGCTGCCCGATCTGTCAACATTGCACATGCTGGGCCCCCAGGTGGCGAGCGTCTTACTGAGCCAGTTCGTGGCTCAGACGTTGCTCGTCACGCTGATGATCGCCGTGAGCCTGATCGATTTCGACGATCAGATCATTCCCGACGAACTCACCGTGCCTGGCGCGCTCGGCGCTCTGTTGCTGATCGTGTTGCTTCCCGGCATGGCCTTGACCGATGACGTGATTCGCAACGAACAAGGGATCAACCTGCTCTCGCTGGATGCGGCCTCCCCTTCACGCTGGCCCAGCGACCTCGATCAACCCTTGGGTCTTTCCATTGGCATGGCTTGTTTCGTAGTCTGGTGCATGGGACTGTTGCCCCGTTCGTGGTACGGCCGGCATGGCTGGCGCCGCGCGGTCGGGTTGTGGATCGCGCGACTCGTGCGCGCCTGGCAAACTCGTGCGCTGCTCGCGCTCTCGATCGTGGGTTGTGGACTGATCGCGGCCGTCTGGCATTTCGGTCTCGCCACGCGCTGGCAACCCTTGTTGTCGTCGCTCATGGGTCTGGCGGTCGGCGGGGGCATCATCTGGTCAATTCGCGTGGCCGGTTATGTTGCCTTGCGGCGCGAGGCGATGGGCTTTGGCGACGTGACGCTGATGGCGATGATCGGCGCGTTCCTCGGGTGGCAGCCGTGCCTCTTTGTGTTGGTGCTCGCTGCGTTCTGCGGCCTGATCGGCGGCGTGTTTCAGCTTGTGATGCGGCGGGCCGACGTGATACCGTTTGGCCCCTTTCTGTGCCTCGGCGCGGCGGGGACGATCGTGTGGTGGCCCCGACTCTGGGCCTCCGGCCATCGATTGTTCATCGAAACGTGGTTAGTACCGACCGTCTTGGGCCTGTGCTTCGTCTTTCTTGTGCTGAGCCTGTCGCTGCTGCAAGTCGTCAAGTCATGGTTTGCCCGGTAGTTGCGGCGCGCCAGCAAGCCGCGTGCTAGACTTGAGCAATCCCACGATCGAAGCACAGGTTCTGTCATGCGCCGCTGGTTTGAAACCATCACCAATCTGCACGCCTCCGCCACGGTGCTCGGCGAGCGCCGCTACGGCATGGTCGAGGTGCTCGACGGTCGACTCTCGCGGATCGTTTTGCGACCGCTCCCCAAGCGTGTTTGGCTGTGGCAAACGTGGCTCGCCGGACGCCTACAGCATCCATTCAGCACAGGAGATCGCTGCTGGCTGTACTACAATCAGCCGCTCTCGGCACCGGCCTACCTGGCGGTACCGTACTTCGTTTCGGCACGTGACACGACATTGAGCAGCATTCGCTGTGCGATAGACACGCTTGAGCAGATCGCCGCACTCAAGGGTTGTGACGCGATCTTGTGTGACGTGGCGAACCCACGCATCACGGATCGGGTCATGCGCCGTTATGGCTATGTGTCGCACGCGCCGATGTGGTTACACCGCAACTACATCAAGCGGCTGTACGACACGCGCCCCAGCGAGCCTTTTGGATTCGACGTGCCTTGTTGTGTGGGGGAGGGCGCGTGAGTTACGCGCCTTGTTGAGCCACGCGGCGGAAAAACGCTTCGTGCGCCCGCACGCTTTCGGGCTGGTCGAAGATGCGTGGTCGAGCCGCCAGAATTTGCTCGCGGCTCGCGCGCTGAAAGTCACGATCCTCGGCCAATCGCACCGCGAGTTCGACGTACTGCTCGATCGAATCGACCACGAGTTGCTCGAACTGCATTTGCTTATAAAGCCCGGCCGTGAGTCGTCCGCGCATGAACTCGCCTGGCAGCGTCACGACAGGCACGCCGAGCGCAAAGGCCTCGTAGCTTGTGTTGCCCCCGCCAAAATGCAACGGGTCGAGCACGATATCGCACACGTCGAGCAGGCTGAAGAAGTCGTCACGCGAGACGCGCCGCACGAACTGGACCCGTTGCATGACGTCGCTCATGGTCTGCTGCCAGCGAGCGCGCAGCACGTCGTCGCTCTGCGAGTAAATCCAGCGAATGAGGACAATCTGGGCCCGTGGGTCTGCGCGGAGGATGCCCGCCAGCACGGCATCGAAATCCGGATGAAACTTGTAAATCGATTGCGGGCAGAGGTACAGGTGCGCGTTGTCGTCCAAGCCGAAGTCGGCGCGCGACAAGCGACGGTCGCCGCGCATGGGCAACTCGAAGTAAGCCGAGAAGGGGTCCAGCAGCTCCAGCCGCTCGGTGTAATGAGCCTGGGCGTCGGGAGGCTCGATCAGCCGGCTCGACACGAAATAATCGATCGTCTCGATGCCGGTCGTCACCGGATGTCCCCAGGTCACGCACTGTACGGGCGCGAGCCGCGAACACGCCAGCGTGTACGACAGATGATCCATGCCGATGTCGGTATAGTAGAGCACGTCGAGATCAGCCTGTGCGAGCGCCGCGCGTGCCTGATTCACATCGGCGGCCAGCGGCACATACTGATCGGCCGAGGCGGCCATGCGGCGGGCGAGCGCGTCGTTGTGATGCCCCAGCGAGTACACGCTGACAAAGAACTCGTCCCGATTGAGTAGCCGGATCAGGCCACTGTTGAGCTTGGCGATGGTGTGCTCGCGGAAGAAACCGCTGCAAAAGCCGACATGAGTTTTGCCTCGGGCCGCGAGCGGGCGCTGGCCCGAGAGTGTGAGCGGCGGTGGTTGATGGAGCCGGGCGAATCGTCGCTGCACGTCGCGGTCGTTGCGGCCCTGATGGGCCAGCGTAAAGATTGGCTGCGCTGCCTGCTCGCCGAGATCGACTCGGACGTGTTCCGCTTCGAGCCTTTCGAGCGCACCGCACAAGCGTTGCCGCCACTTCAGCAGGTCGTCGACCGATTGATACACCGGAGGCAGTTGAGTCGCCGCGAGCAATTTGACCCCGGGGGTCGGATTCAGCTGCGCGAGTCGCTCGTAGGTTGCGATCGCAGCCTCGGCGTCTCCCAACTCATAGTGGGCCAGCGCCAGCCCGGCCAGGGCGTCGTGCGAGTGCGGCTTGAGTTGCAAGGCCCGGGCGAAGTGCGGCATCGCCTCGTCCGCTTGGGCCAACGACACGAGCGCGTTGCCATACGCCGACTGGGCGTCGGCAAAGTTCGGATCCAGTTCGATGGCCCGTCGCAGCACGTTTGCGGCGTCGAGCTGACGTCCCAGCGTGCGCAGCACCAGCCCGCAATTGCTGTAGTACACGGCATTGTTGTTGACCAGACTCAGCGCACGGGCGATACACTGCAGCGCGAGTTCATGCTGCCCCTGTTGATGGTGACACACGCCGAGCAAATGCCACGCCTTGGCGTAATTCGGGTCGGCAGCCAGGAGTTGGCGGTACCGTTCGAGCGCGACGGCGACTTGCCCCGAGCGGTGCAGTGCGACCGTTTCATCGAATGAGGCATCGAGCGGGTGCATGGTTCAACACACAAGCGATGTCCACGGTCCCAGGCTGTCCGCGACCGTTATGGCCCGTAACGGAACGTAATGGGCGTTTCGATATCGGGGTGCAGGCTCTTGTGGACCGGGCAGGTATGGGCGGCCGTTTCGAGTTTTTTCTGCTGTTCGGCCGTCAATTCGCGTGGCACATGAATGCTGACGGTGAGTCGGCCGATGCGCCGCGTCGGTTGAGCGACCATCTCCTTGATGACCTGCACGGTGGTGCCGCTGAGGTCGATTTGATCGCGTCGGGCGACAATGCCCATGATCGTGAGCATGCACGAACCCAGTGCGGTGGCAACAAGGTCGGTGGGCGAGAACGAGGCCCCTTGCCCTTGGTTGTCCTTCGGCGCGTCGGTGATCAAATGAATGCCCGAGGGTTCGTGCGCCGCCTCGCAACGTAAGTCGCCGAGATAGCGAATATCGACTTGAACCATGACAGGATGCCTCCTGGGCAAAAGTCATTCAGGAACGCCCGCTGGTGCGAGTCCGATTATACGACCGCTCCGGCAACGAGTGAAGCGGCGCGAGACAGTGACCGCGGCTGGTTAGGCTGCGTTACGTCGGACAGTGCTCTCGACGGGATCGACCTCTTCGTGCAACTTGAGCGTGGCCCCCGGAGGAGCTCGGCGTTCGAGAACGATGCCACGAGTCACCTGGTGCAGGAACTCCGCGAAATGGGCAGCGGGTCCGGTCGGGAAGTCGCGTTCGAGCGTCGAGAGGATCTCGTTCCACATGAGCTGGCTGCGATAGATGACACGGTAGGCCGCTTTGAGCTCGGCAATTTGTTCGACCGAATAGCCCGCGCGTTGCAGGCCCACGGTGTTGAGTCCGACGACACACCCGCTCTGACCGTCGATGGTCACGTAGGGAGGCACATCCTTGACGACGCGCGCCAGACCGGCAAGCATGGCGATGCGGCCAATCTTGCAGAACTGATGCACGGCGACGTTGCCCGACACATAGGCCCGCTCTTCGACCGTCACAAAACCGCCCAGCGTGGCGTTGTTGGCGAAGATGGTGTTGTTGCCCACCACACAGTCGTGCGCGATGTGGGTGCCGGCCATCAGGTAACAGTTATTGCCGAGTTGGGTGATCTTGCCTGGCTTGAGCGCTCGGTGCAGATTCGAGTTCTCGCGAATCGTGTTGTTGTCGCCGATGATGAGCGAACCGACGTCGGTGGGCCGACTGGCGTGCTGGGGCAGTCCGCCGAGAATGACGTGTTCGCTGACGCGGTTATGCTGGCCCAGCGTGGTGCCGGTCTTGATGACCGTGAAGGCGTCGATTTGACAGTCATCGCCGACGGTGACGCCGGCTTCGATAACCACGTAGGGGCCCACGACGACATCGCGACCCAATTGGGCGGATGCATCGACGATGGCGGTCGGATGGATGACCACGGCTCAAGCCTCTGTTTTATGCTGCCACGTTGTTGAGTAGGGACGCTGGGGCCTTCCCGGTGTTACGAGCGGCTCATGAGCTGGTTGTTCCCCACCGCCTGGGGTCAGCATGGTCCACTGGTCAGTCGTCGGGACTCCCTGGCCACGCTCATGTATCGGTTAGGGCAAAGCGCAGCGATGAGTCGGAAATTCCGAATGTGACGATTGCCGATGGCCCTGGCATGCATGCAATACAATCTCGCAGGGCTCTGGCGAAAATTGGGCAAACTGGTACATTCGCGGTCTGCTGCCAACTTACTTCACGACGTTCCCCACCCGCGGTGCCAGCATGCCCAGCAACGAAGCATTGTACGATCAGGCCGATAAACTCAAGGACGAGGGGAAGCTCGACGAAGCGGTCGCCAAGTTGCAAGAGATCGTCGCCCAAGACCAGTCGTTTGCACTGGCCCATTCGGCTCTCGCCGTGGTGCTGGGACGCCTGCAACGGCATGAGGAAGCCATCCGACATGGCCTCCAGGTCTGTCAACTATTGCCCAACGACGCGTTTAGCTTCACCGCGCTGAGTGTGACGTATGTCCGCGCCGGCAAGATTCAAGAGGCCGAAGACGCCAAGGCCCGCGCGCACCTATTGTCAGGGCATCGGCACTAGCAGGAGCGGTGCTGGCAATCGTTTGTGACGGTTGTATGGATTCTGCCAAGCTTGCGGAGAGCACTCGTAATCCGCATATCCGATTTGACTGATTGCCTGCGATTCTTCGCGTCGATCGTTTGATTAAGCGCTCTCCCTACGATGCGTAGGGAGGAAGGTCTGCGCCAACGCTGAACGAGGGTTGATCAAACGTGTCGAAGTGGTTTTCGTTGTCTACCGTGGTGAGCGGCGCAATCGTCAGCAGCACGATGCTGATGCTGTTCGGCTGCGCGGGCTGTGAACAGCATGGCACACAAGACGAGTCGCGTCGTTTGCCGCGTGGCTCATGGGTCCGCGCGTCGGATCCCTCGTCGCTGGTCGCGGAGTCACGGATCGCATCACCGTTGCCACCGCGCGATGTGCCGGCCGAGGCGACCGTGTCCCCCGCCCCGCCAGCTTCCCCCGTGCTCTCCTCAGCCGCCGCGGAGGAAATTCCGCATGTGGCCGTCGCAGCGCTGACAGCATCACCGCGACCCAAGTTGCCCGTCGAACCACCTGCGGTCGAATCACCGGTCGAGCCGATCGCCTCGGTCGAGCAAGCGCAGCAGCGGCGCGAACGCGAGGACGAACGAACCGCAGTCAAACCGGCCGCGACATCGCTGCTGAATCTTGTGAGTCAGGTCGATGGCCAAGCGACGGTCGAGCGTGCCGCCGCGCTCTACCATGAGGGGCTACGATTGGCCACCAAGGGGGCCTGGTTCTCGGCGCGGAATCAATTCCTCTCGGCGCTCCAGCTCTTGGCTCAAATTAACGATGCGTCCAAGGGGAGCACGGCCTCGGCACAATCGCTGGCGCTCGCCTTGCGGGCCATCGAAGAGAGCGAAGACTTCGCACCGCGACTGGGGCAACCGAGCGATGGCAACGCATTGGCCACGTTGATCCGTTCGCATCAAACCCCCGTACTCAAACAGACGCCGGCGGAATCGCTGACGGCATCGGTGGCCTTGGATCGTTATCAGCACTATGCGCAGCAACAGTTGTCGATCGCCTGTGGCGGTTCGCCGCTGGGTTCACATATTTTGCACGCGTTGGGTCGAATCTATGGCACGCTCTATGAGCGGCGCGTGACCTCGATCGCGCAACCCGACGAGAAGGCCCGCACGTTTTACACGGCGGCGCTCAGCACTCAGCCCGGCAACTATGCCGCGGCGAACGACCTGGGGGTGCTGGAAGCCCAGAGTGGCCGACTATCGACCGCTCGGCACTGGCTCGCGCAGAGCCTGGGCGTGGCGCAGCAAGGGGCGACGCTGCAAAACTTGGCGTTGGTCGAGCAGCGATTGGGCCATCCCCAGACGTTGCCATCGACGACGAACAGCGCGGCCCCGGCGGCAGCGATCGCCGCGTGGCAAGGCGTGCAATGGGTTGATCCGCAGAGTTTCGCGAACAGCACCGAGGTGGCCTCGGACCCTCGGCCAGCCGTGACGGCTTCGCGACCGATGACACCGCCCTTCGAGCCCCGCACGGCAACTCGATCGCCCGACCGCGCACGTTGGGTTTACTAACATTGTCGAAATGGCCCTTCGAGCAACCGCAATGCGACGTTTCACTTGGTTCGGACCACGCTGGTCGTTGACGCTTGTGGTCGTGCTGGGCACATTGAGCAGCGGCGTGGCCGATCCGTTCTGGCCTGCGCGGCACCGCGCTCCGCGAGCCGACGCGCAGCCCGTGTTCCAGTTGGCTCAAAAACCGGGCACGACTCGCCTCGCCAGCGGCGACCCGCTGCTGCCTCCTCCTCACTCCATGCAGCCCATCGCGGAGCCGGTCACGGTCCCCACCGCGGTCCCCGTCGGGCGGCCGATTTGGGCCGTCGATGGCGGCAACATGCACGGGGCGTGTACCGGCTGGAGCGCCGCTCAGCCGCTCAATTTCGAGCCCTACGCGCAGGGCGAATATGTCGGCCACGCCCGCTTGTCGCACGTGGGACAATACCGCTTGCGGGTCGACGATCTGCTGGAGTTTGTCTTTCGCCTCACGCGAAACGAGCAGGCGCATCCGTATGAACTGAATGTCGGCGACGAGGTGCGAATCGAGTCGTCAGCCGACGCGACCCTGACGCGCGATCTCATCATTCAGCCCGATGGCACGCTCACGCTCAAGCTCGTGGGCCAGGTGAAGGCGACTCGGCAAAATGTGAGCCAGTTGCGCGACACGATCGAGACGTTGTACGAGAAGTACTACAAGACGCCAGCCATCACCGTGACGCCGCTCAAAGTGAACACGAAGCTCGAGGACCTGCGCGCGGCGGTGGATCGTCGCCAGGGGTTTGGCGGTCAAACACGCGAAGCTCGCGTGACTCCCGAGGGGACCATCGCGCTGCCAGCCATCGGTTCGGTCATGGCACAAGGTCTGACGCTGGAAGAGTTGAAGCAAGAGGTCGACGCCCGTTATGCGCAAGAAGTGGAGGGGTTGGAAGTGACTCCCGTGCTCTTGCAGCGCGCGCCACGTTACGTGTATGTGCTGGGCGAGGTTCGCACGCCAGGCCGTTACGCGCTCGAAGGACCAACCTCGACCATGCAGGCGATCAGTTTGGCCGGGGGCTGGAACGTGGGAGGGAACCTGCGGCAGATCGTCATCTTCCGCCGCGGCGACGACTGGCGATTGCTCGCGACCATGCTCGACCTGCGCGGGGCGGTATACGGCAAAACGCCCATCCCGAACGACGAAGTCTGGCTCAACGACACCGACATCGTCGTGGTCCCCAAAGCGCCCATTCGAGTGTTCGACGACTATGTGAGCTTGCTCTTCACGAATGGCCTGTATCAGATTGCGCCGTTTAGCACGAGCACCAACTTCACGTTCCTCAATCAGCTTGGCAACGCCGGTGCCGCCGGCAGCTAAGCGAGTGATGGCCAACGAGCCACCGCGCAGCAGCCATCGTCCCTCTGGGAATCGCTCCGATCGACGCTCGAGCTCGAGGCGCGAAAGTGGTTGACCATCGAATGGTCGGCACCGATATTAGGAGGTGTCGAACGTCAATTGTCTTCGGCTGCGACTCGGTACTGGAGTGCTCGTGAGGTCATTGCTGCATCCGATGATTACGCACATCGCGAGTCTGTGCCTTGCCGTTTTGTCGGTGAGCGTTCCTGCATTTGCTTTCGGAGCCGAGCCCGCGCATAAGCCGAATATCGTCCTGATTCTGGCCGATGATTTGGGATACGCGGATCTGGGGTGCTACGGCGGTCGGCGAGCCCGCACTCCACACCTGGATCGGCTGGCGCAAGAAGGGCTGCGGCTGACTGATTTCCATGCCAACGCAGCCTCGTGTTCGCCGACCCGCGCCGCACTGCTGACCGGCCGGTACCAGCAACGCTCCGGTGTGGTCGAGCCCCTGGGCGAACGTAGTCCGGGCCTGCCCGACGACGCCCGCACGATCGCAGAGTACTTGAAGTCGGCGGGTTACAAGACCGGCATCTTTGGCAAGTGGCATTTGGGATCGCGACCCGACAGCCGTGCGCTCCCCAATCGCCAAGGCTTCGACGTGTTTTGCGGCGCGCGGCACGGCGGGATCGATTACGTCTCGCATGTCGACCGTTACGGACGTCTCGATTGGTGGCACGACGAGCAAGCCGTCGTCGAAGCCGGCTATGCAACCGATTTGCTCACCGAACATGCCGTTCGGTTCATCGAAGGCCATCGCGACCAACCGTTCTTTCTGTACCTGCCCCACTTGGCCATCCATTTTCCTTGGATGGGTCCGGAGGACGAAAGCTACCGTGAGATCGGCAAGAACTACGACAATCAACTGAAGACGGGCCCTCACCCAACTGAAGACGTTCCGCGCGTCGTCGATCAGATGATCGAACGACTGGACAACGGCGTGGGCAAAGTGATGGATTGCCTGCGGCGTTTGAATCTCGACCGGAACACACTCGTCATTTTTTCTTCAGACAACGGCGGCTACGTAAACTATGCAGGGGCGAAAAATGTCTCGTCGAACGCGCCGCTGCGCGGAGGAAAGATCAGCATGTACGAAGGAGGCCATCGCGTCCCTTGCATGGCTCGCTGGCCAGGCCGAATTGCGGCCAACAGCGTTCACGACGCGACGACGATGACCATGGACTTGTTGCCAACGTTTTTGGAGTTGGCGGGCATGCCATTGCCCCCCGCCGACGGTCCCACGTCCCTCGACGGAGTCAGCCTTGTCCCCGTGTTGCTGCGTGGTGAACCCATCGCCGAGCGCCCTTTGTTCTGGCAAACTGCGGATATGAAAGCCGTTCGACTTGGGCCCTGGAAAGTCGTGATCCAGCACGATCAGCCGGCGGAACTTTACGATTTGACGACCGATCTTGGTGAACGGAAGAATCGGGCGGCGCAAGAACCGCAACGCCTGCGCGACATGCTCGCTGCATTGGCGGCCTGGCAATCGCAGTTCAGCAAGTGATCGAACCGAAACACTCCATCCTCGCCACACGTTCGTCACGGCCTTGATCCCGCGATCGGACGGCAACGCAGGCAGCGGAAGCTGGCTTGGGAAAATGCTCTCGACGCGATCCCAACGAATCCGGCCAGTGCGGAGGCCGCCTTTCATTTGACAGCCATGGCTTTGAGTGTTTGGGGTGTTCTACCTCAGGCAAAATAAGAGCGTCTAACAAAATGGCTGGGGACTGTCCCCCTCGCTGCTGCCATTTTGTTAGACGCTCAAAATCACACAAAAGCGGAATCGCACTGTGTTGAACCGATCGTGCTGGAGTGTGAGCGTCAGCGTTGTGGGTGGCTGGCGGTTTGCGAAGCAAACCCCGGCGAGTGACATGTGACACCGCCTCGAAGTGAGCCGGGGTTTGCAGACGCAAACCGCCAGCCACCCGCTGAATGATGCCCTTGATGCCCGATCCTATGATTGACCAACTTTGAAGATGCTCACACCGTGCTGGAGATCCAACTCCTTGGTGCGTGGCGTTGTGTTCTTTGCGGACCCGTCAAATTGATCCGCGCGGACTACGGGTTTTTCACCGTGATCGTGAGCGGCTCACTGCAATAGCTCATTTTCATGACAAAGTTGAGCGATACTTGCGCCATCACCGGCACGATCTGGTTCTCGACCGGCACGGCCGTCTTGGGGTCGACCTTGAGGGTGATATAGCCTTGCAAAGCTTTGCCGTTGATGACCGTCTTGCTGTTCTTGTCGTCGAGCAGCACGCCGGGGGGCAGGCTGTTGCCGAACATGCTCCCCAGGTGGCGATACATGACGTCGAGCGTCACGTTTTTGTCGAAGCCCTCGGCCCGTTCGATCGTGATATCGATTTTGGCCGACTCGCCAGGCTTGAGCGCGATCGCGTTGGGTGTGATTTTGACCGAGAGAATGTCCTGCGGCTCGCCGACCGAGACCGTGTGCCAAGGGGCGTAGTAATGGCCACGTCCGCCGCCGGGGAAATAAATCTCCTGATAGGGCTGCGCGGTAACCGTCATCGCGGGCCCTTCGCTGGGCGTGTGGGTGCCCGTGATCGTCACGTTGCTAAAGCGATTACCGACGGTCGAGTCGGCTTGGACAATGATGCACCCATCGTTTTGCCCGTCCAGGATTTTTCCGCAGGTCGCTTTCACGCCGGGGGGCAACCCGTCGATCGCGAGTTGAATCTCCCCTTTGAAACCGTTCTTGCGCGTGACCCGCGCGTAGATCGCGTTCGCCACGCCGGGCGTCAGCGGTGTCTTGTCCGAGTCGAGCCACAACCAATAATGCGGCTCGGCGCGGGTCACAAGCAGCGCGTACACAAAGTCGGGGCCGCCTTGCAGGTGCAGGTCGCGCAGCTCGATCGTATAGACGCCGTCGGCCGGGGCCGACCACGACTCGATGCACGAGTCCCCCGAGCTGAGGCGTCCCAACGCAAAATCGTCGTTCTCGGTCAAACGCTGCCCCTTCTCGTTGCGAATGCCCACGATCGGGTCGAGTTGCGATTGATGCCGCCGGGCAACCAGCTCGATGCGGAAGTTGTCCCCTTTCTTCGCCTCGAACGAATACAGGTCGACTTCCGCTTCCTTGAGGATGCGGCCATTCACGCAGGCGGGAACCGTGATGGTCTGCGGCGCGGCCTCCTTGCCGGCACTCGACGCTTCCAGCACGTTGGGCAGGTCGTGGACAAATATCGGCGCGGGGGTCGCCTGACCTCCGGCGATTGGCAAGGTGAGCCATTGCATGCCCGCGGGCATGTCCTTGGGCACGAGCAGTGAGGCGTGCGGATCGGCTGGCAAATTAAAGCCGACCAGTTCGACCTGCGTGGCCTCGTCGCGATGCATGGCCAGCGGGAAGACGTTGGTCACGAACGGCCGAGGGTTGATCTCGACACTGTACTGCCAGTAGGCGTTCCCCTGGTAACGCACGTCGCGGATTTCGAGATAGTAGTCGCCGGGGATCGTGAAGTTGTAGTTAAGCAACGGATCGGCGAAGAAGTAATTGTCCGAGAGCGCCAGCACCGAGCCCGTCGCGTTGCGGATCGTGATCAGCGGGTCGCTGTGCGCTTGCAGGTCGTGAATCTTGTCTTGGCAGCGCTGGCTACGCACATGAAAGGTGAGCGCGGCGGGCTTGTCGATCGTGAACTTGAAAAAGTCGACATCCTCGGCGGCTTCGATCGCGCCGCAGGCGGTGCCGGGCAACGTGATGGGCGTCGCCTTCTCGAGCGCGTCGTTGGGGTTTTTCTCGCGCGTGATCGGGTCGCGGACGATGACAATCTGACCCAAGGTCGAGACCCCTTGGGGCGTGGCGACGCGGAAGTCACGCACGCCGGGCTGCGCGTCGGCCGCGACCGTGAATCGCACCTTGAGCTTGGGCTGCTCGGGCTTTTTCGGAGCCAGCTTGGCTTCTGGTTTGGCCTCGGCCGATTTCTTCTCGTCTTTTTTCTCGTCCTTGGTGGCTGCCGCCGTGGCCTTGGCTTCGGCCGGCTTCTCGTCCTTGGCCACCTCGAGCGGCTTGGGCGGATCGAATTCGATCGTCACCCCTTGTCCGCTGATGAATGCACCGTAGGCACCGTACAAATTGTAGCGGGCCGAGAGTTCAACCTCAGTCGTCTTGCCGACTTGCACGGCCAATGGCGCGGCGTCCATCAGCATCGGATACGACGATTGAGCCCGGACTTCAATCGTGACAAGGAGCGCGAGTGTCGCAACGAGCGACAGGCGAGTCAGACGCGAATCCATAAGCAGCCTCGACAAAAAAATCCGGCGCGGTCCGGTGGTGATGACACCCCGCGTGAACGAATCAGTTTAGTGAATGAACAGGAATTGCTTCGAGTTGATCAGCGACCAGAGCAAATCTTCGTAGAACACCTGGGGCGAAGGGCTCTTATCGAGCCACTTTTGGCAGGCGGCCAACTCTTTGTCGGTCGGTCGACGCGCGAGTGCCGTGAGGTACAGATCGGTGACCGCTTCGTTGAGCGGCTTCTTGGCAGCGATCAGCTTGGCCAAACGCCCCTTGGCGTCCGTCATCTTGGCCGCCAGCGTGTCGCCGTTGAGCGTATGCAGCGCTTGGGACAAATTCTCGTCGGGGACCCGTTCGCATTCGCACACGCTGACGCGCAGCGGCTTGCCAAACGTCGTCAAGAAATAGTCGCCGTAGTTCGAGTCGGGCAACTCGATGGCCCGAGTGCCGAGCGGCAGGTTCTTGAACTTGGTTTGCGTGCCGGTCACCTGATCGATCGCGTCGAGCAACGCCTCGGCGCCAATCCGCTTGACCTTGAAATAGGTGTAAAACTTCGCGTCGCCGATATTCTCCGGGGTCGGTTGCGAGTCGAGCTGATAGAGGCGCGAATTGAGGATCAACCGCATCAGTTGTTTGACATTGTAGTTGCTGTCGACAAATTCCTTGGCCAATCGGTCGAGCAGCGGACCATTGGTCGCCGGGTTCGTTGCCCGCATGTCGTCCACCGGCTCGACCAGGCCACGGCCCAGCAGGTAGCCCATATAGCGATTGGCGATATTGCGGGCGAAGAATTGATTGTCTTTGGCGGTCAACCAATGGGCCAAGTCCATGCGACGGTCGGGGGACTCGGTCTCGAGCGGCTGGCCATCGAGGGGCGTCGGCTTGAGCTGCTCGCCGGTGCGCGGGTGCCGCACGTCTCCGGTGTCTTTGACGACGATCACCGATTCGCGGCCAAACAGGCCGAACTCGATGCTCGATTTGTTGCCGACCCGGGCGAAGAACGACGAGAAGCCGTAGTAATCGGCCTGGCTGTATTTCTCGAACGGGTGGTGATGGCACTTGGCGCAGGCCAGCCGCACGCCGAGGAACAACTGTGCCGTATGCTCGGCGAGCTCCGCCGTGTCGCGCGACAGGCGGTAATAGTTGGCCGGGCCGCTGCGGTAAATCGAGCCGCGGGCGGTGATCAGTTCATTGACGAATTTGTCGAACGGCTTGTTCTCGCGGAGCGATTCCTTGATCCAGTTGTGAAGCGACCACATGCCCTGCTCGCCGAGCGTGGCGCTGTTGTTGCGAATCAGGTCGGCCCATTTGATCGACCAATAGCCGGCGTAGGCATTGTTGTGGATGTCGCGCTTGGGGTCCCCCGTCAGCCCGAGCAGTTCGTCGATGAGCTGCGCGCGCTTGTGGGGGTCTTTGGCATCGAGAAAGGCGGTGGCCTGAGCAGGGGTGGGGAGCGTGCCGGTGGCGTCGAGATAAGCGCGGCGCACAAAGGCCGCGTCGTCGCACAGTCCGGAGGGGGCTATGCCCAACTCGCGGAACTTGTTCGCCGCGAACTCGTCGATGAAGTTGTTGTTCTTCCAGCCGGCCAACTCAACCGACTGCGCGTAGGGAATAACAACCGTCGAGATTTCGGCCTGCCCCTCGAAGCGGACCATCACCGCCGACTGGCCCCGGCCGATCGATTGGTAGTAGCCCGAGCCATCGACCGTCACGACCGCGTCGTCCATCGAGTCGTACTTGGCCCAGGGGGTCACGTCGCGGCGATGGCCATCGTTGTACTCGGCCTCGACGCGCAATTGCTGGTGGACCTTCGAGCTGTGCAGTCGTTCGGTCGGGAAGACGCGAATCTTAGTGACCTGAGCGTCTGCCTTTTGCGGCGGCTTCGCGCCCGAGCGAATCCACTCGCGAACGATTTGGTAATCCATCGAGTCCTTCTCGATACGCTTGTTGCCGGCATGCGGCACGCCGAGCGTGGGTTTGCGGAGAATCAGGCTCATCTCCGGCTCATGCATATTCACACGCCGCGCCTGTCGGTCGCGGGCCATCATCGCGTAGTCTTCGTCCGGAGCGTAACCGAAGACCGAGAGCTTGAAGCCTCCCTTGCCATGTTGCGCGGCATGGCAGGCGGCTTGGTTGCAGCCCGCTTTGCTGAGCAGCGGCACGACCAACTCCGTGAAACTGACTTGCGGCTCGGCGACGATGTTAAGCACCTCGACCGACACCGACTGCCGCTGTTTGCCAGCCGTAACCTCGATGGTCGCCCGACCATTGCCTGCGGCTTGCACTTGCCCGTGCGCGGTGACGCGCGCGACTTTTTCATCCGACGAGCGGTACGTTGCGGCGCGGGTCAAATCCTCGCTCCGCTTGTCGAGCTTGTCGGCCGACGCCGACGCCGCGACGACGAGTTGGACCTGTGAAAAGTTGCCGTCGAGCTTGACCGCGCTCGGCACGACCGTCAGGCCGTCGGCGGCCAGGGCCGGCGTTAGCCCTGCCAAGGCTAACAGGAATAGACAGTACGAACGGATCCGACAAGCGGCGCGCAGAGACATCACGATTCGGATCTCCATAACCGGGGAAGCAGCAATGTAATAGGCGGAAGGATCTGGCGGTGCCGCTGCTTTTGAACGCGGAGCCGACAGAGGTCGAACGGGCGGGATACGTATCAAGTTGCCATTATGAACGAAACGAGCCGCTTCTGCCAAGCGTTTTAACCGATTCACCGAAAACCCACCCGAATGGGCGGCTCTATACCCAGTGGGGTTCCTGATCCATTCCCGAGCGCGCCCTGGGGGGCCGAGAGGGGCTGATGCGTGAGGGGCTGATCGAAATAGAAAAGCCCGGCTCAGAGAACCGGGCTTTTCTTTCTCGTTGTTGCGTGGGGCCAGAAATGAGAAGCGGTCTTGCGGTCACGTGGACCGCGCCACACTACTTCTTCTTTTTCTTGGCGGCTTTCTTCGCTGCCTTCTTGGCAGCCTTCTTCTTGGCCATGGTCTATCCTCCTAACAGAATGGCGGTGTCAATGAGTGTCGCGCCGCGCTGGGTGGCAACGTCGCTCATCACGAACACCAGAATCGTGATCCCACGTCATCGACTCGACTTGTCTGACACCACGTTAGTCGTTAGACAAGTCGACGTCGGTATGGTTCGGCTTTAGCATCGCGTTCGCACTGGCTATCAGTGCAGGCGTGATGCCATCATCCTACGCAATCGGCTTAAATGTGCAAGCGCATTTCGTGGTCTCGTCTCTTTGAGCATCGCCGCGCAGCCGCCCAGCGCTTTGGTCGCATCTTCGATTTGCCCCTCCGCAAACGCGCCAGCGATATCGTTCGATGTGAGTCGCATGGTTTGATGCGCGTGCTGGAGATTGGCGCAGGAGACCGACGCTTTCAAGAACATCTACGGCGCCACGAGCCCGCGCTGGAATATCGCTCGCTCGATATCGATCGTGCCGGAGAACATGACTATCACACGCTAAACGAGGTCACCGAAAAATTTCCGCTCGTGTTCGCTCTTGAGGTCGTCGAGCATCTTCCGCTTGAAGAGATCGAGCCGTGGTTGGCTGCGATTCGCGGCGTGCTCGAGCCCGGCGGGCGACTCATTCTGAGCACGCCCAACACCTATTACCCACCGGCCTATCTGCGCGACGCCACGCATCGCACGCCGCTATGCTACGACGAACTCGCAGGCCTGCTCGCGGCGGCGGGGTACGAGGTGCTCGCGATCTATCGTATCTATCACGACCCGCTGCATCGACGGGTCTTGCGGCAGTATGTGTTCGGCTGGCTCTTTCGCCTGATCGGGATCGATTTTGCGCGGCAGATTGTGGTGGTGGCTCGCCAAGCGGGTTCCCAGCAACCAACGGGGCAGGCCTGACGATCGGTCATCATCGGCGGTAGAATGTGTGAATACGGTTGTCACACACAACGAAGTTGAACGTGTGTTTTGTCACTTCCGGTCCCCGAGAGACCGGCCATGAGAGCGAGTGGCTGAGTTCGACATGCTGCACATCGAGATCACCAACGAGCACCCCTGCTATCAGCATGACCCGTCGCGCTTGCAAACCGCGGTCGAACACGTGCTCCGCGAAGCCCACATCACCAACGCCACTATCAGCATCGCGATCGTCGACGATCCCACGATCCACGCCTTGAACAACCGTTACTTGCAACACGATTACGCAACCGACGTCATCAGCTTCCTGCTCGAAGATGACGAGACGGGCCTCGGCGGTGAGGTGATCGTCTCGGCCGACACGGCCGCTGCCACGGCCACAAGGCTGGGCTGGAGCACCGAGCACGAGTTGCTCCTGTACGTCGTGCATGGCATGCTGCACCTCGTCGGCTACGACGACCTGACGCCTGCCGATCTGGTCACGATGCGCGAGCAGGAACGGGCCGTCATGCTGGCATTGGGCATTGAACCGCGCTACGACCCTGTGTCGGAGCCGCGGTCATGAACGCCGAGAAATCGCTGGCCATCGTTCTGCGCACGATCGAGTTCAGCGAGACGAGCCTGGTGGTCACGTTGCTCACGCGCGAGTTTGGCAAAGTGCAAGCGCTAGCGAAGGGAGCACGTCGACTCAAGGGGCCTTTCGAGGGTGCCCTTGACCTGCTGTGCGTGTGTCGGATAGTGTTCCTCCGCAAATCGTCCGGAGCGCTCGACTTGCTGACCGAAGCCAAGTTGGAACGCCGGTTTCGAGCCGCTCGTTGCGACTTGTCACGCCTGTACGCGGGCTACTATGTCGCCGAGCTGCTCGGCGAGCTGACCGACAACGGCGATCCTCATCCGGAACTATTCGACCTGGCCTGCAACACCTTGGAAGCACTCGACTCGACCGACGGCAACGTGGCGGCGCTGCTCGTGCGATTTGAACTGGAAGCACTGCGACTGCTCGGACATTTACCCTCGTTGGATCAATGCGTGGAATGTGGCACGGAAGTCATCAACTCGCAACGAATCGCGTTCGGTCTGCTCAACGGCGGCGTGCTTTGCTCGCGCTGTCGGCCCGGCAAGTCGGCCGTGGTCTCGTTGAGCCGAGCGGCCTGGGAGACCCTGCTGCATTTTCTCGCGGCGGGCACGCAGGCCGCCCTGCCCGAGCTGCCGCGGGCTGTGCAGGGCGAGATGCGTGGCGTGTTGAATCAGTACATCAGTCATCTGTTGGGACACAAACCGCGCTTGCATGAGTTTCTAGGAATCCTGGCTCACTAAAGTTAAACGACATGGATGTCGGTTGCTCATCTCGGCTGGTCATGGGGCGCGTTGCGACGCTCGCGGTGTGCGTTGCGCTCGCGGGCTGCCAGCAATTCAATCGCCCACCGGCGACGGATCCGTTCATCCAAGCTCAAAAGCCGGCCACACCCGACCCCGCCGCGACACCAGCCCAGCAGCAGGGAGTCGTCCCCGCCTCTTTCGATCAGCAGGCGTACGACGCCCGCGCGCAGCAAGCCAGCGCCGTGCCCGGGGTCTCGCTCGGCGATGCCCCCAACGCCTTGGAACAAAAGTCCTGGTGGGAAAAAACCAGCGAGTCGCTCAAGCCGACCAACCTGAGCAGCACCGCACTGAAGGCCATCGGGATGGGGCCCGACGAAAAGCTGGCCCGAGCCAAGCTCGCCGAGGGCAACGACCTGTTTCTGAAAAAAGAGTTTGCCAATGCCGTCAAGGCGTATCACACCGCCGCCTTCCGCTGGCCCGACTCGACGCTCGAAGAAGACGCGATGTTCCTGGAAGCCGAGAGCCTGTTCTTCTCGGACCAGTACAACAAGGCTTACGACGCCTACTCCGGACTGCTCAAAAAGTACGAGAACTCACGCTACCTCGACAAAGCCGTGCAGCGCCTGTTTGCCATCGGCGTCTACTGGGAACAAAAGGGAGAGAAGGTCCTTAACTACGCCCCCAACTTCATCGACAAAACGCGCCCCACGTTCGACACCCGCGGCTATTCGACGACGGCCTTCGAGGGGATTCGGCTCCAGGACCCGACCGGGCCACTCGCCGACGACGCCGTCAAACGCGTCGCCGATCACAACTTCCTGCGCGGTCGGTACGAAGACGCGGCCTACAACTACGACATGATCCGCAAGGAATATCCGCATAGCGAACATTACATGGAGTCGCAGTTGCTTGGCCTGCAGAGCAAAATGCTCTCGTACCAAGGCCCGCAATACGACCACCGGCCGCTCGAAGAAGCCGACAAGCTCTGTCGAGACACGCTCGCCCAGGTGTCGCCGACTCAAACGGCCGAGCGCGAACGATTGACAGCGGCCCAAGCCAAGATTCGCAACCAACTGGCCGAGCGCGATTGGGACAACGGCGAGTACTACTACCGCCGCAAGTATTACGGCGCCGCCCGGCATTTCTACCTGATGATCGTGCGCGATTACGCCGACACCCAGTACGGGCCCCAAGCCCAGCAACGGCTCGACGAGACCAAGGACCTGCCGCCCCAGCCCACGCAATACTTCAATTGGGTCGGCCGGATCTTCGGCGAACGCGATCGCACGCAACGCTGAGGTCGCACCGCGCCATGACGATCGCCGCGCTCTCTCGACGCCAGTGGCTTATGCACGCGGCCCTCGCATGGTCTGCCAGCTCGCTGGGCGGATGCGCGTACCGTTTCGGCGCTTGCTCGCTCTATCCCCCCGACGTGCGCACCGTCGCCGTACCCATCGTAAAAACTTCCACCTTGCGGCGCGGGCTGGGCGAGCGCTTGACCGACGCCATCATCCGCGAAATCGAATCGAAAACGCCTCTCAAAGTGGTTAGCGCCGCTACTGCCGACAGCATTCTCCTCGGTCGACTCACCGCCGACGACAAAGGGGTGTTGCTCAACGAACCGACCGGTGAGAATCGCAATCTGCAACTCAATTTCCGCATCGAGGTCAGTTGGCAGGACCGTCGCGGCATGAACCTACGCAACCCGCAGGCGATCCCCTTTCCTGACGCGCTGGCCACAATCGACCAGCCACAAAACTTCATACCCGAGGCCGGTCAGACGATCGTCACCGCTCAGCAACAGGCGATCCAACGTCTCGCAGAGCAAATCGTCAACCTCATGGAAGCCCCCTGGTAGCGACCGGGCTCGTCGCGCCCATGGCGCAAATTCATCGCGTCATCTGACCTCGCGTTCGCCGGGGGCTC
>CAZZBK010000037.1:0-39615 GCA_964652155.1 uncultured Planctomycetaceae bacterium | reverse complement strand
CCTGCCAGCTTTGATGTGCTCACGAATGAAATCCGCGGCCTGGCGCTGAACATGCAATTGGAGAAGGTGGCGACGGCGTAATTCCGAAACTTTTGCGTTCCGTCAACTTGTTTCCAACCGGTCGGCTTCCGAAGGCGGACCGATGAACCTCACGGGAGTTTGAATATGGATGGGCAACGACCCGCAGCAAATCCGGCCGCCGCTGAATCGGCTGTCTATGATCGCGTGAATGACTTCTCGGCGGTCACCATCAAGCTGGCCAGTCCGCATGACATTCGCAGTTGGTCGTTCGGCGAAGTGAAAAAGCCGGAAACGATTAACTACCGCACGTATCGCCCGGAGCGCGATGGCTTGTTCTGCGAACGCATCTTCGGCCCTGAAAAGGATTGGGAGTGCGCGTGCGGCAAGTATCGCGGCATGAAGTACAAGGGGATGATCTGCGATCGCTGCGGCGTCAAGGTCACGCACAGCCGCGTCCGACGCAAGCGCATGGGGCATATCGAGTTGGCCGCGCCCGTGGTCCATATTTGGTTCTTCAAGGCGATGCCCAGCCGCTTGGGCAATCTGCTCGACATGAAGACCACGAGCATGGAAAAGGTGATCTATTTCCAAGACTACGTGGTGATTGATCCGAAGGCCACGCCGCTCAAGCCGCGTCAAATGCTGACCGAGGACGAGTATCGCCAAGCCCGCGAGCAGTACGGCGAAGGGGCGTTCGAGGCCGACATGGGTGCCGAGGCTGTCCGCAAGCTGCTCATGCAGCTCGATCTCGTGCAATTGTCGAAAGACCTGCGCAAGGACCTCGACGAGACCGGATCGAAACAAAAGGCCAAGGACCTCATCAATCGGCTCAAAATCGTCGAAAGCATCCGCGACAGCGACAACAAGCCCGAGTGGATGGTGCTCGACGTGGTGCCGGTCATCCCGCCCGACCTGCGTCCGCTCGTGTTGCTCGACAGCGGCAACTTTGCCACAAGCGACCTGAACGATTTGTATCGCCGCATCATCAACCGCAACAACCGGCTCAAGAAGCTCGTCGATCTCAACGCGCCGGAAGTCATCATCCGCAACGAAAAGCGGATGCTGCAACAGTCGGTCGATGCGCTGTTCGACAATAATCGCTGCAAGCGGCCGGTGCTCGGTTCGTCGAACCGACCGCTCAAGTCGCTGACCGACATGATCAAAGGCAAGCAGGGGCGCTTCCGCGAGAACCTGTTGGGCAAGCGCGTTGACTACTCGGCCCGAAGCGTGATCGTCGTCGGCCCGACGTTGCGCCTACACCCGTGCGGTCTGCCCAAGAAAAGTGCGCTTGAGTTGTATCAGCCGTTCATTATTCGCCGGTTGAAGGAGCTGGGCCATGCCGACACGATCAAGTCGGCCAAGAAGATGCTGGAGCGCAAGGATGTCGAAGTTTGGGACATCCTGGAAGAGGTGATTCGCAATCACCCGGTACTGCTCAATCGCGCCCCGACGTTGCACCGCATGGGCATTCAGGCGTTCGAGCCGGTGCTGGTTGAAGGCAATGCCATCAAGTTGCATCCGCTGGTGTGCAAAGGCTTCAACGCCGACTTCGACGGTGACCAGATGGCGGTCCACTTGCCGCTCTCGATCGAGGCCCAGGTCGAAGCGCACACGCTGATGATGTCGATTCATAACATTTTCAGTCCGGCCAACGGCGCGCCGATCATTTCGCCGTCGCAGGACGTGGTGATGGGTTGCTACTACATCACGATGGGCGTGCCTGATCGCAAAGGCGACGGCATGATTTTTGGCACGTTCAATGAAGTGTTGTACGCCCACGCGATGGGCAAGGTCGACACGCACGCGGCCATCCGTGTTCGGCTCCCCGCGCATCGCAAGCTCAAGACCGAGGCCAACGACGCCAAGCCCGGCGCGATCATCGAGACGACCGTGGGCCGCGTGATGTTCAACGACATGCTTCCCAAGGGGATGCCGTTCTACAACGTCGCCATGCGGAGCAGCGAGCTGGCCAAGGTGATTAGCGACTCGTATCAGTTGATCGGCCGCAGCGCCACGATCGAACTGCTCGACGCGCTCAACCGCATCGGCTTCCGCATGAGCACCGTGAGCGGTTTGTCGTTCGCCACCGACGACCTGATCACGCCGGCCACGAAGCAAAAGATCATCGGCGAAGCCGAGAAGACCGTGCTCAAGTTCCAAAAGCTGTATCAGCGCGGCGTCATCACCGACGTCGAACGCTACAACCAGGTGCTCGACGCCTGGACGCATGCTCGCGAACGCATCACGGCGGAAATGATGCGCGAGTTGGAAAACGACCATCGTCAGCCCGGCTACGTGAACCCGATCTATCTGATGGCCCACTCGGGCGCGCGTGGCGGCGTCGAACAAATTCGTCAGTTGGCCGGTATGCGCGGTTTGATGGCCAAGCCGTCGGGCGAGATTATCGAGACGCCGATTAAGGCCAACTTCCGCGAAGGCTTGACGGTGCTCGAGTATTTCAGTTCGACGCACGGCGCCCGCAAGGGTCTGGCCGACACGGCGCTCAAGACGGCCGACTCGGGTTATCTGACCCGCAAGCTGGCCGACGTGGCGCAGAACGTCGTCATTACGATGCACGACTGCGGCACGACGCAGGGCATCACCAAGGGGGTCATCTACCGCGGCGAAAAGATCGAGGTGCGGTTGGCCGACTCGATTCGTGGCCGCGTGAGCCGCAACAGCATTGTGAACCCGATCACCGACGAAGTGATTGCCAAGGAAGGGGAGTTGATCACGCCGACCATTGCGCGGCGGATCGAAGAACTCGGCCTGGAGAAGATCCAGGTCCGCAGCCCAATGACCTGCGATGCTTCGCTGGGGGTCTGTCGGCTGTGCTACGGCATGGATCTCTCGACCAGTTCGATGGTCGAAGAGGGGATGGCCGTCGGCATCATCGCCGCCCAGAGCATCGGCGAGCCGGGCACGCAGCTCACGATGCGTACGTTCCACATCGGTGGTACCGGTCAGCGCCAGATCGAGGAAAAGGAACACAAGTCGAAGAAGCAAGGTATCGTCAAATTCACCCGCTTGAAGCTCGTCCGCAACGACGAAGGCAAGCAGGTCGTGCTCGCCCGCAACGGCGAAATCTCGCTGCTTGACCCCAAGGGTCGCGAGCTGGAAAAGTACGATATTCCGGCCGGTGCCATCCTGCAGGTCGAAGAGAATCAGGAGATCAACCCGGGCCAAATCCTTTGCGAATGGGATCCGCACTCGATTCCGATTCTGGCCGAAGTCGGCGGCAAGATTCGCTACGAAGATATCATCGAAGGCGATTCGATGCGGCAGGAGAAGGACGCGACCGGTAACGTCCGTCTGCTCATCACCGAGCACAAGGGTGACCTGCACCCGCAAATCATCATCGAAGACACCAATGGCAAGATCCTCGATTTCTCGTACATGCCCGAAAAGGCGTACATCGAAGTCAAGGAAGGCCAAGTCATCACGCCAGGCACGCTGCTCGCCAAAACGCCGCGTGACGTGGCCGGCACGCAAGACATCACGGGCGGTCTGCCGCGCGTGACCGAGATCTTCGAGGCTCGCAAGCCCAAGGACCCGGCGGTCATCGCCGAGATCGATGGCACGGTGGAAATTCTCGGCGAGAAGCGTCGCGGGAAGCGTACGATTGTCGTCCGCAGCGAGAGCGGCATCGAACGCGAACACCTCGTTGGCCAAGGCAAGCACATGCGTGTGCATAGCGGCGACTACGTGCGAGCCGGTGAAGCGCTCGTCGATGGTCCGCTCGTGCCGCACGATATTCTCCGCATCAGCGGCGAAGAGGCCGTGCAGCAGTACCTGACCCGTGAAATTCAGAATGTGTATCGCAGTCAGCGCGTCGATATTGACGACAAGCACATCGAGATCATTGTCTCGCAAATGTTGCGTAAAGTGCGGATCGAGACTGTCGGCGACACAAACTTGCTGCCGGGCAGCGTGATGGACAAATTCGACTTCCGCCGCGTGAACCAAGACCTGCACAAGTGTGTGCGGATCACGAACAAGGGCGAAACCGAGTTCGAGGAAGGAATGATCGTGCCCAAGGAAGCGCTCGAGGCGGCCAACGCCCAGGTCGAAGCCTTGGGTGGCGCGACGGCCAAGGGTGCCCGACCGAAGCCGGCGACCGCCAGCACGCAGTTGCTCGGCATCACCAAGGCCTCGGTGCAAAGCGCCAGCTTCATCTCGGCCGCCAGTTTCCAAGAGACGACCAAGGTGCTCACCGAAGCGGCTCTGGCCGGCAAGACCGACCACCTCGTGGGTCTCAAGGAGAACGTGATCCTGGGTCACTTGATCCCGGCCGGTACCGGTTTCAAGACGTACCAGGAGAGCGAAGTCCGCATCCGACCCGAGGCGCTCGAGGCGCTCGCGGCCCAGAAGACCGACGTGCTGGCCAAGAGCTTCCCGCTGTTGGACACGGGCGACGATCAGCGTCCCGCCCCCGCACCCGCCCCCGCAGTCGACGGCAACAAGCCGCTAGCCAGCAGCAACAAGCTGGACGACTTGCTGGGTGGAGAGTAACGCTTCAGAGGGCCAATGAATTTTGACCGAACTGTAAAATCAGGCAAGCTTTATAGCCTCACGGGCTCACAGGAGTCCCGGGGCCAAAAGTGTTTCGATCGACCGCTACGACTGCCTTGACACCGTTCAAGGTTCCGATAGATTAGCTAGTTCTCGATAAATCAACCGACATTGCACCATAGCCACCGTCACTTCAGCCCACGTAGCCCTATGCCGACGATCAATCAACTGGTACGCAAGCCCCGGCACCCCAAGCGCAAGTTCAGCAAGTCGCCGGTGCTTGACCAATGCCCGCAAAAGCGTGGCGTGTGCTTGCAGGTCAAGACCATGACCCCGAAGAAGCCGAACTCGGCGCTGCGTAAGATCGCCCGTGTGCGGTTGAGCAACGGCAAGGAAGTCACGGTTTACATTCCGGGCGAAGGGCACAACCTGCAAGAGCACTCGATTGTGCTCATCCGCGGCGGTCGTGTTCGCGACTTGCCCGGTGTGCGTTATCACATTGTTCGCGGCGCGCTCGATACGCTCGGCGTCGAAGGCCGGAAGCAGTCGCGCAGCTTGTACGGCGCCAAGAAGGGTTAACTTGCCCACGCGTCATTCCCTCATTCATCACTTAGCACTCAGCATTTAGCACTTCACTATGGGCAATATCACTGCCAGCAAAGAGAAGCTTGTTCCGGAATCGAAGTTCGGTTCGATCTTGGCGTCGAAGTTCATCAACTGTCTGATGTACGACGGCAAGAAGAGCATTGCCCAGGGTATCTTCTACAACGCGCTTGACATCATTGGCGAGAAGATCAAGGACGTGCCGCCGATCGAAGTGTTCACGCAGGCGGTCGAGAACGTGAAGCCCGAGGTCGAGGTTCGCAGCAAGCGCGTGGGCGGTGCCGCGTATCAGGTGCCCATGCAGGTGAATCGCAATCGCCAGCAGTCGTTGGCCATCCGTTGGATATTGTTGTCGGCCCGCGAAAAGAAGGGCCGCCCGATGGAGCAGAAGTTGGCGGACGAGTTCATTGCCGCCTTCAATCGCGAAGGGGCCGCGGTCACCAAGCGTGACAATGTGCATCGCATGGCCGACGCCAATAAGGCGTTCGCGCACTTCGCCTGGTAAACCGAGAGGGGCTAGAGACTAGCGGCTAGGGACTAGTGTAGAAATGTCCTTCACTAGCCCCTAGTCTCTAGCCCCTAGCCCCTCCCATGCCACGCAATCTTTCGTCGCTCCGCAACATCGGCATCATTGCGCACATTGATGCCGGCAAGACGACTCTCACCGAACGGATGCTCTTTTACGCCGGCGCGACGCATCGCATGGGCGAGGTCGACAAAGGGACGACGGTCACCGACTTCGATCCCGAGGAGCAAGAGCGCGGCATCACCATCTACGCCGCCTGCGTGACGTTTCCGTGGTGCGACTGCGTCATCAACCTGATCGACACGCCCGGGCACGTCGACTTCACCGCCGAAGTCGAACGTAGCTTGCGGGTGCTCGATGGCGCGGTGGTTGTGTTCAGCGCGCGCGAAGGGGTCGAGGCGCAGAGCGAGACGGTGTGGCGACAGGCCGACCGGCATCAGGTGCCGCGGCTGGCGTTTATCAACAAGATGGACCGCGAAGGGGCCGACTTTTACGGCACCGTCGAGGAAATTCGCAATCGGCTCGAAGCGAACCCGGTCCCGATCCAGTTGCCGCTGGGCAGTGGCCCGCCGCACCAAAGCGACCCGTTCCGCGGCATCATCGACCTGGTCACGATGAAACTGCTCACGTACCCGGCCGAGACCCAAGGGCGCGAGGCGGTCGAGAGCGAGATCCCGGTCGAGATGCTGGCCAAGGCCGCGCCCTGGCGTGAGAAGTTGCTCGAGGCGCTCTACGATCATAGCACCGAACTGATGGAGTTGGCGCTCGCCGAGGAGCCGATCCCGGTCGAGTTGATTCACCAAGTGCTGCGCCAGGCCACGATCAGCCGACTGATCGTCCCGGTGCTCTGTGGCACGGCCCTGGATCGCGTGGGCATTCCCACGGTGCTCGATTGCGTGACGCGCTATTTGCCCAGTCCACTCGATGTGCCGCCGGTCGTGGGCATCGATCCGAAAAAGCCCGAGAAGAAGCTCGAACGCAAGGCGCGCGTCGACGAGCCGTTCTGCGGACTGGTGTTCAAGATCCAGGCCGACAAGCACGGCGACCTGGCCTTTGTGCGTATTTATAGCGGCGAACTGAAAGCGAACTCGCGGGCCTACAACACGGGCAAAGACAAAAAAGAAAACGTCAGCCAGTTGTGGCACATTCAGGCCGACCGCCGCGAGCAGGTCGAGCGGGTCGAGGCCGGCGACATCATCGGCATCATCGGCCTGCGGCTCTCCGTGACCGGCGACACGCTCTGCGACGCCAAAGAGCCGATTTTGCTCGAATCCATTACGTTTCCCGACACGGTCATCTCGATGGCGATCGAGCCCGAGACCTCGGCAGAGCGCAAGAAGCTCTCCGACACACTCGAGATGCTCAAGCGGCAAGACCCGACGTTCCGCGCGATCGAAAGCGAAGAGACCGGCCAGACGTTGATCAGCGGCATGGGCGAGCTGCACCTCGAAGTCATCAAGCATCGCTTGCTGCGTGATTTCAAGCTTGACGTGCGTGTTCACAAACCGCGCGTGAGCTATCGCGAGACGGTCGAGAAGTCGGTCAATGTCAGTGGTGAAGCTCATATGGCGCAGGCCGGCAGCAATCTCGAGGCGCGGGTCGACATCCGGCTGGAGCCGAACATGGGGAGCGACAAGCCGCTGGTGCTCAACACGAGCCACAACATTCCGCCCGAGCTGCTGCCCGCGATCCTCGAGACCCTTTCGGCCCAGGCCGAGGGGAGCGGCTCGGTTGGGTTTCCGCTCATGAAGCTCAAGGTGACGCTGTTGGGTGGACAAGTCAGCCTGCTTACCAGCAACGAACTGGTCGTGCGACGGGCCGCGGCCGACGCGTTCCACAAGGCCATTACGGCGGCTGGGCCCGTGTTGCTCGAACCGATCATGAAGCTGGAAATCACGACTCCCCCTGACAATTTAGGGGATATCACCGGCGATTTGCTGCAGCGCCGGGCGATGATCACCGAGACTTCGCAGCGGGGCCGCAACACGATCCTGCATGCCGAGGCGCCGCTCGCCAACTTGTTTGGCTACTCGACGGCCATTCGGGGCCTCAGTCAGGGTCGCGCGAGCTGTTCGATGGAGCCGTCGGCCTATGGCCCCGCCCCGCGCGATGTGCTGGAGACGTTTCTCCTCTAAAGGGGGTAAAACTGCGGTGTTTTTGCGGCCTGGAGGGTCGGTTGGACGGTCAGATTTTTATTTTTGCCCGATTGACACACCCCCGAGGTGCTCATAAGATCATCGATTCCCCTGGAGGCCATTAGGCTTGCTGGGGAGTGTTCGTAACGGTTTGAATCACGGTGAAATTCGAGCTCGGGAGCGTCGCGTGTCAGGACAGACTAGTGAAGTGATTCGCATCCGGATGGAGGCTTACGATCATAGCGTCCTGGATCAAAGCGCGGCCGAGATCGTAGACACCGCCAAGCGGACGGGCTCGGAAGTACATGGTCCGATTCCGTTGCCGACCCGTATCGAGCGTTACACCGTCTTGTCGAGCCCCCACATCGACAAGAAGGCCCGGCAGCAGTTCGAGATTCGCACGCACAAGCGGCTGATCGACATTGTTCGCAGCACCGCCAAGACGATCGAAGCTCTGAACAAGCTCAGTTTGCCGGCGGGTGTGGATATTAAGATTAAAGCATCAAGCAGGCACTAGCCGAATCTCGGGAATCTCCCGAGATCGGTTTTCCTCCTGATCAGGTTATGCATGCATTGGATGCTTGATCGGGTAATAAGCAGCCCCCCGCGGTCTGCTTGATCCCGACAGGCGACAACCATAAGGCACACAGCGATGGCACTCGGAATACTCGGCCGCAAGGTCGGGATGACACAATTGTTTTTGGAAAACGGCACCGTAGTGCCCGTGACGGTCATTCAGGCCGGTCCGTGTCATGTGCTCCAGTTGCGGACCATGGAGCGCGACGGATACGAGGCGGTTCAGCTTGGTTTTGTCGACCGGCCTCGTGAAAAAGCTTCTCGCAGTGTGCGTGGTCATGTCGCCAAGCTCGATAGTAAGCGAGCCAAAGCTCAAGCGGCCCTCGGCCGTCCGGTCGTCGAAAAGGCCGGGTGCGAACCCAAGCGATTTGTTCGCGAGCTGCGCGGTGCCCCGGGCGATCTCGCCGTGGGTGGCACGGTCACCGTCGACGCGATGAAAGAAGTCGTCAGCGTCGACGTCATTGGCACCATCAAGGGGCGCGGCACCGCCGGCTTGATGAAGCAACACAATTTCAAAGGCCAGCGGGCCACTCACGGTGTCAAGAAGGTGCATCGCCACAGCGGTGGCACCAGCGCCAATACCTACCCAGGCCACGTCTTCAAAGGCAAGAAGATGGTTGGCCGCTGGGGTAATGAGCGCAGCACGATGCGAAATGTTCGCGTGGTGCGGGTCGACGCGGAAAATAACTTGCTGTTGGTGCGCGGGGCGGTGCCCGGCCCCAACGGTGGTTTTGTGATTGTTCGTCCGACGAGCATGGTGAAGTAAACTCCCGGCAATCCAAGCGAACAGTCCTCAAAGGAATTTCATGATGGTAAGTCTTCCGGTTTACAATCGCACGGGCCAAGAGGTCGGGACGTATCAAATCGACCCGGCCGCGATCGCCGCGACGATCAATAAGCAGTTGCTGCACGACGTCGTCGTGATGTATCAGACCAGTGCTCGCCAGGGCACGGCCAAGACCAAGACCCGCGCCGAGTGCGCCGGCACGACCAAGAAGATGTATCGCCAGAAGGGCACGGGCAACGCGCGTGCCGGTCAGCGTCGCAGCCCGGTGCGTCGTGGTGGCGGTCACACCTTTGCCAAGCGTCCGCGCGACTGGGGTTACCGCCTGCCGCGCAAGGCCGTGCAGCTCGCCACGCGGATGGCCATTGCCTCACGGTTGATCGATCAGGAGGTTGTGGTCATCGACGAGTTGTCGTTCGCCGCGCCGAAAACGAAGGAATTCGCGGCGATTCTCAAGTCGCTCAAGATCGATCGTGCCAGCCTGCTGGTGACCACCGCGGCGCACGATCCGGGTGTGTACAAGAGTGCTCGGAATATCGAGCGGGTCGAGGTCTCGCCGGTCTCGCAATTAAACGCGCTCAGCATCTTGCGTCCGAGCAAGTTGTTGGTGACCAAGGCGGC
Organism: uncultured Planctomycetaceae bacterium; assembly: GCA_964652155.1. Lineage (GTDB taxonomy): Bacteria > Planctomycetota > Planctomycetia > Pirellulales > PNKZ01 > CAZZBK01. The sequence goes on along the minus strand of CAZZBK010000037.1, from coordinate 29,837 downwards.
GCTCGATGTGATTAAGCAAAACGCTCAGGCGAAATAGGTGAGTTATGTCGGAAGTTTTATCCCGTGGTCACGAACTGCTACCCCATCAGGTGATTGTCCGTCCGTTGGTGACGGAAAAGGGGGTGCATCGTTCGACCCGGCACAATGCGTATGCGTTCGAGGTGAATCGCTTGGCCACCAAGCTTGATATTCGCAACGCGGTCGAGCATTTGTTCAACGTTAAGGTCGAGGCGGTGCGAACCATCAATCGCAAGGGTAAGCCGCGTCGCAGCCGTTTCCGTAGTGGTCAGACGCGCGATTGGAAGAAGGCGATCGTCACGCTGCACAGTGAGCACCGCATCGAGTTGTTCTAAAGGCTGTTTCGGCAGTCACAGGATATAGAGTCATGGGTATTCGTCGTTACAAACCGGTCACAGCGGGTCGCCGCGGCGCGAGCGTCAGCGATTTCCTGGAATTGACGCCCGGCGCCAAGCCCGAGAAGAAGCTATTGGTCCCCAAGAAACGCAAGGGTGGCCGCAATAACCAAGGCGTGACTACGGTCCGTTTTCGTGGTGGAGGTCACCGTCAAGCCTATCGCTTGGTGGACTTCCGCCGCGCGAAGGACGGCGTCCCGGCGCGGGTCGACTCGATTCAGTATGACCCCAACCGCAATGCCCGCATCGCGCTGTTATTCTACGTCGACGGCGACAAGCGTTACATTTTGGCGCCGGAGGGGCTTGAGGCGGGTGCTCAGGTCATTAGCGGCCCGGACGCTCCACCGAGCGTGGGCAATTGCCTGCCGCTTAAGAACATTCCGTTGGGTATGGAAATTCACAACATTGAGATGCAGCCGGGTCGCGGCGGCAAGCTGTGTCGCGCGGCCGGTGTCAGTGCGACCCTGGCGGCGCGCGATGCCGATTGGGCTCAGATTACGTTGCCTAGCGGCGAAATTCGTCGTGTTCCTTCGGCTTGTCGAGCCACGATTGGCTCGCTCAGCAACAAGGACGACATGAACGTGACGCTCGGCAAGGCCGGCCGCAAGCGTTGGCTGGGTCGTCGCCCGCACGTTCGCGGCACGGCGATGAATCCGATCGACCATCCGCACGGTGGTGGTGAAGGCCGCACGAAGGGTGGTCGTCACCCGGTGAGTCCGACCGGCAAGTTGGCCAAGGGTGGTCGTACCCGCAAGTCGCGTAAGCCTTCGAGTTCGTCGATCGTGCGTCGTCGCAAGAGTCGTCGTTATGGTCAGGTGACATTGGTCTAGTATCCAGGTGGTCGAGTCTTGCGAAGGTGTTTAAGTTTTGCGCCTGTCAGTAATCGCATTTTGAGTCATAGAGAGCCGTAGGTCATGGGACGTTCACTTAAAAAAGGGCCTTTTGTCGATCCTCGGTTGTTCCACCGCGTGGAGCAATTGAACGACTCGGGACAAAAGGCGCCGCTGAAGACGTGGTCGCGCCGCTGCACGATTGTGCCGGAGTTTGTGGGCCACACGTTCATGGTTCACAACGGCAAAGCGCATATTAAGGTGTTTGTGACGGAAGATATGGTGGGCCACAAGCTTGGTGAGTTTTCGCCGACGCGGACTTTCCGTGGTCACGGCGGCACCAAGAAGGAATCGGGTCCCGGTAAGTAGAGCAATCAGCGATAGGTGTTTTTCATGGCATACCATGCCGTTCATCGCCACGTCCGGATCAGCGCCCGCAAGGTGCGTGCGATAGCCGATTTGATCCGAGGCAAGAAGGCGGACGAGGCATTGAATATTTTACGCTACCAAACCCAGCGCGGCGCGCGGTTGTTGGAGAAGGTGCTCAAGAGCGCCTTGGCCAACGCCGAAGACCGACGCGCTCGCGACCTGCGCAACTTGCGCGTGGTCGAGGCCCGGGTCGATGGTGGTCCGATGTTCAAGCGGATCCAGCCGCGGTCGCGAGGCCAGGCGTTTATGATCCTGAAGCGGACTTCGCACATTCACGTGTCGGTCGATAGCCCGCGCGAACATGTCCACGGCGTTGAAGAGACGCTCGACGAAGAATAATCCATCCCCCACGTACCCAAGAACCGACCACAGTCCCCGACGAGACCTCTGTACTATGGGCCAAAAAGTCAACCCCATCGCTTTTCGCACCGGCATCATGATCCCGTGGAAGAGCAAGTGGTTCGCCTCGAAGCATGAGTTCAGTGACCTGCTGGTCGAGGACTTCAAGATTCGCAAGTTTGTGAAGGACAAGGAAGACTATCGCCGCGCCGGGATCCCGAAGATCGAGATCGAACGGACACGCGACGAAGTGAAGGTGGTGTTGTTTACGGCCCGACCGGGCCTGATCATCGGCCGTAAAGGCCAGGGAGTCGACCGGCTGCAAGCCGAGTTGCAAGAACTGACCGGTCGGCGGATCAACATCAAGATCGAAGAATTGTCTCGTCCCGAGTTGTCGGCGCAGTTGGTGGCCGAGGACATTGCCGAGCAGTTGGCCAAGCGGGCCAGCTTCCGTCGGGCAATGAAGCGGTCGCTGGAGCAGACGATGGAGGCGGGAGCAAAGGGAATCAAGATTCAGTTGTCGGGCCGACTGGGTGGCGCGGAAATGTCGCGCTGCGAGAAGGCCAACTCCGGATCGATTCCTTTGTCGACGTTGCGAGCCGACGTTGACTACGGTTTCACTGAGGCCTCGACGGCCCAAGGAAACCTTGGCGTTCAAGTGTGGATTTATCGAGGTATGTACGAGGACGGCAATCATGGCGCTGATGCCCAAGCGGGTGAAGTACCGAAAAAGCCAAAGAGGACGTATAAAAGGTAACGCGACTCGCGGTAACCGCGTCTCTTACGGTGATTTCGGTTTGCAGACCGTGCAAGGTGGTTGGATCAGCGCTCAGACGATCGAAGCCGGTCGTATTAGCGCCCAGCAGTACCTGCGCACCGAAGGCAAATTGTATATTCGCATTTTCCCCACCAAGCCAATTTCATCCAAGCCATTGGAAGTCCGCATGGGCTCCGGCAAGGGTGAACCGGACTACTGGGCCGCGGTCGTCAAACCCGGCCAGGTTTTGTTCGAGGTGGGCGGGGTGACGGAAGCGGCGGCCAAGATGTGCCTGCGTCGGTTGGCGCACAAGATGCCCCTGCGCGTGCGTTTTGTTCGCCGTCGGCCAATGTAGGCTGTTATTGGGCGTCGAGTTGGATGGATTGCGTTTTGTGCGGAAACCAGTAGAGATCGAGTCATGACCAAAGCCGCTGAACTGCGTGAGATGAGCGACGAGCAACTGACGCTCACGCTGAACGAAGCGACCGATATGTTGTTCAAGCTCCGGATCAAGGCTCAGACCGAGCGTCTTGAGACCCCCAGCGAGCTGCAAAAGCAGCGTCGCCTGATTGCCCGGGTCAAGACGGTTCAGTCGCAGCGTTCCCTAGCCAAGTCAAAAGTGTAAGGATCAGCGTTCCATGCCCAAGCGTATCGTGATCGGCGTCGTCAAGACCGACAAGATGAAGAAGAGCCGCCGGGTCGAGCTGCCGCGGTTCATCAAGCATCCGAAGTATGGCAAGTACCTGCGCCGCAAGACGATTTGCCACGTGCATGACGAGCACGACGAGTCGCACGTGGGAGACACGGTCGAGATTCGCGAGTGCCCGCCCAAGTCGCGGCTCAAGCGTTGGGAACTGGTCCGCGTGGTCCAGAAGAGCACGCTGGTGGACATCGGCGCGATGCGCGCCGCCGACCGGGCCGCCAAGGCCCAGACGACCAGTAGCTAAAACGATCGGCAGCTAAGCAGCAAGACAATAAACGCGAGCGGAATCGCAAACGAGTATTCAGGTGTGTTAGCGGTGGTCGCCAGCAAGCGACGGCCAGAAGTGAGATGGATGAATCATGATTCAGATGCAGACACGAATGACCGTGGCCGACAACACCGGTGCCAAGGAAGTCATGTGCATCAAGGTGTTGGGGGGCACGCGTCGGCGTTATGCCGGGCTGGGCGACATTGTGGTCGCTTGCGTTAAGAGCGTGGTCGCCGGCACCGACATGAAGAAGGGCGCCGTGGTCAAGGGGGTGGTGGTCCGATGCAAGCAGCCGACGCGCCGCACCGACGGCAGCTACGTTCGCTTTGACTCCAACGCGTTGGTGTTGATCGATAACGACGAGAACCCCCGCGGCACGCGTATTTTCGGCGCGGTGGCTCGCGAGTTGCGTGAAAAGAACTTTATGAAGATCGTCAGCTTGGCCGCGGAAGTGGTTTAGCGGACGCTGTGGATAAGGACGAGGTGACAACGATGCGTATTCGAACGGGCGACACGGTCGAGATAACCACCGGTAACGATGCCGGCCAGCGTGGCAAGGTGCTGAAGATCATCAGCAAGCACGGCCGCGTGGTGGTCGAGGGCATGAACCGCGTGTTCAAGCACCTCCGCAAGAGCCAGAAGAATCCGCAGGGGGGTCGTCTCTCGAAGGAGATGCCGATCCAGGTGTCGAACGTCGCGCTGGTGTGCGCGAGCTGCGGCAAGGCGACGCGGACCGGCGTGCGGACGAATGCCGATGGCACGAAGGATCGGGTGTGCAAGAAGTGTGGCGCGGCGAACGGTCGCGTCACGACTGCCAAGAAGAAGGTCGCCAAGGCCGGCAAGTAAACCCATCAAAACAACTTAGGTTCTCGTTTTCAAAACGTTACAACGTCATGGCAAAGAAGCCCCCCGCACCGAAGGCCAGTGAAGCGGACAACACCGCCGCGGCCCCCACGCCCCGCATGGTCGAGCGTTACCGGAAGGAAATCCTCCCGGCGCTCGCCGAGAAGCTCGGCCGTAAAAACCCGATGGCGCTGCCGCGGCTCAAGAAGATCTGCGTCAACATGGGTGTTGGCAGTGCGATCATCGAAAAGAAGCACATGGAAGAGGCCCTCTCGGCCCTGACCCAGATCACCGGCCAAAAGCCCAAGCTGTGCAAGGCCCGCAAGGCCATCTCGAATTTCAAGCTCCGCGAGGGGGTTGATATTGGCTGCATGGTCACGCTGCGGGGCTCGCGGATGTACGAATTCCTCGATCGGCTGGTGTCGTTGGCCCTGCCCCGGGTCCGCGACTTCCGCGGCGTCGACCCCAACGGGTTCGATGGCCAGGGGAACTACAACCTGGGCTTGGTCGAGCAGTTGGTGTTCCCGGAGTTGAATCCGGACAAGTACACCAAGGTGCAGGGGATGAACATAACGATGGTGATTTCGGGCAACAGCGATGACGAGTCGCGCGAGTTGCTGCGTGGTTTTGGCATGCCGTTCAAGACCGAAGACAAGAAGTAACTGACGAGCAAGAGCGGGCACGGTGGTTGCCCGAGTGAAACTGACATTTAGGATTGTCCATGGCCAGTAAATCAAAGATTGCCAAGGCCCTTCGCAAGCCGAAGTTTTCGTCGCGCGTCGAGCACCGTTGCAAGTTGTGCGGTCGTCCGCGAGCCGTGTATCGCAAGTTTGGCTTGTGCCGAATTTGCATTCGCAAGTTGGGCGACCAAGGGTTGATTCCAGGTTTGAAGAAGTCGAGTTGGTAACCGCACACCGCGGCGGCACCGCTGGCAGCGTTTCTCGTGGTGAGAAACGGCTCGCGTGCCGGAGACGAACCGTCAGGGAGTTAGCGCACGGCGCGACGCCCAGGCCGGACCTTGTTCACGAAGGACATTCGTAACACGATGATGACCGATCCGATCGCCGACATGCTCACCCGAATCCGCAATGCGGTGCGCGTGGAACGGCCCCAAGTCGAAATGCCCCTGTCGAATGTGAAGCGCGGCTTGGCCGAAGTGCTGAAGCGCGAAGGCTACATTTGGGACTGGGAAGAGGTCTCGGCCGAGCCGGTGTGCCAACTGCGTATTCATCTCAAGTACGGGCCCAACGGCGAGCGGCTGATCCGACACATTCAGCGCGTCAGCAAGCCTGGTCGCCGCGTGTATCGTCGCGCTCAAGATCTGAAACCCGTGCTCAATGGCCTGGGGATCAAGATCCTCAGCACCAGCAGCGGCGTGCTCAGCGATCGCGAAGCGCGTCAGCGGCACCTTGGCGGCGAAGTATTGTGCGAGCTGTGGTAACTCAAGCTGGGCTCCTCCACGAATCTCATTCCGACTGAAAACGCCATACGACAGAATTAGGTACGACTGACATGTCCCGGATCGGTAAAAAACCTGTCAAGCTACCCGCGGGGGTCAAGACCACCATCAGCGGCCAGACCATCACGGTGGAAGGCAAGCTCGGCAAGCTGAGCTGGAGTTTTCGCCCCGAGGTGCAAGTGCATCTCAACGACGACACCAAGGAGTTGTCGGTGAGCAGCGAGGCTGAAACCCGTTTGGCCAAGGCGCTGTGGGGCTTGACCCGCGCGATGGTGGCCAACATGGTCAAAGGCGTGAGCGAGGGTTACGAGAAGAAGCTCGAAATCGTCGGCGTCGGTTATTTGGCGGCGATCGCGGGTGGCAAGACCTTGCAGCTCCGCGTCGGTTACGCCAACGAAATTCAGAAGCCAATTCCGGCGGGCCTCACCGTGGCATGTCCGGACCAGACCCATATTACGATCAAGGGAATCGACAAGCAGTTGGTCGGCCACTTCGCGGCCGAGGTTCGCAGCGTCCGCAAGCCGGAGCCCTACAAGGGCAAGGGCATTCGGTACGAGGGCGAAGTTGTCCGCCGCAAGGCTGGCAAGGCGATGACCAAGTAGTCGAGTTCGCGATCACCTTTCGCAGAGTTGAAGTAGAACCGTCATGCAACACAATAAGCTTATTGGCCGTCAACGTCAGCGTCGTGGCTGGCGCGTCCGCAATCATCTGAAGCGTTCGTCGACCCGCCCACGTTTGGCGGTCAAGCGCACGCTCAAGCACATTTACGTGCAACTGATCGACGACACGCAAGCCCGCACATTGGCCAGCGCGAGCACCGTCGAAAAGGAGATCCTGGGACAGGCGTCCTCGGGGGGCAACAAGGCCGCGGCCGAGTTGGTCGGCAAGGCGATTGCCGAGCGGGCCTTGGCGGCGGGCGTCAAAGAGGTCTACTTCGATCGTTGCAACTACAAATACCACGGCCGTGTCGCGGTGTTGGCCCAGGCCGCCCGTGAAGCCGGCTTGAGTTTCTAAATCATTCTTGCGCACCCCCGTTGCTGGAGTTAGCCGTGGCGACCGAAATGAATCAGGAAAATCAAGACTCCTCACAGGAAGGGGCTCGTGGCCGAGGCCGCGGTCGCGGTCAGCGACGCGACCAACGGGGCGAGCAACGCGAAGGCCATCGTGACGGCCTGATCGACAAAGTGATCAAAATTCGTCGTTGCGCCGCAGTGGTCAAGGGTGGCCGTCGCTTCAGCTTCACCGCGATGGTTGTCGTTGGCAACGGCAAGGGCAAGATCGGCTGGGGCTACGGCAAAGCCAACGAAGTCCCGCCCAGCGTCGAGAAAGCCGTCAAAGACGGCTCGCGCAACCTGGTCGAGGTGCAACTCGCCGGCCAAACCATTCCGCACATTTGCGAAGGCCGCTTCGGAGCCACCAAAGTGGTGCTCGTCCCCGCCGCTCCCGGTACCGGCGTGATCGCCGGCGCCAGCGTGCGGAGCGTCTGCGAAGCCACCGGTATTCATGATATTTTGACCAAGAACTACGGGTCCACCAATCCGGCCAACGTCGTCAAAGCGACGATCCTGGCCCTGCAAAGCCTCCGCACCCGAGCGGATGTGGAACGCCTGCGAGGAGTGACGCTCTAATGAATCTCAATGAAGTCAATCGTGGCATTACCAAGCACAAACGCCGTCGTCGCGTCGGTCGTGGTCCGGGCTCGGGCTACGGCAAGACCGCCAGTCGCGGCAATAAGGGGCAAGGTCAGCTCGCGGGCTGGACGACGCACCCGGCCTTTGAAGGTGGCCAGATGCCCTTGGTCCGCCGCATTCCCAAGCGCGGCTTCAACAATCAGTGGGCGCGCAGCGTGTATGCCGTCAACGTGGGCGATCTGAACGATAAATTCAACGACGGCGACGTGGTCACGCCCGAGCGGCTGCAAGAGGTCGACTTGGCCAAGGGCCGCTACGACGTTCTGAAGATTCTCGGCGATGGCGTGCTCACCAAGAAACTGAAGATTTCGGCTCATAAGTTCAGTGCCTCGGCCCTGGAGAAGATCCAGGCCGCCGGTAGCGAAGCGATTGTCATTCCCGGTCCCAAGCCCGTCGTTAAGAACAAGATGCGCAGCGCGACCAAGAAGTGACCTGCCGCCCCGTGCGTCACTTCTCGCCGAATTTTCTCGCCCGCCCTGTTGCCTTCGGGCTCGCGACGATAGACACTGTGGGACGATGGTTCGCAGCGGGCCGCGCCAAAACTGGCCGAAGCCCGTTCGAGCTAGCACGAAGCTGACTATTTCGTCACAATTTGCGGGCAGCCAACCTTACTTACCCGCGCTACTGTGTCTCACGGAGGATCGCATCCGGCCATGTGGGAAAAAATCCGCGTCGTATTTACCATCCCCGAGTTGCGGCAGAAGATTCTGCTGACCTTGCTGCTGCTGGCCATTTATCGCGTCGGCTGGTGGATTCCGCTGGCGGTTGTCGATCCGGCCAAGATGGCTCAGTTCTTCAGCGGCGACGATGCTTCTGGCATTGGCAAGATGCTCGCCACGGTCGCGCAGCTCAGCGCTTCGCAACTCGACATGGCGACCATCTTCGGCTTGGGCATCATGCCCTACATCTCGGCCTCGATTATTTTTCAACTCTTGGGAAGCGTCTACAAACCGCTCGAAGAGTTGCAAAAGGAAGGTGAAGCCGGCCGCAAAAAGCTCAACGAGTACACCCGCTACGCCACCGTCGTGCTGTGCGTGATCCAGAGCTGGTTCTATGTGAAGTTTCTGGTCGGCTCGAGTTTGGTCCGACAAGACCTGCTCATTGGTGGCGTGCTGCCCATGTCCTGGGTCTTTGTCAGCGTGCTCACGATGACCGCCGGGACGGTGTTTCTGATGTGGCTCGGCGAGCAGATCGACGAGTTCGGCATTGGCAACGGCATTAGCTTGCTGATTATGTGCGGTATCTTGGCGCGCATGCCCAACGCCGGCTATCGACTGCTCAAGCCCGTGTTCGAGAACGGCCTCACGCTCGGCGGCGGCACCAGCGGCATCGGCGTCGAAATTCTGATCCTCCTTGTACTGCTGTTTGTCGGGGTCGTGGCCGGGGTCGTGTTCATCACGCAAGGACAACGCCGCATCCCCATGCAAAGCGCCAAGCATGTGCGCGGCCGCCGGGTGTATGGCGGCACGCGGCACTATCTGCCCCTGCGCGTGAATCAGTCGGGCGTGATGCCCATCATCTTCGCCAGCAGTTTGCTGATGTTCCCAACGTTCCTCTTCAATGCTCTCGCCAGTCAATTCACCAATGCCACTTGGCTCTCGGAGCTAAATCAGGCATTCACGAATCCTGCTTCGTTCACTCATAACGTCTTGTACATCCTGTTGATTTACTTCTTCTGCTACTTCTGGACAGCGGTGAGCTTTAATCCGAAAGACCTGTCCGAGAACTTGAAGAACTCGGGGTCGTTCATACCGGGACATCGGCCCGGCAAGCGGACCGCCGATTACCTGGAAAAAGTGATGGTTCGCATCACCTACGTGGGCGCTGGTTTTCTGGCCCTGGTGGCGATTGCCCCGACCTTGGTGTCGAGCACCGCGGCCATCGACGCTCAAATTGCCAGCTTTTATGGCGGCACGAGTTTGTTGATTGCCGTCAGCGTGGCCTTTGATCTGGTGCAAAAGATCGACAGTCACCTGGTCATGCGTAATTACAGCGGATTGTTGGAAGCCTAGGCACGCCCCTAGCGTGGTCTCAACCTCGGAGGGGCCATCACAACTATGAGAATCGTCTTTGTCGGTCCACCGGGTGCTGGAAAAGGCACGCAAAGCCAGCGGTTGCTGGGGTATCTCAATATCCCGCACATCTCGACCGGCGAGATGTTACGCGGCGCCGCGCTCACCAAAAGCTCGCTCGGTCAACAAGCCGAGCGATTCATGGCCAAAGGCATGCTCGTGCCGGACAATCTGATTCTGGAACTGGTCCGCCATCGGTTGTCGCAAAGCGACTGCGAACACGGCGCGCTGTTCGACGGGTTCCCACGCACGGTCCCCCAGGCCGAGGCGCTCGATGAAATCCTTGCCCAGCAAGGCCGTCCGCTCGATCTGGCGCTTGAATTGCGCGTCAACGACGACGAAGTCATGCACCGCTTGCAGTCGCGCGGCCGCAGCGACGACAACCTCGACGTGCTCCGCGAACGGCTCCGCAGCTACTGGAGCCAAACCCGCCCGCTGCTCGACTACTATGGCCGCCAGGGGATGGTCGAAACCGTCGACGGGCTGGGCACTCCCGACGAAGTCTTCAGTCGCATCAAGGCGGTGCTCTCGAAGGTCCGCGCATGAAACCACCACGCTGTTTACTTATCGGAGTGTCTCGAGCGTGGTGACGTTGCGATCCCCTCGTGAAATGGCCTTAATGCGCCGTGCCGGCCTGCTGGTCTGGGAGGCACATCAACGGGTTGCCCCCCTGATTCAGCCGGGCGTAACCACGGGCGAGATTGACGCCGTGATCGAACAGTTGTTCCAAGAGCGCGGCGCCATTCCGCTGTTCAAGGGTGTCCCCGGCAAGGTCCCTTTCCCCGCCGTCACCTGCATCTCGGTCAACGAAGAAGTCGTCCACGGCATCCCTGGCAAACGCGTGCTGCGCAGCGGCGACGTGGTCAGTGTCGACACCGGCTGCAAACTCGATGGCTGGTGCGGCGACGCCGCCGTGACCCATCCGGTCGGCCAGGTCGATCCCGCCGCAACCAAGCTGCTCGACGTCACGCGCGGCACGCTCGCGTTGGCCATTGAATTGATGGCGGTGAAACGCTGGTGGAGCGAGGTCGCCGCGGAGATGGAGGCGTATGTCAAAGACAACGGCTTCTTCGTGGTCGAGAATTTCGTCGGGCATGGCATTGGCCGCAACATGCACGAAGAGCCGCAGGTCCCCAACTTTTGCAGCCAGACATTTCGTCGTAACGGCGATTTCGAGCTGCGTCCCGGGCTGGTGATCGCGGTCGAGCCGATGGTCAACATGGGCACCAAGCGGGTCAAGGCCATGCCCGATCACTGGACCCAATCGACGGCCGATGGCAAGCCGAGCGCTCACTTCGAGCACACCATCGCCATGACCAGCGAAGGGCCGGTGCCCCTCACGGCCGGTCCCGATACGCCGATGCCGAGCCAAATCCAGGCTGCCCAACGCGCCCACTAGCCCCCGGGCGTGGCTTTACGCAGCGTGGCTTTTCACCCAAGCGCTGCTCAACTGGCCTTGCCGGCAGCTAGGCGTTGCAAGTCGGCGTCAACCATCAGGTCGACCAACTGCTCGAAGCTGACCTCGGGCTGCCAATCGAGCTCGCTGCGGGCGCGGCTCGCGTCGCCGCACAGTTCGTTCACCTCGGCCGGCCGCAACAAGGCCGGATCAACCTCGACGTAACGTCGGCTGTCGAGCCCCGCGCGCTCAAAAGCCCGCTCGACAAACTCGCGGACCGAGTGCTTGCGGCCCGTGGCAATCACATAATCGCGCGGCTGGGGTTGTTGCAGCATCAGCCACATGGCCCGCACGTAGTCGCCGGCGTACCCCCAGTCGCGTTCGGCGTCGAGGTTGCCCAGCAGCAGCTTGTCTTGCAACCCGTGCTTGATCCGCGCCACGGCCAGGCTGATCTTGCGGGTGACAAACTCGGTGCCGCGCCGCGGCGACTCGTGATTGAACAAGATGCCCGAGCAGGCATATAAGTTGTAGCTCTCTCGGTAGTTGACCGTGATCCAATGCCCATACACCTTCGCCACGCCGTAGGGGCTGCGCGGGTAAAACGCGGTCGACTCGGTTTGGGGCGTCTCGCGCACCCGGCCAAACATCTCACTGCTGCTCGCCTGATAGAACCGGATCGCCGGGTCGATCAGCCGCACCGCTTCGAGCAGGCGTGTCACCCCCAGGGCCGTAAACTCGCCGGTGAGCAACGGCTGCGCCCAGCTCGTCGGCACGAAGCTCTGCGCCGCCAGATTGTAAAGCTCGGCCGGGCGAGTCTCCTTGACCACGCTGATGAGCGACAGTTGATCGAGCAGATCGGCCTGATGCAGCGTCAGCTTGTCGACGATGTGCTCGATACGCTCGCATCGCTCGGTGCTGCTGCGGCGCACGACCCCGTGTACCTCGTAGCCCTGTTCGAGCAACAGTTCGGCCAGGTACGAGCCGTCTTGGCCTGTGATTCCGGTGATGAGTGCGCGTCGTCGAGTCATGCCCTCTAGGTTAGCTCGCGTCCCCCGCAACGGCTAGAGTCGCGTATATTTCCTTCTCCCTCCGGGAGAAGGTGGCCGTAGGCCGGATGAGGGCCAGCATGCGCGAACCACTTTAGATTCTTCCGATCCAGCACCCAGAGGGTGACGGGACCTATAGGTATCGCATCGTCAAAAGATTAAGCTCACGACCATGTCGCAGCGACTCCTTATCGTGCTGGGTACGCGCCCCGAGGCGATCAAACTCGCGCCGGTGATCGCCGCGTGCCGTCGCCGACCGTCGCTCGAACCGCTCATCTGCTCGACCGGGCAACACCGCGAACTGCTCGAGCCGCTGCTGACCTGGTTCGATATTCGGCCCGAGATCGATCTGCGGCTCATGCAGAGCGATCAATCGCTTGCCGCGCTCACGGGACGGTGCGTCACGGCGGTTGACGAGGTGATTCGCGAACAGCAGCCCGCGGCGGTCATCGTGCAGGGTGACACGGCAAGCGTGATGGCGGCGTCGATCGCTGGCTTCTTGAGTCGCTGCCCGGTGGTGCATGTCGAGGCGGGCTTGCGAACCGGCAACATCGAGTCCCCTTGGCCCGAGGAGTTTAACCGCCGCGTCACCACGCTTGCCGCGCGGCTGCACTGTGCGCCGACCACGCAAGCCGCCGAGCAACTGTTGCGCGAAGGGGTCGACCCGAGCCGGGTCATCGTGACCGGCAACACGGTGATCGACGCGCTCGAGTGGACGGCCGCGCGATTAGCCCGCGATGATCGAGCGTGGCGCGATCAATACGCCATCTGGGGCGCTCGACGCGTGGTGCTCATCACCGCCCATCGACGCGAGAACCACGGAGCAGGGCTCGAACAAATCTGCTTGGCCGTGGTCGAGTTGGCCCGGCGTTTTACGGACGTGCAGTTCGTCTGGCCCGTGCATCTCAACCCGCAGGTCTGGGGCATCGTACACGAGCGGCTCGCGTCGATCCCCAACGTCACGCTGATCGCGCCGGTCGACTATCCGGAGTTCGTCTGGCTGATGCAGCGATCCACGCTCATCATCAGCGACTCGGGTGGGGTGCAAGAGGAGGCCCCGTCATTGCGTCGACCGGTGCTCGTGATGCGCGACACGACCGAGCGGCCCGAGGGGGTCGCCTGCGGCGCGGTCGAGTTGGTGGGGACCCGATGCGAGCGAATCGTCGATCGGACGACGAATTTGCTCACGGATCCGGCCGAGTATGCCCAGCGCCAGGTCGAGCATAACCCGTATGGCGACGGTCACGCCGCCGAGCGGATTGTCACCGCGCTCGAGACGATGCTGGACAACTGCCGTTAGCCGCGAAGCGAAGCTGAGCGCGTCAGCGTCGCAATCCGGGTGACATTGCAATCGTGACGCGCTCCACTGTGCGTCGCGGCTATTGATCCTCAGATAATGAACTTAATAGGCCGAGCAACGCGAGGCCGGTATTTACGGACTCCCGCTGGTCGTCCTGTTAACTTCATTATATGAACCTCAATAACTTCGGAGGGCGCAAATGTCCGCGAGCCGCTTTTCGATCGCATCTACTCCGACGACCGGCGATTGACAGGCGAACTGTTCGCAAACGTAAAGCGTGGGCTGGCCATCGATCGCCGGGCGCTCATTGACCAACGCCTGCAATGACGATTGCTCGGCGGCCGAGTTGGCCTGGGCCAACACACGGCGGGGCCAGAATCGTCGGTGCAGCAACTGTTGCCAGTCGGCGTCGCCGGCCACGACCACCTCAACCGTCGGCCCAAGCCAGAGGTCGGCGGCGATGAGCATTTGCCCGGCGGCGCTCGGCGCGCGACGAATGAACTCGACCGAGGCGTTCAGGGTTCGCTCGGCGGCTTGCACGAAGTCGTCTCGGCCGGTCAACTTGCCGAGCCGCGTGAGAACGGTCGCGGCCAGGGCATTACCGCTGGGGACCGAGCTGTCTTGCACATCCTTCACTCGCGCGATCAGAGTTTCGTGCTGATCGGCCGTGTAGAAGAAGCCCCCCTCGCTGGAGTCGGCGAACTCGCCAAGCATGCGCTCGCACAGCCCGACAGCCTCGTTAATCCAGCGCACCTCGAAGGTCGCTTCGTACAATGACACGAGCGCGCCAGCGAGCGCGGCGTAGTCGTCGAGGTATGCGGCGTAGCGCGAGCGGCCGAGTCGCCCGACGTGCAGCAGTCGGCCGTCGGCGTCGCGCATGTGTTTCAAGATGAACTCGGCGGCCCGCGAGGCGGCCGCGAGATAGCGCGGCTCATTGAGTGCCGCGCCGGCTTGCGCCAGCGCGTCGATCATGAGGCCGTTCCAACTGACGATCACCTTGTCGTCGAGGAGCGGCGGAATGCGTTTGACCCGCGCGGCCAAGAGTTTGGCCCGACCCTCGGTCAATTCGCGTCTGAGTTCGGCTTCCTCGCGTCGCCAGTGCTGAGCCCAAGCCGCGACGGACTTGATGGACGTGTTGAGGACATTGGCGTGCTCGAAGTTGCCATGCGGGGTCACGTCATACACGGCACAAAAACGCTGCCCCAACTCGGGTCCCAAGATCGCCTCGATCTCGGCGGGGGTCCAGACGTAGAACTTCCCTTCGACCCCTTCGCTGTCGGCGTCCTGCGTGCTGTAAAAGCCCCCCAGCTCGTCGGTCATTTCGCGGAGCACGTAGTCACAGGTCTCTGTGACCACGCGGCGAAACTCGTCGCGCCCGGTCAACAACAACGCTTCGAGGTACGCGACCGCCAGCAGGGCGTTGTCGTAGAGCATCTTCTCGAAGTGCGGGACCAACCAACGCGCGTCGACCGAGTAGCGATGAAAACCGCCGCCGAGGTGATCGTACATCCCTCCCTCGGCCATGCGGTTGAGCGTGTGCGTCACAACATGCAGGAGCGCCTCGCTGGGCTGCCGCTGGTACTGTCGCAGCAGCACGCGCAGGTCCATCGGATGCGGAAACTTCGGCGCACTCCCAAAGCCGCCATGCTCGCGATCAAACGCCCGCTCGAGCGCCAGCGCGGCCGAGCGGAGCAGTTCGTTGTTCAAAGCCGCGCCCGAGTTACTGAGTCCTGCCGTGCAAAGCTCTTGCACGTGCTCGGTGAGCCGCTCGGCCTGGTCGAGCACCTCGTCACGCCGCGACTTCCAGGCGTCACTCACGCCGCTAATGATCTGCATGAAGCCGGGCATATTGTAGCGGCTCGTCGGCGGCCAATACGTGCCACCATAGAACGGGCGGAGATCGGGTGTGAGGAACACCGACATCGGCCAGCCACCGCGACCGGTCATGGCCATCACGGCGTTCATGTAAATTTGATCCAGGTCGGGACGCTCCTCGCGATCGACCTTGATACACACGAAGCTCGCGTTGAGCGCCGCGGCAATGGACTCGTTCTCGAAACTCTCGTGCTCCATCACATGGCACCAGTGACAGGCCGCGTAGCCGATCGAGAGAAAGATCGGTCGATCGAGTTCGCGTGACCGCCCGAGGGCCTCGGGGCTCCAAGGGTACCAATCGACCGGATTGTTGGCGTGTTGCAGCAGGTACGGACTCGTCTCGTGCGAGAGTCGATTGGGCACGCGGGTGGCTCGCTAGTTGAAAGTTTGGTCGGCGCCGGGAAACGCCCCGCCGCGGACATCGTCGCGGAATCGGGTCACGGCGTCGGTGATCGTCGACTTGAGATCGGCATAGGCCCGCACGAATTTGGGGACATACCCGCTGGTGAGCCCCAGCAGGTCGTTGATCACGAGCACCTGGCCATCGCAGCCGGAGCCTGCGCCGATGCCGATCGTGGGGACTCGCAACAGCCCGGTGATCTTGGCAGCCAAGTCGGCCGGGATACACTCGAGGAGCACGCTGAAGGCACCGGCCTGCTGAGCGGCTTGGGCGTCGGCGATGAGTTGCGCCTCGTCGCGCTGCACCTTGTAGCCGCCGAGCACATGAACGCTCTGGGGACGCAGCCCGCAGTGGGCCATCACCGGGATGCCGGCGGTGACCAGCGCGCGGATGACGTCGGCCTGATCGGCACCCCCTTCGAGCTTGACGGCCTGGCAGCGGGTTTCTTTGAGGATTCGGGCTGCGCTCTCGACCGCCTTGTGGGGTCCCAGGTGGTTGCTGGGGAAGGGCATGTCGACCACCACGAGGGCATGTTGCACGGCCCGACCGACCATCTCGGCGTGGTAGATGATCTCATCGAGGGTGACCGGGAGCGTGGTGCTGTGCCCCTGCACGACCATCGACAGGCTGTCGCCGACCAGGATCGACTCGACGCCGGCGGCGTCGAGTAGCCCGGCCATCGTGTGATCGTAGGCCGTCAGCATGCTGATCTTGCGGCCACTGGCCTTGAGGGCCGTGAAGCGGGGGACGGTCATGCGAGGTTCGGCAGGCGTCATGCTCGAAAGGCCTTGTGTGGGGACGGGTCGGCTGGCCAGGGCATTGTTACGGCCCTTGGGGGGCTTGGCAACCGGGCCAACTTTTTAGCCCGTCCAGGTCGAGAAACTTCTGGCCAGACACCTGAAACACGGGTATCCTGAACGTGCTCGGCGGACGTGCCGTGCGTTGGTCCTTCGCCCGCTAACGTGTACCGGAGTGGATCGCTGATGATGCGTCGTACTTTGCTCGTTCTGAGCTTGCTGCCGATTTTGGCGTTGGGATGTTTGACCTGGATTGAGTCCACCTACGGGCAAGCTCCCAAGGGAAAGCCGGTCGAAGTCAAGGACGCCACGTTCAAAGAGTGGACCAGCATGCAGGGGAAGGCGGTCATGGTGCTGATCGATGGCGATCGGCTGTGTTACGTGCTGCCCGACGACGCTGACCTCAAGGCGATCGAGGGGACCGCGTTGGTCGACTTCTTGCAGGCATCCATGTTCGTGAAGTTCAACGTGCAGGCCAACGGCATGGGTGTCACGCAGGGCGAGATCACGGACCTGACCATTTGCGAGCCGACCGATACCGAACCGCCTTACTTTGGAGCCGACGTCGAGATTGGCACGAAAGTCGACAAGAACGCCTTCAACAAATACTACGTGCGGGGCATCATTGCCACGGTCAAGAACACCGACATCTCGGTCAAGTGTCCCAACGTCACGGTCAAGGCCAAGGTGGCCGACAATTGCAAGATCAAGGTGCAATCGACCAACATTCGCTACGCCGCGGCGGGACACAAAGTGCGGATCGTGGGCGAAGAGATCACGATGGGCGGAACCACGCCGATGCCCAAGACGCCGCCCAAGGTTGTGCCCAAGTCGCCCAATGCTAAAACCACTCCCATGCCCACGGGTCCTTCGGGCCCACCGCGATATATTATCGCCACCAAGGGGGTGCAGGTGACGGCGATCGAGCCGCTGACGGGTAAAAAGAAGCCCGGCGCGAAATAGCTCGAACTCAGCGTGAAGCTTTCTCGGCGACGACGAGCCAGCCATTGGCGCGGAGCCGGGCGAACCACCACGGCGCTTTGAGTGCATGTCGCCGCGCGGTATCGAGCGGTTGCAACTCGACGAGCTTGAAACCGGCGTCGTGCAGCAGCCGCTTGAGTTCGCGCGCCGTGAAGACGTGCATGTGGAGCTGCCGGACGCCGCGAAAGTCGTAGTACTTGTCCCCCCAGGCGCTCGATTGGCCCATAAGCCCGCGGCAGGCGTTGCTCAGGAGCCATTTCCAACCGCCGGGCACCCACAGGTTGTACCAACGATTGTGCACGTGCAGGGCCAGTTTTCCGCCTGGCTTGAGGATTCGCCAGGCGTGTCGCAAGACCTGCAAGCGATGGTCGCGCCCTTGGATCATGCCCAGCGTGGCGAACATGCAGATGGCGTAATCGGCGATCTGCTCGGCTAGGGCGTCGAGTTCGACAATGTTGGCCAGCACCCGATCGATCGGCAGTTGCTCGCGGCGGGCTTTGGCGCCCACGACCGAGAGCATGTGCGGCGACAGATCAACGCCCAGGCAGCGAAAGCCTCGCCGCGCCAGCGGAACGAGCAGCCGTCCCGTGCCACAGCCGAGATCGACGAGCGTGCCAGCCGCGCTGAAGTGTTGGAGCAACACCTGTTCGTCGTACTCAAGCAGCCCGGACGTAGCGAATTCGTCATCGAAGTCGTAGGCGATATGCTCGCTCTGCGTGTACTCCCAGAGCCCGCGACACACGCCGCTCGGGAGCTGCCAATCGGGCAACGGCTGGGGTTGGCTCATCGGGTGGTATTAGAACAACGGCGGCCGGCCGAGTTGGCGGCGAACGACGGCCCATTGACCGGCGTGCATGAGCCAGTGGGCTCCTTGGAGCGAGAACATCGCGCCGACGGTGGGCATGTAGTCGACGCCGGTGTTCTTATCGAGTTCCGCGTCGCTGGTCTTGGCCAGGGCGGCCAACGTCGCCGCTCGTTGCGTTTTGTACGCTTCGAGAAGTTGAGCCTTGCTCATGAACTTGCTGGCATCGTCGCTCGCGGAGGTTTCTTTGGTGTACGCGGCATCAAAGCCCGCCGGGAGCGGCGGCATGGGGTAGCCACAGCCCGAGACCATCTTATGCTCGGAGGCGATCAGGTGTCCGATCTGCCAGTTGAGGTGGTTGCAGCCGTCACACGGACGGCGCATGAGTTCGGCGTCGGTCAGATCGCCGAGGTACATCATGCAGATCATGTCACCGGTGTCGATCGAGAGCTTAATCGCGTCGCGAGAATTCATCGTCGTCCGTGCTCCAAAAGATGCGGTCACCCCAAGCCCCGAGTGTGGCATTGTGGCGAGGGCGTGGCAGAAGATCAATTGAACCTGGCATGAATCGTGCAAATCTTTAGTGGGTAACTGTTTGAGGGGGTCGGTTGTCTGCTTTAGGCTCAATCGTTACAATCCGTTGCTTCGCGAGTCGCCCCTCGTCGCTCGTCCTCATTTGGGCGGCTTGCCCCATGATCGCCATTCAATATGTCCGCCGCGGACTTGATGCTCGGCGGCGACTTTTTTCGCTCAGGAGAATTCATTGTGGCTATTCGCGTAGGGATCAACGGCTTTGGTCGCATCGGACGCTTGGTGTTTCGCGCAATTTGCGATCAAGGGCTGCTCGGCAAGGGGATCGACGTCATTGCGGTGAACGATCTGGTGCCCGCCGACAACCTGGCCTATTTGGTCAAGTACGATTCGATTCAGGGTCGCTTCAACGGCGAAGTGTCGAGCGAGAAGTCGAGCGCCACGGCGGCCGAGGATGACGTGCTCAACGTCAACGGGCAAAAGATCAAGTGCCTGGCCGTGAAAGAGGGCCCCGCCGCGTTGCCCTGGAAGGATCTGGGCGTCGACCTGGTCATCGAATCGACCGGCTTGTTCACCGAGGCCGACAAGGCCAAGGGACACATCACGGCGGGTGCCAAGAAGGTGCTCATCTCGGCCCCGGCCAAGGGTGAAGACATCACGATTGTGCGCGGCGTCAATTGCGACAAGTACGACGCGAGCAAGCACAACATTGTGAGCAACGCCAGTTGCACGACGAACTGCTTGGCGCCGGTCGTGCACGTGCTGCTCAAGGAAGGCTTTGGCATCGACGAGGCCTTGATGACCACGGTGCACAGCTACACGGCCACGCAGAAGACGGTCGATGGCCCGTCGAAGAAGGATTGGAAGGGTGGCCGCTCGGCGGCGATTAACATTATCCCCTCGACGACCGGCGCGGCGCGGGCCGTGGCGTTGGCCATTCCCGAGGTGAAGGGCAAGATCACCGGCATGGCGTTTCGCGTACCGACGCCCACGGTCAGCGTGGTCGACTTGACGGTCAAGACGGTCAAGGAGACGTCGTACAAGGATATCTGTGCGGCCATGAAGAAGGCCAGCGAGACGTACCTCAAGGGCATTTTGGCCTACACGAGCGACGAGGTCGTGTCGAGCGACTTCATTCACGACGCCCATTCGAGCATCTTCGACGCGGGGAGCGGCATCGAGTTGAACAGTAAGTTCTTCAAGCTCGTCAGTTGGTACGACAACGAGTGGGGCTACTCGAACCGCTGCGTCGACGTCATCAAGTTGATGATGAAGTAGTCGCGCAACGTACATGACCACGGCATTAACAGCGACCGACGCGGAGTCCCCTCCCCGCCGGTCGCTTTTATTTGCATTGAGAGCGAAGCTTCACTAGATTGCTGGCATATGGCAGTCATTTCCGCCGTGGCACTTCGAGGGAGGGTCGGTCATGTCCATTGCGTCGTTGCTTGGTTCATTGCGCGTGACGGGTTTGGCTCCGGTCATCGTCATCCTTAAGTCAAAGGGTCGGTCCGCATCCAGCATCGATCCGGGTGATTTGAAGCGGCATTTTATTCGCAACGCTTCGACACAGGATGGCGCCATTCTGGCATCACTACGAATGTCGAGCACGCGCCATGCCAAGCATGCCGCGACTTCTTCGCCCCAGGAAACACTACCACCCGCCATGCGTTACTATCCGCATTTAGGTGTGGTCTATGGCACCATTGATGCCAGCGGCTTACGTGCTTTGAGTAAAGATGACAACCGGGTGCAGAGCATTTTGCCCGCCAGCCCCGTGCGGATCATTCGCCCGGTGCGGGTCAGCGCGGCCAAGCTCGAACATGAAGTGACGTGGGGAATTCAATCGCTCAACGTGCGGCGATTGTGGGACAAGGGAATTCGTGGCAAAGATGTATTGGTCGGTCATCTCGATACCGGCGTTGATGGAAAACATCCTGCGCTCAAAGGAGCGATTCATGCGTTTGCAGAATTCGACGCATTAGGTCGGCGCGTCGACCGCAAGCCCAGTCAGGCAATTGATTCGGACCAGCATGGCACCCACACGGCCGGTACGATCGCCGGTCGAGCCGTGGGTGGGCATGCGATTGGAGTTGCCCCAGAATCGCAACTCGCGAGCGCAATGGTCATTGAAGGAGGGAATGTGATCGCGCGCATATTGGGTGGCATGGACTGGGCTGTCGAGCTGCAAGTGCGAATTCTCAGTATGTCCTTGGGATTCCCTGGGTGGGTTGAGGACTTCCTCCCGTTGACCCAAATTCTCCGGCGACGAAACATTCTGCCCGTCTTTGCCGTCGGCAACGAAGGCCCTGTGACCAGTCGGTCCCCAGGCAATTATCCTGAAGCGCTCTCCGTGGGAGCGCATGCCAATGACTTGTCAGTCGCCGATTTCTCATCCAGCCAACGATTTACCCGCAAAAAAGATCCTATTGTGCCGGATTTAGTGGCTCCTGGCGTTGGGGTGGTGTCTTGCATACCGGGTAAACGATATGCTGAGATGGATGGTACCTCGATGGCGACACCGCATATCGCGGGATTGGCCGCTTTATTGATGCAGGCCGCCGAAGGTAAATCGGCCAACGAAATTGAACAGGCCATTTTCAAGTCCTGCTCTTTAGTCAAACCCATGACCAAGACGCGGGCCAATCGGGGGATGCCTGACGCCGTTAAAGCGCTAAAATATCTCCAGACATCCTAAGCCCGAGAGAACAGGTTGAGTTTATGCCTCGCGCTCACGCGAAACTTGACCCGGTCTTGGTCCAACAGCTCAGTGCCGCTCAGCAAACATCGAGCGGACCGATCGAGGCGGTCGTCTATTTACGACCCACTCATGGCCAGGCGGCACTTCAAGCCGATCGAGTTGAGGGGACGGTGAGCGCCTTGCTGGATCGCGTCAATCAATCGACCGGTCGTCGCCCCCGAGACTATAATACCTTTCGAAATCTTGGCTCTTTTGTGGTCGTTGCTGAAGCGTCGTTTATTCGCGAGTTGATCAAACAACCGGAAGTCGCGTCGGCGATGGCAAATCGAGCCACGGCTTGATCCGCGCTCAACAACCTAGGCGGTCTCTTTCTCACGGGCCACGAGCACCGAGCAGGGCGCATGGCTGAGCAGATTCTCCGACGTGCTGCCGAGCATCCAGCGTTCGAGCAGATTGAGTCGGCGCGGGCCAATGACGATCAGGTCGGCTTGCTGGGCCGTGCAGGCGTTGAGCAATTGCTCGGCGCTGTCCCCTTCGAGCACCAAGGGCCGGGCCGACGGCAGCGGCGGGGTTTGACGAGCCGCTAGGGCCTGCAATTCGTCGTAGGCACGCTGCTTCTCGGCGGCATGCTCGCGACGCCACCCCTGGGCGGCCGCCTCGGTCATGGCATCGCGGGCCGCTTTTTCCAGCCACTCGGGCAACTCGCCCGCAAACATCGGTTCGATCACCCGCACGAGCGACACCTCGGCCTTGGCGGGCCACTGGAACCGTCTCGCCAGCGCACACAGCCGCGATCCCTGCTCGACACTCCCCACGGCGATCATCGCCCGATAGGGTCCGGTGGTTGGGCCGCTCGATTTGGCACGGGCGACGAAGACGGGCACTTTGGCCTCGCGGGCCACGCTATGCGAGACGCTCCCCAGCAGCAATTCCTTGACGGGACTTAAGCCGCGTGCGCCGACCACGATCAGCTCTGCCTGGATTTCTTCGGCGGCAAGCAGGATGCCGTGACGCGCCGTCTGATGACCGACCAGGCGACGAACCGAGCCGCGCAACGGCTCGCTGAGACGGGCCATCGCGTCATTGAACACGGCGTCGGCCAAGGCTTGCCGCGTGGCGGCTTGAACCTCGGGGGACATCTCCGTCACGGCAGGAAAATTCACCCCTGGCGGCGAATAATACAGCGTGATCGCATCACTGGGTGACAATAACTGCCCTATCTGTCGAATGGCCTCTTGGCTGCCGACGGACCCGTCAACCGCTACTAAAACGTTCATGGAGTCATGATCCTTGATGGAAGGAATATCAGTTCACCCGGTGGGGGTGTCCGCTGCAACTATCGAGCCAAGCCGAGTCTCGTTAAACTAGTCTCATGATTTTATCGCCCGCGGCGATGGTTCGCGAGCAGTCTTCTCAGGCGCGGTGTGCGATTTCCGAACATCGATGGTGCGAATCAAGCTCATCGGGTCGCTATTGAGACGGGGCTGATTGCCGTTTTACACGAAGAACGCGGTATGTTCACAGGACTGGTCGAATATTGTGCCGAGGTCGTCGAGGTTCGCAGCGAACCGCCCGGCGTGCGCTTGGTGATTGACGCCCCGCAAATGGCCGCCGCAGCCCGGCTTGGCGAGAGCATTTGCGTGTCGGGCTGTTGCTTGACGGTCGTCGGCAGCGACGCCACTCAACTCGTCTTTGAGGCCGGCCCCGAGACCCTGCAGCGAACCACGCTCGGCGCGTTGCAGCGCGGCGCGCGGGTGAACTTAGAACGGTCACTCGCGGTCGGCGATCGACTCGGCGGGCATTTTGTCACCGGCCATGTCGACGCGCGCGGCGAGTTGATCGAGCGCGCCGACAGCGGCCCCTGGTCGACCTTGTGGTTTCGCGTGCCCCGCGAGCTAACCCGACAGATGATCAGCAAGGGCTCGGTGACGGTCGATGGCGTGAGCCTCACGCTGGTCGATGTCGAGGCCGACCGATTTAGCGTCGCCCTGATCCCGCACACGCTCGCCGTGACAACCTTGGGCCCGTTGCGACCAGGTGATCGCGTGAACATCGAGACCGACCTACTTGCCAAGTACGTGCAGAAGCAATTGCATCGCGACACATAGCACTTCCGACGCGCCCCCTCCTCACACACTCGCTCGACCCCTCATCTCCAACGCTCGCCAACGCATGAACACACCACGTCAGACACTGAGCTACTTGACCCGCCGCTTTGGCGAGGTGGGCATCCATCCCAACAGCCGCTATGGGCAAAATTTTCTGATCGATTTGAATCTCGTACAGTTGATCGCCGACTCGGCGCACCTCGACGCGCGGGATGTTGTGCTGGAGGTCGGCACCGGGACTGGCTCGCTCACCGCGATGTTGGCGCGGCAGGCGGGCGAGGTGGTCAGCGTCGACATCGACGAAAAAATGCATCAACTGGCCAGCGAAGAGTTGATCGACCACGCGAACGTCACGCTGCTCTGCCAGGACGCACTGCGCAACAAAAATCACTTCGACGACGCGGTGCTCGACGTGGTCCGCGCCAAGCTCGCCGCCGCGCCGAATCGACGCTTCAAGCTGGTCGCCAATCTGCCCTACAACGTGGCCACCCCCGTGATGTCGAATCTGCTGTCGACCGATATGCCGCCCTACTCGATGACCTGCACGATTCAAAAAGAGCTGGCCGATCGGATCATTTCGCCACCGGCCTCGAAGGACTACAGTGCGCTGAGCATCTGGATGCAGAGCCAATGCGAGGCCGAGATCATTCGCACGATGCCGCCGACCGTATTCTGGCCCCGGCCCAAGGTCACCTCGGCGATCGTACACTTAAAGCTGCAATTGGAAAGACGAGCGCTGATCGGCGATCTCGAATTCTTCCACACCACGATTCGCGATTTATTCTGCTATCGACGCAAGTTCCTGCGCAGCGTGCTGGTCAGCGTGTTCAAAGACCGGCTGAGCAAACCGCAGGTCGACGAGGTCATGGCCGAAATGCAATTCGACCAGAACACCCGCGCCGAGGCGCTCGATGTTGACACCCTCATCCGGCTCTGCCAAGTGCTCAAGGCTCGTTTAGCCCACGTCGAACAGCCGTTGTAACTCGGCTTCGCTCGCTTGCAGCGCGTACTCGCTGATCTCGAAGACCTCGATCAACTCGATCTGTTCGCCATACTCCTCGCCATAGGCGGCGACCAGTTCGTCACGATAGCGATCCGCCCGGGGGCGCACCTTGTCGAGAAACCAGTTCTTGAGCCACGCGCGGCGACCCTGGGCGTCGTTGGGCAGTTGGTCGTCGAGGTGCTCGTTGTACGGCAGCCACTCGAACACCTGCGACGCATGACACGCAAGCATGTCCACGATCGTTTCTATCTGACCGCCGATGTCGAGCACCACGTCGGCCGACAGCGCATTGGGGCGCGTGAACCGGTCCGGTAAATAGGCCACCACCGGATCGCGCCGCAGCGCGGGAACCTCTGGCACCAGATGGGGAACGGTCACCAGGTAGCTCGCGTCCTGCACGGCCTGGCCCACCGCGCGATGATCGGGATGGTAGTCGTTCGTTCGATGCGTCAGCACCAAGTCAGGGTCATAAGTCCGGATTTCGCGGATGATCTGCCAACGCAACTCGAGCGTCGGCAGCAGTTGCCCATCCGGAAAATCCCACACCGCCGACTCGGCTCCGATCAAGTTGGCCGACGCGGCGGCCTCGGCTCGACGCCGCGCCGTGAGTTCCTGCCCCCCCATGCGATGGTGCCCAGACTCGCCATTGGTCACGGAGACCATTTTCACGGCGTGTCCCATCCCGCGATACAACGACACGATGCCCCCGGCCGCGAACTCGGCGTCGTCGGGATGGGCACCCAATACCAGTAGTTTCAGAGGTCGTTCACTCATGGTGCG
This sequence comes from uncultured Planctomycetaceae bacterium, assembly GCA_964652155.1. Classification (GTDB taxonomy): domain Bacteria; phylum Planctomycetota; class Planctomycetia; order Pirellulales; family PNKZ01; genus CAZZBK01. Next base: position 4,313 of record CAZZBK010000037.1, on the reverse strand, counting down.
AGCATCATAGCCATCGCCCCAGAGACTCGAAAGCCATGCTGTTCTAATTCAACCGGTTTCAGAATTGGTATCCTGAAGCCCGACGAGTTATCATGGGGCGAGCAATCCTCTGTGGGCCCTGCCCCCAACCGTTTTCGAGGGCGAGTATGAAGCTGTCGATGCAATTCATTGAAATGTCCGGTGAGACACTGATGCGCATTACTCGCGACGAAGAGATGCAGCCCGACGAACTCCGCCAACTGGGTGTTAGCGAACAGAGCTTGGTCCGGATCAACCGACAGGGGGATATCGAACTCCGTCGCCCTGACCGCTGGGATGTAATTGGGGGGCTTTTGGGAGATTTTTCGGATCGGGTAAAAAAGGAAACTGGTTTGGATTGGGCATAAAGCCTTTCCTCGAATTCCTGCTCGCAAGACGTTTTCTCTGCTTGCGAATCGCTATCGCAAGTTCATATTTGATCGTGCGTTACAATGAGAGACGCACACTTCAGAGTCCATCCAGGCTGACTTAAACGTCTCCGAATGCCGATAACGAATCAGTCGCTCCAGCCCCTGAACGCCAGCCGATCGCAACGTCCTAACCACTTGTTCCAGCAAGCTTTAATCGATAGAAACGATGATTTGATCCGGACACTTGGGTCGATCGGACTCGATTCAGTTGGGCTACTTGGAGAGCCTGTCGGTCGTTTAGTCATAGCACCTAACCATTGGATCACGCCGTCAGATCGAGTGACCGAGTCGGTCAGTTCGTCATCTTGCGGGTGAGTTTGTTTAGGGGCCCTTAGTCCCTCCGACTCGATGGAGCTTGGCCTGTCGTGCATCACCAGCTCATGATTTCGACCACCTACGGTCCTCCGACGTTTGTCGACTTGGTGCGCCACCGCGCCGAGACGCAGCCGGATTTCATCACCTACCGCTTCCTGGTCGATGGCGATGACGAAGAAGTCAACTTCACCTACGCCGAGCTTGACCGCCGCGCGCGGGCCATCGGCCAAACCCTCATCGAACGAGGTTTGACCGGCCAGCGGGCCGTGCTGTTGTTTCCAGCGGGGCTCGACTTTATCGCCTCGTTTTACGGCTGCTTGTATGCCGGCTGCGTCGCGGTCCCCGCGTACCCTCCGCGGCTCAACCGCTCGCTCGAACGCATCGAGCTGATCGCCCATGACTGCGACGCGGCGGTCGCTCTGACCGTCCAGTCGGTCTACGATCGAGTGGCCCCCACGCTGGACCAAGCCCCCGAACTCAACAAGATGCACTGGGTTTGCACCGATCGCATCGACACGGCGGTGGCCGACAGTTGGTCTCGGCCCAATATCAATCGCGAGACGCTGGCCTTTTTACAGTACACCTCCGGTTCGACCGGTACCCCCAAGGGGGTGATGCTCACGCACGGCAACCTGCTGGCTAACTGCTGGATGATCGCCTCGGCGTTCGAGATGACGCGCTCGGTGATTGGCGCGTTTTGGCTCCCCAGCTACCACGACATGGGGCTGGTCGGCGGCATTCTCGAACCGATGTACGCGGGCGTTCCGGGCGTGAGCATGTCGCCGGTGTCGTTCTTGCAGCGGCCGTTTCGCTGGCTCAAGGCCATTTCCAAGTATCGAGCCACGGTCAGCGGCGGGCCAAACTTCGCCTACGACCTGTGTGCCCGCAAAATCACTGCCGAGCAACGGGCGCAACTCGATCTGAGCTGTTGGGACTTGGCCTTCAATGGTGCCGAACCCGTGCGGGCCGAAACGCTCGACCGCTTTGCCGAGGTCTTCGAGCCCTGCGGCTTCCGTCGCGAGGCGTTCTACCCCTGCTACGGACTCGCCGAGGCGACGCTCATCGTGGCCGGCGGGTTCAAAAATCAGCCGCCGGTCGTCCGCGCTTACGATCCCAAGGCCCTCGAAAACGGCGAAGTCGTGCCCGTGCTCGCCAGCCAAGAAAAGGGAGCCCGACGCCTCGTCGGCTCCGGCCAGGCCTTGCCCAGCGAGAAGGTCATTATCGTGCGGCCCGACACCCAGACCCGCTGCGCCGAAAACGAAGTCGGCGAGATTTGGGTGCAAAGCCCCAGTGTCGCCCAGGGCTACTGGAAGCGAAAGGAAGAGACCGAACACACCTTCCGCGCCGTGCTTAAAGACACGGGCGAGGGACCGTTCATGCGAACCGGCGACCTCGGCTTCTTCCAAGGCTCCGAGCTGTTCATTGCCAGCCGACTCAAGGACCTCATCATCATTCGCGGGTTAAACCACTACCCGCACGATATCGAGTTGACCGTCGAGCGAAGCAACACGGGCGTGAAGCCGGGCGCGGGGGCCGCCTTCACCATCGAGGTCGAAGATCAGCCCAAGCTGGTCATCGTCTACGAAGTCGATCGCCATCAGGTCGACGACGCCGCCGCAATGTTCGAGGCCATTCGACGCGACGTCTCGCGCGAACACGAATTGCAGGTCGACTCGATTCGGCTCATCAAGCAAGGTAGCATTCCCAAAACGAGCAGCGGCAAGATCCAACGTCACGCCTGCCGCCGCGCCTTTCTCGACGGCTCGCTCGACGTGGTCGTTGGCTGGGACTCGGGCGATGCCGCGCTCGTCGCTCCCGAGAGCGCCGCGCCGCAAGCCGTCGCTGAAGTCGAGGTCGATGTGACCGCCGCCGCGCCTCAAGCCCCCTCCGAGTTCAAGCTGCAAGCGATCGCCGACGACGAACAGGCCGAGTCGCAGCATGGACGCATGTATCCGCTCAAAAAGCGGAGCACGGCCGACTTGGTGCTCGAAGAAGTTCGTCGCATCGCCAAAGAGCGCGCTCGCGGACTCACGCTCGATTCGAATATCACGGAGCTCGGACTCGACTCGCTCGAACGGATGGAAATTCTGGCCGCGCTCGAAGAGCGGTTCGGCGGACGATTCCCCGAAGAAATTCTGCAATCACTCGAAACCTGCCGCGAGGTGGTCGACGCCGTCGATCGCTACCTGGGCAAGGGGGTCGAGGCCGAGAAGAACAACGGCCCTGACGTCCCCGAAGAGTATTTCCGCTTCGACTGCATGCCCGAGTACATCCGCTTGCGTCAAAACCTCGAGATGGTCGAGGCCTCGGGCCTTGGCAACCCGTACTTCCCCGTCCATCAGCGCGTGACCAACGACACGACGATGATCGACGGCCGCGAGTACATCAACTTTTGCAGCTACAACTACGTTGGCATGTCGGGCGACGCCAGCGTGACCCGCGCGGCCAAAGAGGCCATCGATCAATACGGCACCAGTGTCTCGGCCAGCCGGTTGGTCTCGGGCGAGAAGACCGTCCATCGCGAACTGGAACAAGCGATCGCTCAGTTTATCGGCACCGAAGACTCGATCGTCTACGTCGGCGGTCACTCGACCAACGAGACGACGATCGGTCACTTGTTTGGTCCTGGCGACTTGATCCTGCACGACGCGCTCGCCCACAACAGCATTATCCAAGGTTGCAAACTGAGCGGCGCGCGACGCCGACCGTTCCCGCACAACGACTACGCCGTGGTCGACGAGTTGCTCCGTGATTTGCGCAGCGAGTACCGACGCGTGCTGATCGTCATCGAAGGCGTGTACAGCATGGACGGCGACATCGGCGACCTGCCGCACTTTGTCGAACTGAAAAAGAAGCACAAGACGTTCCTGATGGTCGACGAAGCCCACTCAATCGGCACGCTCGGCGCGCATGGCCGGGGGATCAGCGAGTACTTCAACGTCAAGCCCTCGGACGTCGACCTGTGGATGGGCACGCTCAGCAAGTCGTTCGGGTCGTGCGGCGGCTACATCGCCGGCTCCAAGGCGCTCGTCGAGTACCTCAAGTACACCTCCCCCGGCTTCGTGTACAGCGTCGGCATCTCCCCCTCGAACGCCGCCGCCTCGCTGGCTTCGATCCGGGTTCTCGAAGCCGAACCGCAGCGGGTCGCGCGATTGCACGAACGGGCAAAACTGTTCCTCAGTCTCGCCAAGCAGCACGGACTCAACACCGGCCTGAGCGAAGACTCACCGGTCGTGCCGATCATCATCGGCAACTCGATGCACGCCCTCGCCTTGTCCAAAGCGCTCAAGGATCGCGGCGTCAACGTGCAGCCGATTCTCTACCCCGCGGTGGAAGAAAAGGCCGCCCGGCTCCGCTTCTTCATCACCTCCTGCCACACGCCCGAGCAAATCCGCTACACGGTCGATTGCGTCGCCGAGGAACTCGAGAAGATCAGCCCCGGTTTCGCGCAAGCGAGCGCGTAGGGTGCGGGACGTCTTGCTCGTTCCAGATCACGTTATTGAGGTTCATATAATTAAGTTAACAGGACGACCAGCGGGAGTCCGTAAA